>JANMAO010000135.1:0-25349 GCA_031359875.1 Lysobacter sp.
GTGTTCGAGCAGATGGGCATCGCCAGCGACGACGAAACCCTACGCGCCCAGACGGTGCTGGCGGGCGGCCCGGTACATCCCGAGCGCGGGTTCGTGCTGCACGATGGCGAGCGCGAATGGGATTCCAGCCTCGCCATCGCCTACGATTTGTACCTCACCACCTCGCGCGACATCCTCGAGGCGATGGCGCGCGGCGAGGGGCCGCAGCATGTGACCGTCGCCTTGGGATGCGCTGGCTGGGGCGCCGGCCAACTCGAAAGTGAATTGATCGAGAACAGCTGGCTGACCGCACCGGCCGATCCCGAATTGCTGTTCGCGTTGCCGCTGGGGGCGCGCTGGCAGGCTGCCGCCGGACGCATTGGCGTCGACATGACGCGCATGGCCGACTACAGCGGCCATGCCTGAGCCTGCGCCGCCAAATTCCGCAGCAGACACGACGGCTTCGGGTCGGATGGCTTCTGATCAGGCAATCGTCGGTATCCGGCGCGACGGCACCGTGCTGGGCTTCGATGTCGGCGCGCGTCGGATCGGCGTCGCAGTTGGCAGCGCGTTTGGCCATGGCGCGCGGGCGCTGGCAGTGGTTGACGTGCGTGCTCACGGGCCCGACTGGCCCGCGATCGATCGCCTGCACAAGGAATGGCGTCCGGATGGTTTCGTCGTCGGTGACCCGATGACGCTCGATGGCGGCGACCAGCCGATCCGCAAGTTCGCGCATGCCTTCGCCATGCAGTTGCACGCGCGTTACGCGCTGCCGGTGGTGCTGGTGGATGAGCGCGCGAGTTCGATCGAGGCCGCGCAGCGCTTCGCCGCCGATCGCGCCGATGGCCGCAGGAAGCGACGCGATGCCGCGGCGCTGGATGCGGTCGCCGCCGCGGTGATCGTCGAACGCTGGCTGGCCGCGCCGCAGGATGCCATTCAACTCGACGGAAAAAACACTGCATGAGCAGCACCAAATGAGTGTCGCGCAACTCGATGACCAGGGCCGCCTGTGCCATCTGCTCACCCTCGACGGATTGCCACGCGAAGCGCTGCTGCGGTTGCTCGATCGTGCGCAGCAACTGCACGAGCACGCACATCGCGGCAGCGGATTGCGCGATGTGCTCGCCGGCAAGGTGGTCTGCACGTTGTTCTTCGAGCCGTCGACGCGCACGCGCTTGAGCTTCCAGCTGGCGGCGATGCAGTTGGGCGCGGACACGCTCAACTTCGATGCCTCGACCTCGTCGACAACAAAGGGCGAGACCGCGATCGACACGCTGAAGAACATCGAGGCGATGGGCGTGCACGGTTTCGTGATCCGTCATCAGGCCGACGGCGCGGTCGCGGCGCTGGCCGAAGCGGTGAACCCCGGCACCGCGCTGGTCAATGCCGGCGATGGACGCAGCGCGCATCCGACCCAGGGCCTGCTCGACATGCTGACCCTGCGCCAGGCCAAGGGCGAGGATTTTTCCGCACTGAGAGTACTGATCGTCGGTGATGTCCGGCATTCGCGCGTGGCGCGCTCCGACCTGCACGCGTTGCGCACGCTGGGCGCAAAGGAAATCCGGGTCTGCGGGCCCGGCGCACTACTGCCTGGGGACGACACCTTGCGCGATTGCGTCGTGACCGGGGATTTCGACGCCGCGCTGGAGGGCGTCGACGCGGTGATGATGTTGCGCCTGCAACGCGAACGCATGCAGGAAGGGCTGATCATTTCGCTCGACGATTACCACCGCGATTTCGGCCTGACGGTCGAACGCCTGCGCCGCGCCGCGCCCAACGCGGTGGTCCTGCATCCGGGGCCGATGAATCGCGGTGTCGAGATCGACGACGCCATCGCCGACGGCCCGCAGTCGCTGATCCTGCAGCAGGTCGCGAACGGGGTGGCGGTGCGGATGGCGGTGCTGGAAGAATTGTTGCGTTGACGCACTTGCATCCTGCGGGCTACGAGGGATTTGCGGATTGACGCTCAGCGCCGGTGCTGAGCGAGCAACCATTGCCACAGCTCCGGCGTCGCGTAGGCCGGATCCCAGGCGTTGTGGTTGGCATCGGGAAACTCGGTGTAGCGCACGTCACCGCCCGCGGCCCGGAGCGCCGCGTAAGTCAGGCGGTCATCGTGAGGTAGCACCAGGTCGTCCCTGGCGCCATGGAACATCCAGATGGGCACGTCCTTCAGTCGTCGTGCGAGGGCCGCGTACGGGTCCGTTTCGCCGGCCACCGGGGTGACGAACAAATCACGCTCATCGTTCGGCGCCAGCAGCGCGCCGCAGATCGGCACCAGCGCAGCGAAGCGCTGCGGCCGCATGAGTGCGAGTTCCCATACACCGTATCCACCCATCGACAGTCCGGTCAAATAGGTGCGGTCGTGGTCGCCGCCGAACTCCGCGCTGGCCTGCTCCATTGCGTCGAAGGCGATCGTCGCGGCCAGCCCGTTCCACTCGCTGCCGTCGGGAGCCTGCGGAAACACCACGATCGCCGGGAAGTCGGCCAGGTGCAGGCGCAGGTACGGACCGAGGCCGGCCTGGGTTGGCTTGGCACCATCGCTGCCGCGCTCGCCGGTGCCGTGCAGGAACAGGATCAACGGCGGGTGCCTGCCACCGGCCTGTTGCGACGGCACGAACACCTGATAGCGGTAAGTCGCGCCGTCGTGGGTCAGCGCCCGCTTGACGAAAGCGCCGGTGGCAGGCCGCTGCGGCTGCGTGCTGCAGGCACCGAGCACGCTACTGAGCAGCAGGACGCCGAGAACGCCAAGTCGCATCGCGACACAACGCTTGCGCATGCTGCATCCGGGAATCAAAGCTGCAGGATCGTTTCAGCAAGGGCATTTCAGCCGGCTCATTTCAGCAAGACCAACGTCGCCAGTCCAAGGAAGCTCAGGAAGCCCATCACGTCGGTCACGGTCGTCAGGATCACCCCGCCGGCCAGCGCCGGATCGAAGCCCAGGCGCTTGAGGGTCACTGGCACCAACACGCCCGCCAGTGCGGCCGAGAACAGGTTGATGGTCAGTGCGCTGGCAATCACCAGCGCCAGCGGCCATTCGCCGAACCAGAGCCAGACGGCCGCACCAAGCAGCAGGCCCAGCGCGAGGCCATTGAGCAGGGCGACACGGATCTCTTTCCAGATCAGTACCTGCACGTTGGTCGCGCCCAACTGGCCCAGCGCGAGGCCGCGGATCACCAGCGCCAGCACCTGGGTGCCGGCATTGCCACCCATGCCGGCGACAATCGGCATCAGCACCGCGAGCGCGACGATGTGCGCGATCGTGCCCTGGAACTGGCCCACCACCGCGGACGCCAGGAATGCCGTGCCGAGGTTGATCGTCAACCACAGCAGTCGCCGCTTGGTCGCGCGCCGCACCGGGCTGAACAGGTCCTCGTCCTCATCCAGGCCGGCAGCGCCCAACGCCTGGTGTTCGGCCTGCTCGCGGATGATGTCGACGACGTCATCGATGGTGATGCGGCCCAGCAGGATGTTGTTGTCGTCCACCACCGGGGCGGAAATCCAGTCGTGGTCCGAAAACTGCTGGGCGACCGCGCCTGACGATTCATCGAAGCCGATCGCCGGCTGCTCGTCATCCAGCAATTCGTTGATCGGCGTGTTGGCCTCGTGCGTCAGCAACGCCTGCAATGCAATACGGCCGAGATATTGATGGCGACGGCTGACGACATAGATGTGATCGGTGTGGTCCGGCAACTCGCCGCGCAGGCGCAGGTAACGCAACACCACGTCGACGGTGGTGTCGGCGCGCACCGTCACCACGTCCGGATTCATCAGGCGCCCGGCGCTGTCCTCGGGATACGACAGCACCTGCTCGAGCCGTTCGCGATTCTCGCGGTCCATCGACTTGAGTACTTCGTCGATGACCGTGTCGGGCAGATCCTGGACCAGGTCGGCGAGGTCGTCGATGTCGAGATCCTCGACGGCGGCGAGGATTTCATCCGGATCCATGTCCGCGAGCAGGCCTTCGCGCACCTCGTCGCCGACGTGCAGCAGCACCTCGCCGTCATCTTCGGGATCGACCAGGCCCCAGACCACGGTACGTTCGTCCGGCGGCAATGACTCGAGCAGGTTGCCGATCTCAGCCGGCGACAACGTATTGACCAGGCGTCGCACGGGCCCGAGGCGACCGCTGTCGAGCGCGTCCGAAAGCAGACGCAGCTGACGCGCGGTCTTGTCGTGGTGGACGGCTTCGGCCATGCGGGCTTCCTGGTTCTGGAAGGCTGGGAGCGTCGCATCCACCAGGGGCGCGACAGGGATCAGGCGTTCATGCGGGGATTATCGCTTGCATGATGGGAGATGCCCACCCCTGACTTGCTTCTCCCCGCGCCGTTGCGGGGAGAAGGTGCCGAAGGCGGATGAGGTGCGCTCTTTGCTCTTGCCCATCTTCCCCGCGAAAGCGAGGATCCAGTGCCTTTGTTCTGGCTTTTGTTTTAAACGCGTTCGCCGTTGGCGAGTTACTTTTCTTTGAAAGGCCGCAAAGAAAAGTAACCAAAAGAAAGCGGCCTTTCCCGACAGGGCTCACCAGAATTGTGTGGTCCCAGGACGATTTTCAGACTCGCCATCCATGGCTCGGCTGAAAACGGCGTACATCCTGTACGCCGCCCCGTTGGGGTCTAGCGAGCAGTCTCGTAAGTAATTCGCACTTAGAGTCAAAAGCAAGCAGCATCAGGCTGCTGCTCTGCTGCTCTGCTGCTGACGCTAAAAATGCCTGAGCACAACTGCATTCCGCAAACCCGGAGGGCGCCGCACAGGATGTGCGGCGTTTTCCGACCGAACCATGGATGGCGAGTCGGAAAATCGCTTTACCACTCATAGACCGAGTGAGCTGTTTCGGGGAAGCGCCCTTTCTTTTGGTTGCTTTTCTTTGGGCGCTTTCAAAGAAAAGTAACTCGCCAACGGCGAAAGCGCTTGACTTGACAAGCGGCAGCAAAGTCACTGGATACCAGCTTTCGCGGAGATGACGAGCAAAAAGCGAAACGTCAGGTCGACCCCACCATCCATTTCTCGATCCCCGCCCGATCCCGCGCACGCAGCAGCGCTGGGGCGCGTGCGCGCAGCGCGCCCAGGTTGCAGCCACGAATGGCTTGACGTACTTCCAGCAGCGTCGCCGGATGCAGGCTGAACTCGAATAGGCCCAGCGCCAGCAGCAGCGGTGCAAAGAGTGGATCGGCGGCCATTTCACCGCAGACCGCGATCGGCTTGCCACGCTTGTTGGCGATCGCGATCACCGAGTGCAGCAGCCGCAGGACGGCCGGATGCAGCGGCGTGTACAACGCGCCGAGCGCCTCGTTGTTGCGGTCGGCGGCGAGGAGGTACTGCACGAGGTCATTGGTGCCGATCGACAGGTAGTCCACCGTGTCGATAAAACCAGGCAACGCAATCGCGGCCGAGGGCACCTCGATCATCGCACCCAGGGGGATGTGTTCGGCAAGCTCATGGCCTTCCCGGCGCAAGTCGCCGATCACGCGCTTGAGCAGCGCGCGTACCGCGACTATTTCCTCGCGGCAACTGACCATCGGCACCAGCACGCGTACCGGGCCGTAGCCCGATGCACGCACGATCGCCCGCAGCTGCGTCTCGAACAGGCCATCGCGCAGAAGCGACAGGCGCACGCCACGCACGCCAAGCGCCGGGTTGGGCTCGCCGGTCAAGGTCAGCCCGGTGCGATCGGCCTTGTCGGCGCCGACGTCGAGACTGCGGATCGTCACCGTGCGTCCGGTCATGCCCAGCACCAGGTCTCGATAGGCCCGGAATTGCGCCTCCTCGTCGGGTAGCACGCTGCTGTTGAGGAACAGGAACTCGGTGCGGTACAGCCCGACACCAGCGGCGCCCAGCGCATGTGCCTCGGCCACGTCCTCGCGCGATTCGGCATTCGCCCAGAGCTTGATGTCGACGCCATCCGTGGTGCGCGACGGTTCACGGCGCAGGCGTTTGAGCTGCTTGCGCTCGCGCGCGTAGTCGCGGGTCCGGGTGAGGTGCGCGCGCAGGTCTTCGGCATCGGGTTCGCGGACGATCAGGCCGGTGCCGCCATCCACGACCAGTACGTCGCCGTCGTTGACCTTCTGCAATGCCTGCGCGGCGCCGACGACCAACGGCAGATGCAGGCTGCGGGCAAGGATCGCGCTGTGCGACAGCGTGCTGCCGCCGGCGGTGATCACCGCCATCACGCCTTGCGCCTGCAACTGCAGCAGCTCGGACGGGGCGATGCTGTCGGTGATCAGGATCTCACCGGCGACGCCGCGCACATCGGCATCGCGGCGGTGGAGCGCGGCATGGATGCGGCCAATCACCTGGTCGATGTCGTCGATGCGGCTGCGAAGATATGCATCGTCCATGTTGTTGAAGACGCTTGCGATGCGGTCGCGCTGCACGCGCAGGGCGTAGTCGGCGGAATAGCGCTCGTTGCGGATCAGGGTGTCCAGTCCGTGCAGCAGCTCCGGATCGTCGAGCAGCAGTGCGTGCAGATCGAGGAACTCACCGACCTCCTGCGCCAGCACCCCCTGCAGGCGTTCGCGCAGTGCGCGCATTTCGCCGCGCACCACGTCGATGGCCGCATGCAGGCGGGCGAGTTCGGCGGCAACGTCGTCGACGCGCTCCTCGGAGACTTCCAGCGCATGCGGCAGCCGCACCCGGGCGCGGCCGAGCGCGCTGCCGCGCGAAGCGCCGTGCCCGGGCAACAACAGCCGCATCAGCTTTCCTCGTCGAAATTGCGCCCGAACAGCTCCGCGACCGCGGATGCGGCGCTGGTTTCGTCGGCCCCGTCCACGCGCAGCAGCACCGTTGTGCCCGGCCCGGCCGCGAGCAGCATCACGCCCATGATGCTCTTGGCGTTGACCTCGCGACCTTTCGCGGTGAGCGTTGCATTGCTGCGATAGCCGGACAGCACCTGTACCAGCCTTGCGGTCGCGCGCGCATGCAGGCCGAGGCGGTTGGTGACCAGCAGTTCGCGTTCGATCATGGGTAGAGCACCTCAGGCATCATCGTGGATGACACCGTTGCGAGCACCTGCGGCGGCGACGGCGGGGAGTTCGTCAAGGTCGAGATCGGCGTAGTTCATCACCCGCAACAACATCGGCAGGTTCAGCGCCGATACCCGCCGCACCGGCGTGCCGAGCCGTGCGAGTTTCGCGGCAAGGTTGCTGGGCGTGGCGCCATAGAGATCGGTGAGCACCAGCACGCCGGCGCCGCCATCGACCCGCCGCAGTGCGGCGCTCGCGTCCGGCAACAGCACGTCGGCGTCGGCGTCGTAAGGCACCTCGAACGCTTCGGTCTTCAGCGGCAACTGGCGCAGGAGCCTGGTCGCTACCGCGATCAGCGCCGAGCCGATGCCTTCATGGGTGATGAGCAGGATGCCGACGGACATGACAGCAACTTAACAGACCAGTGTGACCGGCCGGAAGCGTAGGGCGGGTTTCAACCCGCCGCCAATGGCGCCCGGAACAGGCGGCGGGTTGAAAACCGCCCTAACGACGACGCGTCAATGACCACGCGTCAATCCAGTTCGCGGTGGAAGACCGCAACCTCGCCCCAGTCCTGTGCGCGGTAGTGCTCGGCGAGGCGCTCTGCCAGGTAGACGGAACGATGCCGGCCCCCGGTGCAGCCGAAGGCGACGGTCACATAGCTGCGCGTGTCCGAACGCAGCCGCGGCAGCCAGCTGTCGAGGAACTGCTGGACCTGGGCGACGTATTTGACGACGTCTGGCTGGGTTTCAAGGTAGTCGCGAACCGCGGCATCGCGTCCCGACAGCGGGCGCAATTCCGGATTCCAGTGCGGATTGGGCAGCACGCGTGTGTCAAACACGAAGTCGGCATCTGGCGGCACCCCGCGCCGGTAGGCGAACGATTCGAACAGCAGCGACAGCGAGTCGTCGGTGGTCAGGCCGAATTCGGTGATCACCTGCCGGCGCATCTGGTGCACGTTGAGATGGCTGGTGTCGATCACGGCATCAGCGATTTGCCGCAATGGTTTGAGCACCTGGCGTTCGAGCGAGATGGCGTCGGCCAGCGCCAGGCCGAGGTGGCTGAGCGGATGCCGGCGACGGGTGTCGGCATAACGTTTGAGCAGCACCGCGTCGTCGGTATCGAAAAACACCAGGCGCGGATCGAGGCCGAGGGCGCCGACCGCCGACAACCATTCGGGAATGTTGGCCAGATCGCTGTGGCGGTTGCGCACGTCGATGCCAACCGCGAGCTTCTCCGGCACGCCGTCGTCGCGGGTCACGCTGCGCACGAATTCGGGCAGCAGCTCGGCCGGCAGGTTGTCGACGCAGTAGAAGCCGAGATCCTCGAAGGTGTTCAACGCCACCGACTTGCCCGAGCCGGACATGCCGCTGACGATGATCAGGGAGGGCGGTGTCGAACTCATTTGGCTCGGCTCATGACGCACGTTCCAGGAAGTGGCTGTGCCGGGCCATGAACGCCGCAGCCGGATCGACGCCCTTCGCACGCAGGATGTGCGCGCGCGCTGCGGCTTCGGTCAGCACGGCGAGGTTACGGCCCGGCATCACTGGCAAGGTAATTGTAGGCACGTCGAGATCGAGCACACGCCTGACGCTCAGATCACCGGTGATGCGTTCGATCCCACCGGGCTGCTGCTCCAGGTCCGACTGGGCCAGGTGCGGCTTGGTGAGATGCACGATCAGGCGCAGGTATTTGTTCTTCTTGACCGCGGTGTCGCCGAACATCTGGCGGATGTCGAGCACGCCCAGGCCGCGCACCTCCAGCATGTCCTGGAGCATCTCCGGGCTGGTGCCATCGAGCACGTCGGGCGCGATCTGGGTGAACTCGGGCGCGTCGTCGGCGACCAGGCGGTGACCGCGGGTCACCAGCTCCAGCGCCAGTTCGCTCTTGCCTGAACCGGACTCCCCGGTAATCAGCACGCCGATCGAGTAAATCTCCATGAACACGCCATGCAGCGTCACCCGCGGCGCGAGCGTGCGAGCGAGGTGGTATTGCAGATGATTCAGCAACTCATGCCCGCGCTTGGGCGAGGTCCACAGCGGCGTGCCGGAGTCGCCAGCGGCGATCCGCAGATCCTCCGGGCACGGCTGGTCCTTGCTGATGACCAGTGCCAGCGGGCGGTCCTGGACGATTTTCTCCAGCGTTTCCCAGCGCAGGCGCGAATCCAGGGTATCGAGCCAAGCCAGTTCTTCGGTCCCGAGGATCTGCACTTTGTTTGGATAGATGCGATTGAGGTAGCCAGCCAGCGATGGACGCCGCGCCACGTTGTCGACGGCTTCCAGAACCCGCGACGCGCCTTCCCGGCCGGCGAGCCAGCGCAGGCCGAGTCGCTCGCTCAGTTGCTCGAACAGTTCGCTCGCGCTGATCCTGGTCGTCATTTGCCAGCGGTCATGTCAGTCACGGATGCGGTCAACTCACCGTCGCCGGTACCGTGGCGAGCAGGGCGAGGCGCAACGTATCGACATCCGGCGCGGTGCGCAGCGCCGTGCGAAAGTCGGGATCGGCGAAGCGCTCGGCAAGTTCAGACAGCAGCTGCAGATGTTGCTGGGTGAAGTGCTCAGGCACCGCCATCGCGAACACCAGATCGACCGGTACCCCATCGCCGGCATCGAACTCCACGGCCGGCTGCAATCTCAGGAAGGCGGCGCGGGTGTCGTCGAAGGCGTCGCTGCGGCCATGCGGAATCGCGACGCCATGACCGATCGCGGTACTTCCCATGCGCTCGCGCTGACGCAGGCTGTCGGCGATGGCGGCGGTCGATCCCGGCGAAGCATTCCCGAGCAGGCGCGCCGCCGCATCAAGCACGGCGTCGCGGCTGGTCGCATCGGCCAGCACGACGATGCGGTCGGCGCTGAGAAACTCGGAAAGGGGCATCGTCGTCGCGTGCGTCTGGTGCGTGCGTCTGGTGCGTGCGTCAGGAGTGCGCGTCGGAGCGTGTGTGAGGAGCGCGTTTGAGGAGCAGGGCGGCAGTCAGGCAAAGTCGCCGCTGCGCGCTGCGCTCTCGCCACGGTGGTGGTCCACCATTTTTTCCTTGTGCTTGACCAGCAG
The DNA here is from genome assembly GCA_031359875.1 of Lysobacter sp. Lineage (GTDB taxonomy): Bacteria > Pseudomonadota > Gammaproteobacteria > Xanthomonadales > Xanthomonadaceae > Cognatiluteimonas. The sequence continues at coordinate 9,984 of JANMAO010000135.1, forward strand.
GCGGTCGAGTTTGTCCGCCAGCAGGTCGATCGCCGCGTACATGTCGATGGCGCTGGCGTCAGCGTGCAGGGTGCGGCCGGAAACGCCGACGGTGGCTTCGGCGCGGTGGTCCGGTTTGTCCAGGCTCAGCAAGGTGCGTACTTCGATCGGCTGGTCGAAATGCCGCCCCAGTCGTGCGAGTTTGGTCTCGACATAATCACGCAGGGCGGGGGTGACTTCGATTTGCTGGCCGTGGGTTTCGATGCGCATCGGCGACCTCCTGGGGCGGTATGGACGGACAGCATCGCGCGAATTGACGGTGCTGCTGTGAAACCAGACTAAACCCTTAATCGCGTCAGTAGGGCCGAGCTCTGCTCGGCCGCTTTTCCGGAGTTCCGGCAAGGCAGCCGAGCAGAGCTCGGCTCTACACAGGGAATGACGGGCGGCGGGTCATCGCATCTCCCCATCACGCAATGCGCACGCGATCCTGCGAGGAGGCGATCCCCATCGCTTCCCGATATTTTGCCACGGTGCGGCGCGCGACCGGCACGCCGTCGGTCTTGAGCGACTCGGCCAGGCGTGCGTCGGACAGCGGCTTGCGCGGGTTTTCGGCGTCGATCAGGCGCCGGATCATGCTCTGGATGGCGATGCTGGACGTTTCACCGCCCCCGGCGGTGTCGATCCCGGAGGCGAAGAAACTGCGCAGCGCCACGGTCCCACGTGGGGTGCGCACATACTTGCGGGCGATCGCGCGTGACACGGTCGACTCGTGCAGGCCGACCTCGCCGGCGACCTCGCGCAGCGTCAGCGGCCGCAGCGCCTGCGCGCCGAATTCCAAAAAGCCGGATTGCTGCCGGACCAGGCAGCGCACCACCTTGAGCAGGGTCTCGCCGCGCGCCTCGATATTGCGCAGCAGCCAGCGCGCTTCCTGCAACCGGCCGCGCAGGTAGCCAGCGTCGCTGGCGCCGGCGTGGCCGATCATTTGTTCGTAGCCGCGGTGGATGGTCAGCCGTGGTGCGCGGCTGGTCGCCAGGGCAACCCGCCAGATGCCCTGTTGACGCCAGATCACGCAATCGGGAGTGATGTAGGTGTCGGCCGGGAGGCTGCCGATCTGCGCACCAGGGCGTGGATCGAGCGAACGCAGCAGCTGCAGCGCGAGCGTGACCTCGAGCGCGGGACAGTGCAGTTCAGCGGCGATGCCCTCGATGCCGACCTTCGGCAGCCGATCGATCGGCCCGGTGGCAATGCGCAGTGCCAAGGCCCTGCCAGGGGTATCGTCAGGCAACGGCGCCAGCTGCAATGCGAGACATTCACCGAGATCGCGCGCGCCGACGCCAGCCGGATCGAACGCCTGCAACTGGTGCAGTACCGCGAGCAGCTCGTCATGCGACACAAGCAGGTCCGGCTGCAATGCATCGCGCAGCGCATCCAGCGATTCGCGCAGGTAGCCGTCATCATCGATCGCGTCGATCACCGCCAGCCCGATGCGACGGTCACGTGGCGACAGGTGGGTCAGGTGAAGTTGCCATTGCAGGTGGTCCTGCAAGGTCTGCGGCTCGGCGATGCGTTCGGCGGCATCGCCTTCTTCTTCATCACCTTCGGAAGACCCACCGGCGCGCGGCTGCCAGGGTTCGTCGCTCCGGGTCCATGGTGGGGTGTCGTCCGCTGGCGCGTGATCGCCGCCATCGCCATCTTCGCGCTGACCGCCATCGGATGCGGTGCTGCTGGAGGTGCGGATCGGTTCGGGTTCGGCCCAGTCCAGGAGCGGGTTGCTTTCGACCGCTTCGGCCAGTTCGGCGTCAAGCTCGAGCGCGGACAACTGCAATAGATGGATCGCCTGGCGCAACTGGGGCGTCAGCACCAGCTGCTGGCCGAGCGATGTCTGCAAACGAGGCTTCATGACCAGTAGAACGCGTCCGGCAAGGGGACTGCGGCCGCGGGTCCGGGCGTTGGCTTGTACCGTCCGGGCAAGCCGGAAGCTACAGGCGGAAGGATTCGCCCAGATAAACGCGGCGCACGTCGGGATTGGCCAGCAGCGCGTCCGGAGCCCCCTGCGCGAGCACGCTGCCTTCATTGAGAATATACGCACGGTCGCAAATGCCCAAGGTCTCGCGGACATTGTGATCGGTGATCAAGACGCCGATCCCGCGGTTCTTGAGATGGCGGACGATGCGCTGGATCTCGCCAACGGAGATCGGGTCGACGCCGGCGAACGGTTCGTCCAGCAGCATCAACCGCGGTTTCGCGGCCAGCGCGCGGGCGATTTCGACCCGCCGCCGTTCACCGCCCGACAGGCTGGCGCCGCTCTGGTCGGCCACATGCGCGACCTGCAGTTCGTCCATCAGGCCTTCCAGCTCGCGCTGGCGGCCGGCGCGGTCGAGGTCCGGGCGCAATTCCAGAACCAGCCGCAGGTTGTCGGCGACGCTGAGCTTGCGGAACACCGACGGCTCCTGTGGCAGGTAGCCGACGCCGAGTTTGGCGCGGGTGTACATCGGCTCTGCGGTGATGTCGCGGCCATCAAGCGTGATCCGGCCGGCATCGGCGGGTACCAGCCCGACGATCATGTAGAAGCAGGTGGTCTTGCCGGCACCGTTGGGGCCGAGCAGGCCGACCACTTCACCGGCATCCAGGGTCAGCCCGAAATCCTGCACGACCTCGCGGGCACGGTAGCGCTTGCGCAACCCTTCGGCGACCAGCATTACGGGGTGGTCTTCTTCGGCGGGACGGGCGCAGCCGGTGCCGGCTGCAAGTTCTTCGGCATGATCCGCATCTTGACCCGGCCATTGCCCTGGCCGCCGCTGTCGATGCTTCCGGTCTTGAGGTTGTAGACGACGCGCTGGCCGCTCATGTTGCCGCGCGGCTGCTGCAGCTGCACGTCGCCGGTGAACACGACCACGTCGGTCTTGAGGTTGTAGTCGACGTTGCTGGCGCGCGCGGTCATCGGGGTGCCGTCATCCATCTGCTGATTCAGTACCACCGGGCTGCCGCTCAGCAACGCGCGGCTGATGTCGCCGCCAGCGCGGAAGATGGTCGCCTTGGCGGCATCGATGTTGAGTGAGCCCTGGATGATCTTCACGCTGCCGGTCAGCTCGCACTGTCCCGCGTCGCCCAGGGTGCAGGTGTTCTGGTTGGACTCGGCATCCATGGGCTGGTTGCGATCGGTCGAACGCGCCCAAGCCGTGCCCATGCCAACGAAGAGCGGGCCGACGAAAAGCGTGCAGGCAAGCAGCACGAAGACCGACAAGACATTAGCGGGACGGGACATAGCGGGCGGTGACCTGGGAAAGAAGGGTGAAACGCTTGGTGGCCAAGTTGGCCTCCATGCCGCGGCCACGCATTGTAAGGCCGGGTTCGGTGACGGTCACGACGTCACTGGACGCAGCGAGGTGGGTTTTCGGGAAGACGTTCAGTTGTTCGGTATTCATCGTGATCGTGCGCGGATCCTGGGGCGGACTGACTGTATTGACCTTGCCGTGCAGGCGGATCTCGTCGCGCTGCTCGCTGACCCAACCCGTCTGCGAATGCACTTGCCAATAGTGGCCTTGCGCGTCGGGCAGGAGGAACAGCGGCGTGGTCAGCTCCATCGTCTTTGCGCCCGGGGTTTCCTGCAGCATGGGCGCTCGCAAAGTGAATGACTCCTTGCCGGTGTCATCAAATGCGATCAACTCGAAATCATGCAACACGAAATCCGAGCGTCCACCAGCCGCCGCGACGGCAGATCGGATCGCATGGTGCCTCCAGACCGACCAGCCGGAGAAGACGGCCGCAGTCAGCAGCAGCAGCATCAAAACGGGGCGCCAGTTCATGCCGCGCCCTGCGACGGCAGTGCCGGTGACGGCGGTGCCTGCGGCAGCGTCTGCGCCAGCAACGCACCGGCCTTGCCCTGGGCGGCCAGGAGAAGATCGCAGAGTTCCCGCGCGGCGCCGTCGCCACCCGGTGCAACCGTGCGCCAATGCACGCGTTCGCGCACCCAGGCATGGGCGTCGGCAGGGGCCACGGCAAGGCCGACCGCCTGCAGCACGGCGAGGTCGGCGAAATCGTCGCCCATGAACGCCACCGCATCCAGATCCAGGCCGTGCCGATCGGCGAGTCCGCGCACACACGCAAGCTTGTCGCCAATCTTGGTGAAGGCCTCGGCACCAAGCTCGGCTGCGCGCTGCTCGGCGATCGAGCTGGCACGCGCGGTGACGAAGGCGACCGGGATCCCGGCTTGCTTCAGCAACGCCAGGCCCTGCCCGTCACGGACATGAAATGCCTTGATCTCGCGCCCCTCGCTGTCGAAGAACAGGCGGCCATCGGTCAACGTGCCGTCGACATCGAAGCAGGCGAGGCGCACCTTCGCTGCGCGCGTGAGGATGTCGGCGGGATAATCGCTGATGTGGGAGTAGGGCATTAAGGGGTCGGGGGTCGGGAATCGGGAAATCGTTCAAGCAACGGCTAAGGTCGGGACGAGGACGGGAAAGTGGAAGCGGCTTTGACGATTTCCGATTCTCAATTCCCGGCTCCCGGCCTTTAAACCACCCGCGCCCGCAACAGGTCATGAATGTTGAGCGCGCCGACCACGCGGCGTGCATCGTCCAGCACCAGCAGCGCATTGACCTGGTGCGCTTCCATCAATTGCGCGGCCTCGATCGCAAGCGCTTCGGTGCCGATCGTCTTGGGCGTACGCGTCATTACCGCGTCGATGCGGGTATTGCGCAGGTCGATCGCGGCGTCATCGAGTGTGCGGCGCAGGTCGCCGTCGGTGTACAGGCCAAGCAGGCAGCCGTCGGCGTCAACCACCGCGGTCATGCCCAGGCGTTTGCGGCTCATCTCGACCAATGCCTCGCTCAATGTCGCTTCGGCGCGCACGCGCGGCACCTCATCGCCGCTGTGCATCACGTCGGTGATGTGCAGCAGCAGGCGTCGGCCAAGTGCGCCGGCCGGATGCGAGCGCGCGAAATCATCGGCGGTGAAACCGCGCGCCTCCAGCAGCGCCACCGCCAGCGCGTCACCCAGGGCGAGGGCGGCCGTGGTGCTGGTGGTCGGGGCGAGATCGAGCGGGCAGGCTTCGGCGGGCACGCTGACATCGAGATGCACGTCGGCCTCGCGCGCCAGCGTCGAGCCTGGACGGCCAGTCATAGCGATCAGTCGATTGCCCTGGCGCTTGAGCACCGGCAGCAGCATCAGCAATTCGTCGGTCTCGCCGGAGTAGGACAGCGCCAGCACCACGTCGGCGTCGGTAATCATGCCGAGGTCGCCATGGCCGGCTTCGCCGGGATGCACGTAGAAAGCAGGCGTGCCGGTGGAGGCGAAGGTCGCGGCGATCTTGCGTGCGATGTGCCCGGACTTGCCCATGCCGATGCAGACCACGCGACCGCGGCTGGCGAGCAGCAGCCGGCAGGCAGCGGTGAACGCGCCATCGATGCGAGCGGCCACGGCTTTGAGGCCGAGAATCTCAACCTCGAGCACACGGCGACCGCTGGCGGCGAGGTCGAAAGGACTGGATATTGCGGGCTCGGACGGCATGCGGGCCGGGGCTTTCCGCTAGACTGAATGGTCCCAGTTTACGCGGTTCATCCGCATCAGGCCCATGAATCCCGAACTCATCCGCCAGCTGATCGAACAAGGCCTGCCCGGCGCGCGCGCACAGGTGCAAGGCGCGGACGGGGTGCATTTCGAGGCAACGGTCGTGTGCGACGCGTTCCGCGGCAAGCTGCCGCTGGCCCGCCATCGCATGGTCTACGCCACGTTGGGCGAGCGCATGGGCGGTGAAATCCACGCCTTGGCGCTGAAGACAATTGCTCCTGGCGAACCTGGTGCCCTTGGAGAACCTGGCGCGCCCGGCGAATCCGGCGCCTGACATGCACAAGATCGTGGTGGAAGGCGGTGTGCCGCTGCATGGTGAAGTCCGGATATCCGGTGCAAAGAACGCGGTATTGCCGATCCTGTGCGCGGCACTGCTGGCCGACGAGGTGGTCGCGATCAGCAACGTGCCGCGGCTACACGACGTCAAGACCACGCTACGGCTGTTGGGCGAACTCGGTGCCGGCATCGACGTTGGCGACAACTTCGACATCCGCATCGACCCGCGCAGCGTGAACAGCCATGTCGCGCCGTACGATCTGGTCAAGACCATGCGCGCGTCCGTGCTGGTGCTGGGTCCGTTGCTGGCCAAATACGGTGCTGCAGAAGTGTCGCTGCCCGGCGGCTGCGCGATCGGCTCGCGCCCGATCGACCAGCACATCAAGGGCATGCACGCGCTCGGCGCCGAGATCAGTGTCGAGCACGGCTTCATCAAAGCCACGGCGAAGCGTTTGCGCGGCGCGCGCGTGGTATTCGACATGGTCAGCGTCGGCGCCACCGAGAACGTGCTGATGGCCGCGACCCTCGCCGAAGGCCGCACCGTGCTCGAGAACGCGGCGATGGAGCCGGAGATCATCGACCTGGCCCTATGCCTCACCGCAATGGGCGCACGGATCGAGGGCGCAGGTACCAATCGCATCGTCATCGAGGGTGTCGAACGCCTGCATGGTGGCGCGCACTCGGTGGTGCCCGACCGGATCGAGACCGGCACCTTCCTCATCGCGGCGGCGATGACTGGTGGCCACGTCACCACGACGCATGCCAGACCGGACACGCTCGACGCCGTCATCGACAAGCTCAAGGAAGCCGGTGCGACGATCGATTGCGGCGATGACTGCATCACCCTGGACATGCGCGGCCGCCGCCCGCGCGCGGTCAATTTCACCACCGCCCCGCATCCTGCGTTTCCGACCGACATGCAGGCGCAATTCATGGCGATGAACTGCGTAGCGACAGGCGTTGGCGTGATCAACGAGACGATCTTCGAGAACCGCTTCATGCATGTGCAGGAACTGCTGCGCCTGGGTGCCGACATCCGCGTCGAAGGCCACACCGCCATCGTGCGCGGCGTCGATAGGCTCAGCGGCGCGCCGGTGATGGCGACCGATTTGCGGGCATCGGCATCGCTGATCCTCGCCGGTCTCGTCGCCGAAGGCGAGACCACGATTGATCGCATTTATCACCTCGATCGCGGCTACGAGAACATCGAAGCGAAGCTGTCGGGCCTGGGTGCGAAGATCCGCCGCATCGGTTGACCGCGCCTCCGAAGGGCAAACAAAAAAAGCCCCGCAATGCGGGGCTTTTGATTGTGGGCGCCAGAATCAGTGCAGCGCTTTGAGCTGCAGGTCCATCTCGTCCCTGCCGTTCTTGCGTTGCAGGATGCGCGCCGGCACCGGCATGCCATCGACGAGCCACAGCGTGGTCTGCTTGTCGCCATCGCTGCGCGTGACCTTGGTCGCCTGCTGCGGCTTGCCGCCGATGGTGATGGTGTCCTTGCCTGCGATCTGGTAGCTCATCTGCTTGGCGCGGCCATCCTCGACCATGCGGTAGTTCAACGGCTTGCCAGCGACGGCATCGCGCGCAATGGCCAGGTTCACCAGCATTGCGTCGAGGTCGCCCGCCTGCAGTGCCACCGGACCGCTGCGATCGGGCTTGACGTCGCCGCTCCAGCGCGCTTCGCGCTTGTCCCAGTCATAGGTTGCACTCTTGTTGACCCGCTTGATCAGAAGCGTCGAAGAATCCTTGCCCGAGAGTGGCCGCCACTTGCCACCGTTGTCCTCGAACGTGGTGCTCTGGCTGAGTTGCGCGATGCTGCCGTCGATGTCGAGGCTGTACTTCCAGCGATCGCCGCCGGCCGCAACGAGCGTCATTCGTCCGTTGGCCTGCAGGCCCATGTAGTTGGCCTGATAGTCCGCAGTGAAGGGTTTGACCGCGAGTGCAGGCGCGCTGGCCAGCAACAATGCTGCGCTGACGAGCAGGGGCTTGAGGAGATTGCGGTGTATCCGGCTGCTGCTTTCATTGCTCATTGGGTCACTCCCTTGTATTCGATCAGGCGCAGGTCGGTGCTGTCGGCACCATCCTCGCGTTGCAGGATGCGGATAGGGGTCGGGACGCCGCTGGCGACCCAGATCGTGGTGTCATCACCGCTGCTGGCCTGCACTCGGCTGGCTCGCATGGCGTCATAGCTCAGTTCGCCAACGGCGATGCCTTCGGTTTGAGGCGCCACTGTCCAGTTGTGGTCGCGCACGCGGCCGTCGTCGACAAAGCGATAGTGCAGCGTTTTGCCGGGCGCGGCATCGCGAATCAGGGCCAGGTCGATCAGCAATCCGCTCATGTCGCCGTCCCGCAATGGCACCGGGCCGTTGTGGCCTTTCTTGGTGTCGCCATTCCAGCGTGCGCTGTGCGTGTTCCAGTCGTAGACGCCGACGATCTTCTTGCTCGACAGGAATGCGCGCTTGACCGTGCTCTGCGTCAGCGGCCGATAGTCGTGGCCATTGCTGTCGAACAGCGTGCTCTGCTGCAGGTTGAGCCCGGTCAGGCGCATCAGGCCCTGGCCCTTCATGCCGAGGTCGACGCGCCAGCGCGCGCCATCGAGATGCACGACCTGCATCGTCGCTTCTCCCAGCTCGCGCCCACCATGGAACACCTGGTAGGTGGCGACGAACGGCTGCAGCTCGTCGGCGTGGACGAGCGGTGCGGATAGCAGCGCGGCAAGGAGCAGGAAGCGGGTCATAGGGACGACATCATGCGAAGTGGTTGTTGGCTGCCAGCTGAAGCGGTATCGACAGGGCGGTTCCATCCAGTTGCACGGCATCGCCAGCCAGGGCGATCCGGCCTGCCGCGATCAACGCGAGCGTCTCGACCAACAGCGGATGTTCACGGGCCAGCACCCGCTTGGCCAGCGATTCGGCATCGTCGCCGGCCTGTACCGGCACCCGAACCTGCGCAATCACCGGGCCGCCGTCGAGATCCGGGGTCACGAAGTGCACGCTGGCACCGTGCGCCTGCGCGCCGGCCGCCAGCGCCTGCGCGTGGGTGCGCAGGCCCTTGAACGCCGGCAACAGCGAGGGATGGATGTTGAGCAGGCAGCCACGGCGCGCCTGGACTTCACGCTCGCTGATCAGCCTCATATAGCCGGCGCAGACGATCAGGTCGGGCTCAATGGCGTCGACACGCCTGAACAGCTGTTCATCGAAAGCCAGGCGCGTGGCGAATTCGCGCGGCTCAAGCACATGCACGGGAATGCCCGCGGAGCCAGCGCGTTGCAGCGCGAAGGCATCGGGCCTGTCCGAAAACACGCCGACGATGTGTGCATCCAGGGAGCCGTCAGCGACCGCATCCATCAGCGCCTGCAGGTTGCTGCCGCGTCCGGAAACGAGGACAGCGATGCGGAACTGTCGGGGATCGGGAATCGGGAGTCGCGAATCGGACAAGCGGTACTCAGCCGATGCGGACGCGTTCACTGCCGCCGACCGGCACCACGGCGCCGATGCGCCGATGCGCGAGGCCCAGGCGTGCGAGATCGGATTCGACCGTCGCCACGTCTCCCGGCGCCACCACCAGCACGAAGCCGACCCCGCAGTTGAACGTGCGCCACATTTCCTCGCGCGATACCGCACCTTCGCGCTGCAGCCAGTCGAATACCGGTGGCAAGACAATTGCCGAGGCTTCGATGTCGAGTCCGAGCGCATCGGGAATCACCCGGATGATGTTCTCGGTCAGGCCGCCGCCGGTGATGTGGGCCATCGCGTTGATCTGGTGCGCGCCATCGTTGGCACGGAGCAGCTCGAGGATGGGCTTCACATACAGCGCGGTCGGCGCCATCAAGGCGTCGATCAGCTTGACGCCGCCGACATCGATGCCGCCCGGGCGCCCGGCACGGTCGTAGATGCGGCGGATCAGCGAATAGCCATTGGAATGGGGACCGCTGGAGGCGATGCCGATCAGGACGTCGCCCGCGCGCACTTTGCCGCCGTCGAGCAGCTGCGACTTTTCGACCGCGCCGACGGTGAAACCGGCGAGGTCATATTCGCCCGGCGGGTACATGTCGGGCATCTCGGCGGTCTCGCCGCCGATCAGCGCGCAGCCGGCCATCTCGCAACCCCTGGCGATGCCGCCGACCACGGCCACCGTGGTGTCGACATCGAGTTTGCCGGTTGCGAAATAGTCGAGGAAGAACAGTGGCTCGGCACCCTGCACCAGTACGTCGTTGACGCACATGCCAACCAGGTCGATGCCGATGGTGTCGTGGCGGCCGAGTTGCTGCGCCAGCTTGAGCTTGGTGCCGACGCCGTCGGTGCCGGAGACCAGCACCGGCTCCCGGTACTTGCCGGTCAGGTCGAACAGCGCGCCGAAACCGCCGAGGCCGCCCATCACTTCCGGGCGGAAACTGCGCTTGACCAGCGGTTTGATGCGTTCGACGACCACGGCGCCTGCATCGATGTCGACGCCCGAATCGCGGTAGGTCAACGGGGCAGGCAATGTAGTAGAACCAGGCGGAGCGGGGCTATTCACGCGAATTCCGGCAGCGGGCGCCAGGCGCCAAGCCGGCGATTTTAGCAGTGCATGACTGCCGGAATGGACGCGCTGGCGCCGGTGCGGCACCATTTCGACTGGTTCGTGGCAAGGATGGACGATGGGTCGGGCAATCCGGATGGCTTGGATGGTGGGATTGGTGCTGGGCATGCTGGTCGCCGGTATGGGGGTGGCATCGGCGCAACGCGTCGAGGGTGATCGCGCATCAGCCGAGGGAATCTACCAGGCCGAGGTGGCCGTCCGCAGCCAAACCGAAAGCGAGCGAGATGGCGGGTTTGCGCGGGCGCTGGTGCAGGTGCTGGGCAAATTGTCGGGCGATCGCAACTCCGCTTCCCGTCCCGGCGTCGGCCAGGAATTGCACAGCGCCAAGCAATACGTCGAAGGCTACGACTATCGCCAGGACGAAGGCATTTCGCCCACGACCGGCGCCCCAACCTACGACACCACGCTGGTGGTCCGCTTCAACCAGGACAAGGTCGACAACATGATGGCGGCCCTCGGCTTGCCGGTGTGGCCGCAGCCGCGGCCCAAGCCGGTGTTGTGGCTGGCGATCGACGATGGCCACGGCCCGCGGCTGGTCGGGTTGCCGCAGTCCAACGCCGCGCGCTCGGTGCTGGATCGCGCAATCCAGCGTGGCTTCCGGCTCGGCCTGCCCAACGGCACCGCCGCCGAACAGGCCGCGGTCGGCGCGATCTGGCGTGGCGACAGCGCTGCCGTGGCACGACTGTCGTCGCGCTACAGCCCGCCGATGCAGTTGATCGGCAAGCTGTATCGCAGCACCGGCGGCTGGACCGGTGACTGGATCTTTGTCGACAGCGGACGAGTGCTGTCGAAGTGGACCGATGAAGAACACGACGCGCGCCGGGCGATGGCCGCGGGTGCCGATGGCGTCGCCGACGCCCTCGTGCACCGCTACGCCAAGGCGGGCACCGTAGGCCCGGCGGGCACTTACCGCGTCATCTTCACCGGCATCAACAGCAGTGAAGATTTCATGCGGCTGTCGGGCTATCTGCAGGGCGTGGCGGTCGTGCGCCGAATCACGCCGGTACGCGCGACTCCGGAGACTCTCGAGGTCGATCTCGAGCTCAGCACCGGACTCAGCGGTTTCCGTCGCCTGCTCGATGCCCGCGTGCTGCAGGACGAAGAAGGCGATCCGCCAGTCTTCCGGCTGCGCTGAGGCACGCGCTTGAGCCTGCCTGCCGACCTCGAACTCGCGATCTTCCTGCGGCGCCTGCAGTGGGGTTTGTGCGCGATCGCCATCTGCTGGCTGATGTGGCTGCTGGCACCGATCCTGACGCCCTTCGTATTGGCGGCATTGCTAGGCTGGCTCGGCGATCCGCTGGTCGACCGGATCGAGCGCGCCGGTCGTTCGCGCAACATCGCGGTGATGCTGGTTTTCGGCGCGATGGCCATACTCGTGCTGCTCGCACTGTTGCTGCTGCTGCCGCTCCTGCAACACCAGATCGTGACCCTGGTGGAGTCGCTGCCGCATTACCGCGACTGGCTTGTCGGCACCGCGTTGCCGTGGCTGCAACGCAAGACCGGGCTGCAGGTGGTCGGCTGGCTGGATCCGCAGCATGTGATCGAGATGGTGCGCACGCACTGGGAGCAGGCCGGTGGCGCCGCTGCGACCCTGCTCGGCTACCTGTCGCGCTCGGGCTTCGCGTTGCTGGCGTGGGTCGCCAACATCGTGCTGCTGCCGGTGCTGACGTTTTTCTTCCTGCGCGACTGGGACTACATCGTCGAACGCGTCGCCGCGCTGGTGCCGCGTGACCATGAAGCCACCGTCGTGCGGCTGGCGCAGGAATCCAGCGCGGTGCTCGGCGGTTTCCTGCGCGGGCAGCTGCTGGTGATGCTGATCCTCGGTGTGCTGTACGGCGTCGGGCTGTGGGCGGTCGGCCTGGATCTCGGCATCCTGATCGGCGTGATCGCCGGCGTGCTCACGTTCGTCCCCTACCTGGGGCCGGCAACTGTAATCGTGCTGGGCGGTATCGCGGCGCTCGTTCAGTTCGGCGACTGGCAACACATCGTCGGCGTCCTCGCGGTGTTCGGTACCGGCCAGGTGGTCGAGAGCTCCTGGTTGACGCCGAAACTGGTCGGCGACCGCATCGGCCTGCATCCGGTCGCGGTGATCTTCGCGGTGCTGGCAGGCGGTCAATTGTTCGGTTTTCTCGGCATGCTGCTGGCATTGCCGGTCGCGGCGATCGCCAACGTGCTCCTGCGCTATGCGCACGAGCGCTACACCCACAGCCGGCTGTATGCCGGCGAGCATCCGGTGATTTTGTTGGACGAGGATGCCGCGTTGCTGGGTGCGCGCGACGATGACGAGCAGGGGTGAGCGACCACGCGTGAGCGACATCCGCGATCCAGGCCGGCAGCTGCCACTGGCGCTGCGCTACTCGCCCGACCAACGCCTCGACACTTTCATCGGCGCCGCGGCAGGCGACATCGCACAACTGCGAGCGCTGGCCGAAAGCCCGGGTGGCGACTGGCTGTTCCTGCAGGGGCCGGAGGGTGGCGGCAAAACCCATCTCGCGCTCGCTGCGTGCGCGGCGGCAGAAGGAAAAGGGCGGCGTGCTGCCTACCTGCCGTTGCAGGCCGCGAGTGGGCGCCTGCGGGATGCGCTCGATGCGATGGAGGGCAACGATCTGATTGCGCTGGATGGCCTCGACGCCATTGCCGGTGAGCGCGACGATGAAGTCGCGTTGTTCGACTTCCACAATCGCGCCCGCAGCGCCGGTCTCGCCGTGCTGTACACCGCGCAGCTAGCGCCGGATGCGCTGGCACTGACCTTGCCGGACTTGCATTCGCGATTGTCGCAATGCACGCGCATCACCCTGTCGCTTCTCGACGACGCAGGCCGGCGCGCGGTGTTGCGTGATCGCGCGCAGCGACGTGGCCTGGTACTGGATGATGCAGCGCTCGACTGGCTGCTCAGGAGAGTCGGTCGCGACGTCGCCAGCCTGACCGGGCTACTCGACAAGCTCGATCGCGCATCGCTCGCGGCCCAGCGTCGAATCACGGTGCCGTTCCTGCGCGACACACTCGGACCCGATGCGTAGCGCAGGTTGTGCCCGCCTCATGCATCGACCAATTCCACGTTGAGTTGCGCCAACCGTTCCGGCGTACCGACATCGGTCCAGCGCCCGCGATGGTGTTCGCCGGTCACTGCCGCGCGCGCCATCGCCGAGCGCAGCAGCGGCGCGAGGGGGAAGCGCGGTGGATCTGCGTCTGCGCCGGCCCTCGCGCCGATGACTTCGCGCCAGTTGTCGAACAGTGCCGGACGATAGACGCCGATGCCGGCGAAGGTGAGTTGCTTCGCGCCATCGGCTGCGACGTGGCCATCGCGCAGCGCGAAATCGCCGAACGGATGCTGCGGTGGATTGTCGACCAGCACCAGATGTGCGTCGCCTTGCAGGTCGCCCGGCAAGCCTGCGAACTCGTAGTCGGTCCAGATATCGCCGTTGACTGCGATGAACGGCGCATCGCCAAGGACCGACAGCGCGTTGCACATGCCACCGCCGGTCTCCAGCGGCGTTTCGCCCTCGTACCAGTAGTGCAGTCGCAGGTCCCAGCGCGACCCGTCGCCCAACATCTGCGGAAACTGCTTCGCCAGCCAGGACGTGTTGATCACGACGTCGCGCACACCGATCGCCGCGAGCTTTTCAAGGTGCCACGCGATCAGCGGTTTGCCGCCTGCTTGCAGCAGTGGTTTTGGCGTGAGGTCGGTGAGCGGGCGCATGCGTTCGCCGAGACCTGCAGCCAGGATCATGGCGTTCATGCCGCCGCACCGACATGTGCCGCCATGGCCGGCTTGACCTTGTCATCGATCAGTTCGCGCAGCGGAGCGAGTTCCGGATATCTAGGCAATACGCCGTCGAGATAGGCGAAGAAGCGCGGCACATCCTGCAGGTATTTTGGCTTGTGGTCGCGATGCCGCAGGCGCGCGAAAATGCCGATCACCTTCAGGTGCCGCTGGACACCGATCCAGTCCGCATCGCGGCGAAAACGTTCGAGCGACGGCACCGGCAATCCGGCTTCGACGGCACGTGCGTGGTAGCGATCGAGCCAGATATCGACCTGTGTCTCCGGCCAGCTCAGGAACGCATCCTTGAACAGGCTCAGCGCGTCGTAGGCGATCGGGCCTTTCACCGCATCCTGGAAATCCAGCACCGCCGGGCCATCGACGACAGGCATCAGGTTGCGCGGCATGAAATCACGATGCACCAGCACTTGCGGCTGCGCCAATGCGGCGTCGATGAGTTGTCGATAGACGAGATCGAGTGTCCCTACATCATTGCCATCCAGCGGCATGCCCAGATGGCGGCCGAGGAACCATTCGTCGAACAGGTGCAGCTCGCGTGCAAGCAGGGCGTCGTCGTAGGCGGGGAGATCGACGGGCGGCGCGATTGCCTGCAGTTTCAGCAATTGCGTCACCGCGGCGTCGAACAGCCGCTCGGCATTGCCTGCATCGATCACCTGCAGGTAAGTGTCGGCGCCGAGGTCCTCGAGTAGCAGGAAGCCGGGTTTGGTGTCTTCCGCCAGCACCCGCGGCACGCGCACGCCGCCGTCTTCGAGCAGCGCACGGATGCGCAGCCAGGGACGCACGTCTTCCTTGTCGGGCGGCGAATCCATCACGATTCTGCTCGGCGGCTGCCCGACGGTTCGCCAGTAGCTGCGAAACCCCGCGTCGACTGATGCACGCGCCAGCGCGACCTCCGGATCGCCAAGACTCCGGCGCGTCCACGCGAGGCGTTCGCGGTCGCGCAGGGACGCGTCATCGGCAGGCAGGTTCATGGGGTCTCCGGAGCAGGGGCTGTATCTGTCGCGCAGGTTAAACTGCGGCTCGGATTCCTGCGAGGCGATCATGGTGAAACTGCAACCGGTGCTGTTGTCCGGCGGCTCCGGCACGCGTTTGTGGCCGCTGTCGCGCGAGGCTTACCCCAAGCAGTTCCTGGCGCTGGCCGGCGAGGAGACGATGCTGCAGGCGACCTGGCTGCGGGTAGC
>JANMAO010000201.1:0-2265 GCA_031359875.1 Lysobacter sp.
TGCAGGTCGACCAGAAGGCGGCGCTCGAGAAGCGCTTCGAGTCCTACGCGGAAGACATGCGGGTGCTGTTGCGCGAGCATCGCGTGCGTTACGAGGCGGTCGAGCGTCGTCCCGATGATTCGATCGTGGTGACGCTGGCGCAGGGCATCGATCCTGCAGCGGCGCAGGCGCTGATCGCGAAGAACCTTGCCAACCTGACCAATGAAATACTGGGCAACACCATTGTGGTGCGGGTGCCGGACGCGGAACTGCGAAAGATCACCACCGATGCGATCGACCAGAACGTCGGCACGCTGCGCAACCGCATCAACGAGCTCGGCGTGGCGGATCCAATCATCCAGCGCCAGGGCAGCGACCGTGTCGTGGTCGAGCTCCCGGGCGTGCAGGACACCGCCCAGGCCAAGCGCATCCTCGGCGCGACCGCGACACTGGAATATCGCGGCGTGGTCGAAGGCAATGCCTACGATGCGATCAGCAGCGGCAACGTGCCGCCCGAAGCGCGCGTCTATTACCGCAAGGAACTCGGGCCGGACGGCAAGCCCATTCCGGTGCTGCTGAACAAGCGCGTGATCGCTTCGGGCGAACAACTGGTCGACGCGCGTTCCGGCTTCGATCAGCGCAGCGGTTCTCCCGAGGTTTCCGTGACCCTCAATGGTCCCGGCGGCCAGCGCATGTTCGATTTCACCAGCCAGAACGTCGGCAAGCCGATGGCGGTGGTATACATCGAGCGCATCCCTGAGGTCACCAAGGTCGATGGGAAGGAAGTGCGCACCACCCGCACCAGCGAGCAGGTGATTTCGGTCGCGACGATCCAGGGCGTGTTCGGCAAGGAGTTCCAGACCACTGGCCTGGACAGCACCAAGGAAGCCAGCGATCTTGCGTTGCTGCTTCGCGCCGGTGCGTTGGCTGCACCGATGGACTTCGTCGAGGAGCGCATCGTCGGTCCGAGCCTGGGCGCCGAGAACGTCCAGAGCGGCCTGCACGCGGTCGGCTATTCGTTCCTGTTCGCGCTGGTGTTCTTCCTCTTCTACTACCGCATGTTCGGCATCATCACCTGCATGGCGTTGCTGCTGAACCTGCTGATCGTGCTTGCGATCCTGTCGGTGATGGGCGCGACCATGACGTTGCCGGGACTGGCGGGCATCGCGCTGACGGTGGGCATGTCGGTCGACGCCAATGTGCTGATCAACGAACGCATACGCGAGGATCTGCGGCTGGGATTGCCACCGCTGACGGCGATCACGGAAGGCTACAAGCGCGCAGCCGGCACGATCGTCGATGCCAACATGACGACGATCCTGGCCGGCGTGGCGCTGTTCGCCTTCGGCACCGGACCGGTCAAGGGCTTCGCGGTGACGCTGATCGTCGGCATCGTGACCTCGATGTACACGGCCATGTCGGTGTCGCGCGGAATCGCGGCGCTGATCTACGGACGTCGCCGCAAGCTGCAGTCGATTTCGATCTAAGGGCGCAGACCAATGAAACCGTTCAACCTGTTCCCGTATGACTCCAACATCCACTTCATGCGTCTGCGTTGGATCTCGCTGGGCATTGCCGCGCTGATCATGTTCATCTCGATCGGGGCGATGGCGTTCAAGGGATTCAACTTCGCGCTCGACTTCACCGGCGGCACGGTGACTGAGTTGAAGTTCCAGAAGGCAGCCGATGTCGATCTCGTGCGAAAGCGTCTGTCCGCGGCCGGCTTCGAAGGTGCGCAGGTGCAGAGCTTCGGCTCAAGCAGCGATCTGCTGATCCGGCTGCAGTCAAAACAAGGCGCCGCCGGCAAGGCGGCGGCCCAGACGGCGGAAGACGTGGTGCGCACGGTGTCCACCCCGGACAATCCTGCGACCGTGACCAAGAGCGATTTCGTCGGCCCGCAGGTGGGCAAGGAACTGGCACTCAACGGCCTGTATGCGCTGCTGTTCGTGTTGCTGGGTTTCCTGATCTACATCTCGTTCCGGTTCGAATTGAAGTTCGCTATCGCGGCGATCATCACCACGCTGCACGACGTGACCCTGGTCTGCGGCTGGTTCGCCATCAGTGGCCATGAGTTCGACCTCACGGTGCTGGCGGGCGTACTCGCCGTGATGGGTTTCTCGATCAACGACACCATCGTCGTGTTCGACCGCGTGCGCGAGAACTTCCGTGGCATGCGCGCCGAGCCTAGCGAAATCATGAACCGTTCGGTCAACCAGACCCTGTCGCGAACGATCATTACTTCGTTCGTGGCGTTCCTGAGCATGTTGGCGCTGTACCTGTTCGGCG
>JANMAO010000202.1:0-5039 GCA_031359875.1 Lysobacter sp.
TACCGAGCGCCTGCCCAACGACGGCGTCCTCCTGGGTCAAAGTTAGAATGAGCGTCCCTCCGGACACCACGCATGCTCCGACTCACCGACATCAAACTTCCGCTGGATCACGATGCGCGTGCGCTCGCGGCCGCGATTGTCGTGCGACTCGGCATCCACGCCGACGAACTGGCCGGCTACACCATCGCCAAGCGCAGCTACGACGCGCGCAAGCGCGGGGCGATCGCATGGATCTATGCGGTGGACGTGGCGACGCCGCGTGAGGCGGAGCTGAGGCGGCGCTTGTCGCTGGATGCCGAGGTTGCGGAATCCGCACACGGTGCCGAAGGCGACAAGCCCGCCTTGCACAAAGTCGTGCCGACGCCGGACACCACCTACAAGTTCGTCGCGCGCGCGCCCTTCGACGCCGCGCCTGCGGCGCTACGCTCGGGACGAACGGATGCCGGGCTGCGGCCGCTGGTGATCGGCACCGGGCCGTGCGGCTTGTTCGCGGGGCTGGTGCTGGCGCAGATGGGGTTGCGGCCGATCCTCCTGGAGCGCGGCAAGGCGGTGCGCGAGCGCACGGTCGATACGTTCGGGTTGTGGCGCAGGAAGATCTTGAATCCGGAGTCGAACGTGCAGTTCGGCGAGGGCGGCGCCGGCACGTTTTCCGACGGCAAGCTCTATAGCCAGATCAGTGACAAACGCCACCACGGCCGCAAGGTGCTGGCCGAATTCGTCATCGCCGGGGCGCCGGAGGAAATCCTCTACGTCAGCAAGCCGCACATCGGCACCTTCCGGCTGGTGGGAATGGTGGAGCACATGCGCGCGACGATTGAATCGCTCGGCGGCGAGATCCGTTTCAGCAATCGCGTCGACGACCTGAGGGTCGAGATCGACGCCGCGGGGACGCGCCATGTGCGCGGCGTGACCTTGGCGGGCGGTGAACAGTTGCGCGCCGATCATGTGGTGATGGCGCTCGGCCACAGCGCCCGCGACACCTTCGCGATGTTGCATGCGCGTGGCGTGTTCCTGGAAGCGAAACCCTTCTCGGTCGGTTTTCGCATCGAGCATCCGCAATCGCTGATCGACCAGGCGCGCTTCGGGCCCCCTGTCGGTCAAGGAGGATTCTCGGGGCACCCACTGCTGGGCGCGGCCGATTACCGGCTGGTGCACCACTGCCGCAACGGGCGTTCGGTCTACAGTTTCTGCATGTGCCCCGGCGGCACCGTGGTCGCCGCGGCGAGCGAACCCGGGCGCGTGGTCACCAACGGCATGAGCCAGTACTCGCGCAACGAGCGCAACGCGAATGCGGCGATCGTGTGCGGGATCACGCCCGAGGACTACGCGCTCTACGGTGACGGCCCGCTCGCCGGGATTGCGTTACAGCGGCACTGGGAATCGCTGGCGTTCGAACTGGGCGGCGGCGACTACACGGCGCCGGGACAGCTGGTCGGCGACTTCATCGGCAACCACGCATCGACGCAGTTCGGTACGGTGCTGCCGTCGTATGCGCCGGGCGTGCGCCTGGGCAGCCTCGATGCAGCGCTGCCGCGTTATGCAATCGATGCGATCCGCGAGGCGTTGCCGGCATTCGACAAACAGCTCAAGGGCTTTGCAATGCATGACGCACTGCTGACCGGCGTGGAGACGCGCACATCGTCGCCGCTGCGCATCACCCGTGGCGACGATGGCCACAGCCTCAATACGCGCGGGCTGTTCCCGGCGGGCGAAGGCGCGGGCTATGCCGGCGGCATCCTCTCGGCCGGCGTCGACGGCATCAAGGCCGCCGAAGCGGTG
This sequence comes from Lysobacter sp., assembly GCA_031359875.1. Classification (GTDB taxonomy): domain Bacteria; phylum Pseudomonadota; class Gammaproteobacteria; order Xanthomonadales; family Xanthomonadaceae; genus Cognatiluteimonas. The sequence goes on from JANMAO010000202.1 coordinate 1,780, forward strand.
GCGATGACCATGGTCGCCGCCGGTCTGGCGCGCGCGGCCTGAGCCGGCGGTTGTCGTCCAGGCTGCACACGCAATTCGCCGGATTACGATGACCACATTCCGATCGGAGGCCTCGTAGGGTGGGCCCCGGCCCACCAGTGCCAATCGACCGGCACGGAACGGTGGGCCAAGGCCTACGCTTCGCGCACGACGCGTCCCACCATCACGTCGTACGCTGATGCCTTCCAACGGGAATCGCCGCCATGAAATCACGCATCAGCCCCAAGCCAGAATCCGACGACGAGCAGCGCCGGCTCGCGGTGCTGATCGATGCCGACAACGCCCAGGCCTCGATGATCGAAGGGCTGCTGGCCGAGGTCGCCAAGTACGGCGTGGCCAGCGCCAAACGCATCTACGGCGACTTCACCTCGCCGCGGCTGACGCAGTGGAAGGCCGCGCTGTTGAAGTTCTCGATCAGCCCGGTGCAGCAGTTCGCCTACACCAGCGGCAAGAACGCCACCGACAGTTCGCTGATCATCGACGCGATGGACCTGATGTACACCGGCCGCTTCGACGGCATGTGCCTGGTGTCCAGCGACAGCGACTTCACCCGGTTGGCCCAGCGCCTGCGCGAGGAAGGACTGACCGTCTATGGGTTTGGCGAGCGCAAGACCCCGGATGCGTTCGTGCAGGCCTGCGACAAGTTCATCTACACCGAAGTGCTGCGCGCCGAAGTGGTGCCTGTCGCGCGTGCGCCGGCGGCCAAGGCCGTCAAGAAACCGAAAAAGACCATCGCGCATCCACAAGCTGCGGTTGCGATCGCTGCGCCGCCTCCCGCACCGGCAGCGCCGAACAACGATGCCAGACAGGACAAGCCGCCGGTCCTGCCGTTGCCGCTGGACCTGCTGCGCCGCGCGATCGAGGAGGCCTCCGACGAGCAAGGCTGGGCGCACCTGGGCGCGGTCGGTTCCTACCTGACCAAGATCCGGCCGGACTTCGATCCGCGCCTGTATGGCCACAGGAAGCTGAGCGACCTGCTGAAACACCATCCGCGCCATTTCGCGACGGAAGAGCGTGGTGGCACCGGTGGCAGCAAGACCATTTACGTCCGCGCGCTCGACTGAGCGCAGCGTCCGATGCCGATCGATAAACCGTTTTCGCCGTCGTGCGAGCGCAACCGCGAGCCGATTCTTGCGGTGTTGCGCGAATACTTTGCGGATCGCCGTCGTGTGCTCGAAATCGGCAGCGGCACCGGTCAGCACGCGGTGTATTTAGCGGCGGCGATGCCGTGGTTGACGTGGCAATGCTCGGATGTGTCGGACAACCTGCCGGGAATTGGTTCGTGGCTGGAGGATGCGGCGTTGCCGAATACGCCGACGCCGATCGCGCTGGATGTGGCGCACGGGCCGTCCTTCGACAGGCTCAGGACGCAGGGTGATATCCGATTCGATGCGGTGTTCAGCGCCAACACGCTGCACATCATGGGCTGGGCGGAAGTCGAGGCGTTTTTTGCTGGGGTCGGCGATGTGCTGGAAGATCCTTCGACTTCGCCGCTGCGCGACGACGCCCGGGACGAACGGGAATCCGGCAACGGTGGAATTCTCGCGGTGTACGGACCGTTCAACTACGACGGTGGCTACACCAGCGACAGCAACCGCGGGTTCGACGCATGGCTGAAAGCACGCGATCCGCGCTCGGGGATTCGCGATTTCGAGGCGGTGAATGTGCTGGCGCGCGGGGCTGGCTTGCGGCTGGTCGAAGACATCGCGATGCCGGCCAACAACCGTTGCCTGGTGTGGCGGCGCGAATAGCGCGCTGCGGCTATCCTCCTGAAATGTTCGAACTGCGCCATGTGGTCAGGCATTACGGCACTGCGGTCGCGCTGGACGGCATCGACCTGATGATTGAGGCCGGGCGCACGACGGCGCTGATCGGGCCCAGTGGCGCCGGCAAGTCGAGCGTGTTGCGGATGCTGCTGGGGCTGGACTGGCCCGACGCCGGCGAGGTGCGCTTCGACGGCGCGCCGCTGCAGCGCGCATCGCTGCAGGTGCACCGGCGCCAGATTGGTTACGTGATCCAGGAAGGCGGGTTGTTCCCGCACCTCACCGCGGCCGCCAATGCCGGGCTGCTGGCGCGCACGTTGCATTGGCCGGCGCAACGCATCGCCGCACGCATCGACGAACTCGCGTCGCTCTGCCAGTTGCCGCGCGACGCGCTGGCACGTTTTCCGGCCGAACTGTCCGGCGGCCAGCGTCAGCGCGTGGGCCTGGTCCGCGCCTTGATGCTCGATCCGCCGGTGCTGTTGCTGGACGAGCCGTTGGCGGCGCTCGATCCGATCGTGCGCAATGAATTGCAGACGCAGATGCGCGAGCTGTTCACGAGCCTGCGCAAGACCGTGGTGCTGGTGACCCATGATGTCGCCGAGGCGGCGTATCTCGGCGACACGCTGGTGCTGCTGAGCGATGGCCGCGTGCTGCAGCAAGGCAGCGCGCGCGATCTTGTCGAGGCGCCGGCGGAGCCGTTCGTGCGTGCGTTCATGCTGGCGCAACGCGCGTTGCAGGTGGACCCGTGATGCGCTGGCGACGCGCGCGCATCTCGATGTGCGCGCTCGTGCTGGGTGTGATCGCCATGGCACCCGCAATGGTGGCGACGGCAATGGTGGCAATGGCATGGGCGGCGCCGGCAAGGGCTGTGGACACGTCGGGCAACAAGACCATCGTCATCGGCTCGAAGAACTTCACCGAGTCGGTGATCCTCGGCGAAATCGGCGCCGGCCTCGCGCGCGAAGCGAAACTTCCGGTCGAGCACCGGCGCCAGCTCGGCGGCACCCGCATCCTGTGGCAGGCGCTGGCCGGCGGGCAGATCGACGCCTATCCCGAATACACCGGCACCCTGGCGCAGGAAATCCTGCAGCTGCCCAACGCCACGCCGGCGCAGCTGCGCGCTGAACTGGCCCAACGCGGACTGGCGATGACCCCGGCACTCGGTTTCAACAACAGCTATGCACTGGGCATGCGCGTCGCGCGTGCGCAGGCGCTCGGCATCGCACGCGTGTCCGACCTGCGCGCGCATCCCGAGCTCCGGGTCGGCCTGAGCAACGAGTTCATGCAGCGCGTCGACGGCTGGCCGGGATTGCAGCACGGCTACGGCCTGCCGCAGCAGCCGGACGGACTCGACCACGACCTCGCCTATCGCGCGCTTGCCAGCGGCGCGATCGACGTCACCGACCTGTACACCACCGATGCCGAGATCCCGTACTACAAGCTCGTGGTGCTCGCCGA
>JANMAO010000243.1:0-2670 GCA_031359875.1 Lysobacter sp.
GCCTTCGGCAAGCCGATCTTCGAGCACCAGGCGCTGCAGTTTCGCCTCGGCGAGATGGCGACGCAGATCGAGGCCGCGCGCCAGCTGATCCACCACGCCGCGAGCCTGAAGGACGCCGGCGTGCCGTGCCTGAAAGAAGCCGCGATGGCCAAGCTCTTTGCGAGCGAGATGGCCGAGCGGGTGTGCAGCGCGGCGATCCAGGTGTTCGGCGGCTACGGCTATGTGAGCGATTTCCCGGTCGAGCGCATCTACCGCGATGTGCGCGTGTGCCAGATCTACGAAGGCACGAGCGATGTGCAGAAGATTCTGATCGGGCGGGCGTTGGCATAGCAGGCGAGCCCGGGCCTCCAGGGCCCCCGCGCTTCCGCCCGGCATGCACACGAGCGCTGGTTCGGCGCAGCGATGCACCCCGGAGTGGAACTCTCGGCGATGCTTCGAAAACGAGGGGCGATCCCTACAAACGGTTTCACCTTGCGGGCGCATCCGCCAAGCGCGCGTGAACTTGTACCAGCCTGGCGCGAATGAACAAATCGTTGCGCCGGTTCACACGATCCAACGGCTCCTGACCCCTACGATGCGCCGGCACCTGTGGTGCTCAACAAGGATGCGAGGAGCCCGGATGTCATTCATCATGTTTGCGGCCGGTTCGACCAGCGGCTCGCGCCTTCGCACGGTGTCGACACGCGCGTTGCTGTTCGGCAGCGGCCTGGCGGCGGTCGGTCTGCTGACAGCCGGCGCCGGTGTGGGCTACTGGATGTCGGCGCCTTTGCAGCCGGTGCGCGCCGTGCAGGAGCACGCCGCCTCGGCGCTGCCGTTTGCCGTCGAGCAGCTTGGCGCGCTCTCCGGCCGCCTGTTCAAGCTCGAAAGCCAGGCGGGCCAATTGAGCGAACGCATTGGCGTGAAGCAGGGCGCTGTGCCCAAGCAGGCGCCTGTGGCGCGAGCCAGGCAAGGCGGCAGCGGCGGGCCGATGCTGCCACCGCGCCGGGAGCGGGACGCGATGGACGACCTGGGCGCGCTTGAGATCCGACTCGCCGACATCGAGCAGCAAATCGCGCGGGTCTCCGACGCTGCCGCGCTGCAGAACCTCGTGCAGATGCGCATGCCCAGCCGCCTGCCGGTCGAGGGCGCCGAGCTGGTGTCGTTGTTCGGCAATCGCGAAGACCCGCTCACCGGCCGGCGTGCCTTTCACTCCGGGCTGGACTTCGCCGCCGTGTCGGGCACCACGATCCACGCCGCGGCCGGCGGCACGGTGACGTATGCCGGCGTCCGGCACGACTACGGCTGGGTCGTGGAGCTCGACCACGGCAATGGGCTGACCACGCGCTACGCGCATGCCTCGCGGCTGCTGGTCAAGGTCGGCGACCTCGTGATGCCGGGCGACCCGATCGCTGCGGTCGGCTCCACGGGTCGATCCACCGGACCCCATCTGCATTTCGAGGTGATGCGCAACGGCGAGGCCACCGACCCGCGTCGTTACCTGGCCGGCCTGTGAGCGCCAACGCAGCATGTCGATCCGATTCTGGCGTGTCGCGCCGAGAAACCTGGCCCGCATCCGGCTCGTGCTGTCGCCTGGCCGCGCGCGCCGCGGCTGGATCGTCTGGTGCGCGCTGGTCATCGCGGCGCTGCTGGCCGGCGCTGCCGGTAGTCACGTCTACTGGAGCGAGCGGCTCGGGGTCGTGCCGCAGCAGGCGTCGGTGCTGAACGACATGAGAGATCTGCAGCATCTTCAGCAAGGGCTGGAGCAGTCGCGCCTGCAGATGCGCGTGTCCGAAGCGCGCGGTCAGGAACTGGAGCGTCAGATCAATGCGCTCAACCAACGCCTGCGTGAATGCCAGGAAGAGGTCACGTTCTTCCGCACGGCGCGCGAACGCAAACGCTAGACACAACGCACAACGCACAACGCACAACGCAACCGCCCCTGGAGACGAAGCCCATGTTTGCGAGACGAAAGAAGCGCCCGTTCATCGAAGTGACCAAGCTGTCGAGCCTGATCGCCGAAGACGTGGAGATCACCGGGGACGTGCGCTTTGCCGACGGGATCCGGATCGACGGCCGCATCAAGGGCAACGTGATCGCGCGCGTCGCGGAAGGCCAGACCCGCGCACTCCTCGTCCTGTCCGACAAGGGTCACATCGAGGGCAGCGTGAACTGCGGCGACGCCGTGATCAACGGCACTGTCGTCGGCGACCTGGTGGTCGAACACTTCCTGGAGCTGCAGTCGAACGCGCGCGTGAGCGGGACCATCCGCTACGAACACCTGCAAATGGATGTGGGCGCCGCGGTTCGCGGGCAGTTGATCAAGGCCGAATCCCCGGCCGCGGCGGACAACGTGGTGGCGCTGGGCCTGGAACGAAACGCGTGACGGTTGCCGCAGCGTGCGTCGGCGACCCGAGATCGGGTTTCGCGCCGATGTCCGGGGTGCGTGTGTTCGAACGCTTCAGGGCCGTCATGGCGCGTGGTCCCGGCGTCAAGCCGGCCGGATCGACTTTCGCGCCCGCGGAGCGAATCCGGTCCATGGGCTGAGAGCCTGAGAGTCGTTCGATCATGCCCGCTCATCGCGCCCAAACACCCCTGCTGGTCGTTGCAAATGCTCGCCACAGCCCGAGCCATGGCTGCGCTTTGCGCCTAGATCAGGTGCGTTTTGGCGCGCTGCTCGGGCACGCCCGAAAC
>JANMAO010000008.1:0-59605 GCA_031359875.1 Lysobacter sp.
GCAATGCTTCCACGCGGATGTCGTCGGAATAGGCGAAGCCGGTCTTCTCGCCGCTGATCGCGCGCACGCCCAGACCCTGGTCGATCGAGTGCGCGGCATCCTTGACCAGTCCATCCTCCAGCACCCAGCTTTCGCGGCGCGAGTGCTGGAAATACAGATCGCCGAAGTCGATGCCCGGCCCGAGCAGCGTGCCGAAGGTGCGGTCCAGGCCGCTGGCGTCGAGCCCGGCGGGCAGCAACAGACGGGATTCGGCCAGCTGGATTGGAAGTGTCATCAAGAACTCCGGATTGGGGCGTCTGTAGAGCGGAGCGTGCTCCACTGTCGTTCGGCGCAGATGTGTGTCAGTGACAGCGGAGCAACGCTCCGCTCTACAAAGGGACGGAAGTCAACGATGTGCGGCCGCAAGCAAGCGTACTCAACCGGCCGTGGACGGCGTCTGCACAGTATCCAGATGCGACTGTTCGCGGCTGATGATCTCGACCTTGGGGTCCTTCCAGGGACCGGTGACGCGATAGGTCTTGGCGCCGATACGGCCAAGCGGTTTTTTCAGCATCGCGTTGGCGGCCGCGCCGATGGCCGCGCCGATCGGACCGCCGGCGATCGCACCCGCCACGGTCAGCAAATTGCCCGCCTTGGGCAACACTTCGATGGTCTGGTCGTATTGCTGCGCACTCAGGTTGGCGGCACCGCGAATGCGGATCTCGGCCGCGGGACCATCGATGACGAGGTTGTCACTGCGCGCCTGGCCACCGCCGAGATGGATGTCGCCGTCGATCCTGCTGAAGGCGAAGCCCTTGGAGAAGAAGTCGTGGAAGTCCAGCGACAGTCGCCGCGGCAATTGCGCCAGGCTGAGCAGTCCGAGCACGCGGCCGGCGCCGGGCTCGAGCGCGATCAGCTGCCCCTCCCGAGCTGCAAGCTTGAGCGTGCCCACAAGCGCATCCAGACGGAATGCGGCCGGACTGCCCGGCCAGCCGGCATCGAAGCTGGCCTTTCCGTGTCCGCCCGCCAACTGGCCGCCGTAACCGAAGCCCGCAAGCAAGGCGCCGAAGTCGTCGCTGTCCAGCGCGATCCCCAGCCGCGTGCGCGCCGCGTTGCCACGGCCGAGCCACTCGCCGTTGATATCGATGCGCTGCTTCGGCGCGCGTACCTGCAGTTGATCGACGCGCATGCCATTGACGAGTGCATGCGTACGCAGCGTGGCCGTGCCGAGCGTGGCGTCGCCGAAACGCAAGTCGGCGATGTCCAACGCCAGCGGCGGCACTTTCGCCGGATCCATGTCCGGACCGATGTTCACGATGGCAGCACTTCCTGGCGGGTTCGCTGTTGCACCGCGCCAGTGCACGCGCTGGAACTGTCCGGCGACCGTCGCGCCCTCGCCGTCCGGGATGCGCACCACTCCGGCCAGCGCATCACCCTGCACCTGCACCGTGGTGCCGCCGGTTGTGGGCATCACCTGCAATCGCGTGTTCGGAAACACCGCGCCGAGCAGCAGCAGGCGATCGGCGCTGACGTCGATACTGCGCAGCGGCATCGTGTTGCCGCCGCCATGGCCGCCTTTTGCAAGCGCAATCCAGCCGAGCGCGTCGAACGTGGCAGCGCGGCCGCTCGCAATCAGGCCAGAGGCCGGCGGCGCTTCGGCGACCGTGTTGCTGCCCAGCACAATCCGCACCCCGGTCGCTTTGTCACCGCTATGTGCGCGCAACGCAATCAGGTTGCCGAGCGCGACCTTGATTTCACCGCTGCCCAGCGGCAATGCCGCATCGATCGTCGCCGGCAGCAGGATCGCGGTTGCCTTGTGCAACGGTGCCGGCAGGTCGAGCGTGGTGCCGACAAGATTCGAGCGCAGTTGCAGATGCGTGGGCGCTGCGGAGGCAGGAGCACTGGCGCTGGATTTCGGAATCGCAACCGCCACCGTCCATAGCGAGCGGCCACTGAGATAGGGCTTCAGCCAGCCAAGCTCGGGCGCGCGCTGGATGAGGTCGTCGGTCGACAGGTTCGCATCCAGATCCGCCTCGAATGCCTGCTGTTTGTCGCGCGTGTATTCGCCCGCACGCAGCGACAACTTGCCCGGTTGGCCTTCGTGCATCACCGCGAGATTGTCCGCGGCGAACCCGCTGTTGCCGTATTCGGCGCGACCGCGGACGTCGGAGAAAGCAATCTTCCAGCGTTTTTCCGCGAGGCTTGCGCCGGCAAGCGCGACCGTGCCGCCGAGCTTGCTGGCGCCACCGCCATCATGCATCGGCAGGTCGAGACTAAACGTCACCGCGGCCAGACCGCGGGCATCGATGTTGTCGATGGTGTCGCCGTATGGCTTGTGCAGCGGACTTTGCTTCAACAGGCTGAGCAGCTGCGACGCATCGCCACCGCCTTGTGCCTGCACGGTCAACTCGGCCTTGCCGAAGTGGGGAATACCGGCATCAAACCGGCGGATGCCGACACCCGCGAGGACACCCCTGCCGCCGACGGTGAAGCCGTCGTCGACAAATGCAATATCGGCGTCGACGTGATCCACCGCAGGCCAGCCAGGCTGGAATTCAAGGACCGCATTTACGATGCGCGCGGTGGCCTTGAACACTCCCAGGGGAGCGGCACCCACCGGAGTGGCACCCGTCGGAGCAGCGTTTTTTGGAGCGGCTGCTTTTGGAGCGGCACCCTTCGCAGCGACACCCTGGGCAATGAAAGCTGCCGGATTGGCGGCGCCGACGCCGTGAAATGGCCAGTCGTCGAGGTCGCCGGAAATCAGTGCGCGGCCGCCCTGCAATTGACCGGAAAGCAATGCCATGTCCAGCCAACGCAGGGTGGCCGGTGACATCAGGTGATGAACCCAGAAGCCTTTCGCCGCAGTCAGTGGCATGTCGTCGAGTTGCACCGCGAGATCGATCCGCGGGCGGCTGCCATCGCCCTGGAACCACAAGCCACCGCGAAGTGTTGCAGCCAGGGCCGTATCGACGATGCGCAACCCCGGGGTGGCGACATGCCAGCCGGCAGCCTCGCGCCAGCCGGCAATCTGTCCTTGCAGCGCCAACACATGCGGCACGCCAAACCCACGCGGCCAGTCGAAACGCAGCTGCTTTCCTGGATCGAACACGAAACTGAAACCGCGATCGTCGCCGCGGAGTTCACCCGCCAGTCCCGACACGCCGGGTGCATCGCCGCCTGCGGCGAACCCGAGCGCATCGACATGCCCGCTGGCGCGCATCGCGCCGCCACGATTGCCGGCGACGACAATGTTGCGCAGGGTGGCTTCCGGCTTGGTCGCCAGCAGCCAGCGCCGCAACTCCGGTGCGATCCGGTCGCTGAGCGCCAAAGCCGCGAACAGAGGGGCGGCATCGACGCGATCGGCCAGCAATGCATAACGCTGGCCGCCGGCAACAACCAGCCCATCCAGCGTTTGCGCGTGCTGACCGGTGCCGATGCGAAGCATCGGTGCGTCGAGCCGCCAGCCGCCCGCTGCCAGCTGCCAGCGCGCACGCGCCACCACGTGCTGGAAGAGGCTGCGGCTGGACGCAAGCGCGCCCTGCGGATCCGGCAGTGGCGCGCCGCGCAATTGCAGGGCATCCAGCAGGACGTCGGCCGTGACCATGGTGATCCGGTGACTCCGCAATTCCGCCCAGGCTTCGGCACGCCCGCTACCGCTTTCAACGGTGACCCCAGCCCCATGCAGCAGCGGCGACCACACCGTCAGGTCTGCACGCTTCGTGGAGAAATAGGCACGCCCATTGCCACGAACGCGATCGAAATCGAGCGCCACTTCGACCGGGGATCTGCCCGCCTGCGCCCATACGCGCGCGCCCACGCGAACGCGATGGTCATCGACGCGCAGTCGCACATCCAAACGCGGCAGGTGTGAGTCGATGCCGAGGTCGGGGGCGATCACCGCCAACTTGCCACCGATCACCTGCAGTTCGCCCAGGCCTTGGAGCGCATTGAACGGATCGCCTCCGGGCTGCTGTTGCCCGGGCAGGCCGCGAATGCTCCAGCGACCATCGCTGGCGTGTTCGAGGGTCAGGTCCAGACCCCGCAGACGCAATTCGGTGAACGAGCGTCCCGGCAATAGCCCGGCATATTGCGAGACCAGCACCTCGGCATCGCCGATCAGCACCGTCTGCCTGCCGTTGCCCACGCGCATTGCCGTCAGCCGGAGCAGCGGGCCGCGACGGGTCCATTGCGTCTGGACCTTATCGAAGCTCACAGGGCGCCCGGCGCGCGTGCTCAGCCAAGCGGCGATCCGATCAGGATGGCGTTCGGCCAGCGGGAGCAGTTGGCTGACCACGCCCGCGACCAGCGCCATCAGTACCAGACCGATGGCGAAGGCGTACCACAGCCCACGCCGGGCCAACCGCAAGCGGCGGCGAAGCGGTGTCGGCATCAGCGCGTTTGGATCCGGCTAGAGCAGCACGACATCGAACTGCTCCTGCATGTACTGCGCGTCGGCCTGGAAACGGATCGACTTGCCGAGGAACTCCTCCAGTTCCGCAACCGCCGCCGATTCCTCGTCGGTGATACGCGCAACGACCTTCGGCGAGGCAATCACCAGCATGCGCGCCGCCTCGAACTGGCGAACAGCGCGGGTGATCTCGCGGAAGATTTCGTAGGTCACGGTTTCGGACGTCTTGAGCATGCCGCGGCCGCCGCATTCGTGGCACGGCTCGCACAGTTGGCGCTCCAGGCTTTCGACCGTGCGCTTGCGCGTCATCTCGACCAGGCCCAGCGGCGAGAAGTCGTACACCGTGGTTTTGGCGCGGTCGCGCGCCAGCGCTTTTTCCAGCGTGCGCAACACCTGGCGACGATGCTCGGCGTCGTGCATGTCGATGAAGTCGATGATGATGATGCCGCCGAGGTTGCGCAGCCGCAGTTGCCGCGCCACTGCCTGCGCCGCTTCAAGGTTAGTGCGGTAGACGGTTTCCTCCAGGTTGCGCTGACCCAGGAATGAACCGGTATTGACGTCGACCGTCGTCATCGCCTCGGTCTGGTCGATCACCAGGTAGCCACCGGATTTCAGCGGTACCTGTTTCTCCAATGCGCGCTTGATTTCGTCCTCGACGCCGTACAGGTCGAACACCGGCCGCGCACCACTGTAGTGCTCGATCTTCTCGACGAGTCCCGGGCCTTCGGCAGTGCTCAGGGCAGGCATGTATTGCGCAGCAAAGGCGCGCAGCCGCTCGTAGGTTTCGCGCGAATCGACCTTGACCTTTTCGACATCGCGCCGCATCAGGTCGCGCACTGCGCGCATCGGCAGGCTGAGGTCTTCATAGACGCAGCCGCCGATGCTTGTTGCCTGCACCTGCTGTTCGACCAGGGCCCAGGCACGGCTGAGGTAGGCGACGTCTTCGGCCAGCGCTTCGGCCGGCTGGCCCTCGGCGTTGGTACGGACGATGTAGCCGGGCATGCTGTTATCAAGCCGGCCGGCGGGCGCGGCGAGTTCGGTGACCAGGGACTTCAAACGCGCGCGTTCGGTTTCGTCTTCGATCCGCGACGACACGCCGACCACGCGCGACTGCGGCAGCAGCACCAGGTAGCGCGACGGAATGCTCAGCTGCGTGGTCAGGCGCGCGCCCTTGCCGCCGATCGGATCCTTGACCACCTGCACGACGATTTCGCCGCCTTCACGCAGCAGGTCGGTGATCGAAGGCACCACTGTCGGCGAAACCTGCAGCGGCGTCTCTTCGCCATCGATGCTGCGCGCAGTCGCCGGTCGCAGGATGTCGTTGGCGTGCAGGAATGCGGCGCGGTCCAGCCCGATCTCGACGAACGCGGCCTGCATTCCCGGCATCACCCGCTGCACGCGGCCCTTGTAGATGTTGCCGACCACGCCGCGGGCCCAGCCGCGCTCGATATGCAGCTCCTGCAGCATGCCGTTCTCGACGACGGCGACACGGGTTTCGCGCGGGGTGACGTTGACCAGTATCTCTTCGGTCATGCCAGCGCCCCGAAAGCGCGCAACAGCTGTGCCGTCTCGAACAACGGTAGGCCCATGACGCCGGAATAACTCCCGGACAAGCACGGAATGAAGGCCTGCGCCGCACCCTGGATCGCGTAGCCACCGGCCTTGCCGTCGGGCTCGCCGCTGGCAACGTAGGCAGCGATCATTGCGTCATCGAGCTCGGCGAAGGTCACGTCGGATTCCGATAGCGCCTGCATTTCGCGACCCGCCGACACCAGCGACACCGCCGACAGCACCCGATGGGTACGCCCCGACAGCCGCCGCAGCATGGCCGCGGCATCCGCGGCATCGCGCGGCTTGCCGAAGACCTCGCCATCGAGGATCACTTCCGTATCGGCGCCAAGCACCAGCGCGCCTGGAACCCCCACCACCTGCAGCAGCCCGGCGCCCGCTTTCTCACGGGCCACGCGACGCACGTAATCCCCGGGCCGCTCGCCCGATTGCGGCTGCTCGTGGAGATCGATGTCGAGGACCCCGAACGCCAGCCCAAGCCGGGCCAGCAGATCGCGGCGACGCGGAGACTGCGAGGCGAGATGCAACATCAGGGAAGAATACCTCGCGCCCCAAGGTCGGCTGCCGCGTTGCACCGCGTAACCCCGACCGGGCTCACGATTCGTTCACTGGTTGATATCGACCCTGTTCACATTCCATTGGAGATCCAGATGCCCTTGCTCAACCAGCGTCCCATTCTTCTTGTCGCCGCCTTGTCCCTGAGCCTGTTCGCCATGGCTGCCCCCGCCCAGAGCGCACCCACCAGCGCGGTGATGGCACCAATGATGGCGAGCGATGCCACCCTGCTGTCGGTATCGGCGCAGGCCGAAGCCAGGCGCGTGCCGGACGTGGCGGCGATCTCTGCCGGCGTCGTCACCCAGGCCATCGACGCCAACGCCGCGATGCGTGCCAACGCCGTGCAGATGGACAAGGTGATAGGCGCGATCAAGGCCGCCGGTATCGCCGAGCGCGATATCCAGACCAGCAGTGTCAGCCTCAATCCGCAATACAAATATGTCGAGAACCAGAACCCGACGATCACCGGATACCAGGCCAGCAACACCGTCAACCTGAAAGTGCGCGACATCGGCAAGCTCGGCAAGGTGCTCGACGCGCTGGTCGCCAGTGGCGCCAACCAAATCAATGGTCCAAGTTTCGAGATCGACCAGCCCGAACCCGTCTACGACGAAGCCCGCCGCGGCGCACTGGACAAGGCCCAGGCGCGCGCGGCCATGTATGCCAAGACGCTTGGCATGCGCGTCCGCCGGATCGTCAGCATCAGCGAAGGCGGCGGCTTTCGCCCACCGATGCCCATGCCGATGATGGCAATGGCCAAGACGATGGACCGGATCGAGACCGTGGTGTCTCCGGGGGAGGCCGCGGTCAGCGTCAATCTGGACGTGGTCTTCGAGCTGGGGCGCTGAGCGGAAGATTTCCGCCTCCACATTGCCTCCAAAAAGCCCGCACCGCGGGCTTTTTGCTGTCTACCATCCGACCACCACCGTTGGTCGCGGAATTGTTCCCGAATGTCTGCCGCCTCTTTCCGTACGCATTGGTACGGATCACATTCGGCTTGTGGCACTACCGGAAAAGTCGCCAACCCCGCTGGTGTCACCGGCGCGTTCGAATGCTCGCTGGGAGCGCGCTGCTCCAGTCGCCGCTGACATCAGGAGATAGCCATGGTCCATGCAATCCGATCTCCATCAAGCCCGTTCGCGTCGCGCCCGCATCCGGACGCCAAGCGCATCGTCGGTCTCGCCGCCGCGATCTCCCTCAACACCGCATTGCTGATGCTGTTGCTGGTGCCGATGCGCGCTCCGCCGACGCTTTCACTACCCGAAGTCATCCCCCTGCAGTGGATTCAGCACAAGCCGATTCCGCCGACGCCTCCGGTCAAGGTGCCGGTCACGAGAACTCAGCCGCAACCGCACGCGACACTCACGCATCTTCGGCAGGTCGTGCAACCGATAGATCCGCCGGTGATTGTCGACCACGGAAGCGAACCGGTCGTCGAGCAGGCCGCGGTCGACAACACGCCAGCCGCGACCGGCCCCAGCACGACACCGTTGCCCGGCGTCCGCCTCGAATATGCCAACGCGCCGCCACCGGCGTACCCGCGCGATGCGCTGCGTGAAGGCGTCCAGGGCACGGTGCTGCTGCAGGTGCTGGTCGATGTCGATGGCCGCCCGCTGCAGGTCGACGTGCAGCACAGCAGCGACGACCGTCGACTCGATATTGCTGCACGCAAGCAGGTGTTGCAGCACTGGCGCTTCCGCCCCGCGATGCAGGATGGGCATGCGGTGCAGGCGATTGGCCTGGTGCCGATCGCGTTCAACCTGGACGGTTGAAACCGTGAATGGCGCGGCGGCTTTCGGCCGCCGCGCCGCGAATAACCCCCCCGCGGCAAGCCGCCGGGTATTTTTCAAGCGTAGAGCCGAGCTTGCTCGGCTGCATGATGAACAGAGCAGCGGAGCAAGCTCCGCTCTACAGAGTCAAAAGTCGCCGCAAGCGGCGGGGAAATATTACCCGAAGAGATTCACGCCCGGTGTTACGGATGATTCGCCAATAGTGCCGATGCGCAATACAACTGCTCGACGACAAGCAATCGCACCGCGCCACGACTGCACACACTTGTCGCGAAGATCCGACGCGCCGCCGCGCGCGATGAAACCGGCGCAGGATTGAAAATCAACGGAACGTCATCCACGGTGATATGGATGATTCGCCAGTAGCGCCGCAGCCCGATACAACTGTTCGGCCGTTAGCAACCGCACCAGCATGTGCGGCAATGTCAGTGGACCGAGCGACCACTGTTCGTCAGCACGGGCGATGACTTCCGGCGCGTGGCCCTCCGGGCCGCCAATCAGGAAACCCAGATCACGCCCGAGTCCGCGCCAATGTTCCAGGCGCTGCGCGAGTTGTTCGGACGTCCACGCCTTGCCGCGGCCGTCGAGCGCGATGACGTGGGCCTGTTTCGGCAGCGCGGCAAGCACGCGCACGCCTTCTTCCAAGATCGCACGCGCCGGATCGCGGCCTTTGCCGCGCAGGCCCGGCTCGATCTCGATCAGTTCCAGCGGCAGCCAGTGCGACAGCCGCTTCTGGTATTCGGCAAAGCCCTGTGCGACCCAAACGGGTGCGCGTTCGCCGACGGCCACCAGGCGGGCTTTCATCGGGACATGGTAACCAACGCAGCGTAGAGCCGAGCTTGCTCGGCTAGAGGTTCCTGGAATTGCCGAGCAAGCTCGGCACTACGCCATCAAAGCTGATGTTGGGCCGTGAATTCGCCGTATTCGTCGATGCCGTCCGGCGGCTCGTCGCCGACCGTCCACAGGCGCTCCAGTGCATAGAACTCGCGCACGCGCGGCAGCATGACGTGGACGACGACATCGCCCAGGTCGACCAGCACCCATTCCGCCTCGCGCTCGCCTTCGACACCGAGCGGCTGCACGTCGAGCTTCTTGGCGAACCTGACGACTTCATCGGCAATCGACTTGACGTGCCGGGTCGAGGTGCCGGATGCCACGACCATGAAATCGGTAACGCTGCTCTTGCCGCGGACATCGATCTCGACCACATCGCGGGCCTTGAGCTCCTCGAGCGCCTCGAGCACGTTCTGCAGCAGCACCTCGAGCGACGGTGGCGGATGGGGCAATTGGGTCTTGATGACCTGGGCTTGGGTTCTCAAAGCGGATCGGCTCGCGGCGGTGAATGGAATGGGTAAATTATAGCGGAGCGTTGGCTCACGACCCCACTACAGCGGCCTCGCTACCGCAGCCGTACAGGCGGTGATCGACGACGTATTGCGCTACCGCTGGCGGCAGCAGATCACGCCAGGGTTGACCGGCGGCGATGCGTTGGCGCAAATCGCTGGCTGAATGGGCTTGCAGCGGCTGGTGCAGCCGCAGGACGCGACCGCAGGGCGCCTTCCGCAATGCCAACGGCTCCTGCACCCAGCGTGCGGCCACGAGTTCGGCCAATTCCGGCGTCAAGCTGCCGTCGATCGGGCTGCCCTGGCGTTCGGCGACGATGAAATGCGCCAAGCCCAACAACTCGCGCCACCGTTTCCACGTCGGCAGGCCGACGAAACCATCGGCGCCGACCAGCCATGCGATCGGTGCGTCGGCTCCGTATTCCGCGCGCAGCGCGTGCAGCGTGTCGATGGTCCAGGAGCGGCGCGCGCCATCGGCCGCATGGCGTTCCAGTTCACGGCGATCGAGCAGCAGCCCGGGCGTATCGACAATCGCAAGTTGCAACATCCCGGCACGATCCGCGGCGCTGGCACCCGGCGGCAGACGATGCGGCGGGTCGGCCGCGGGCAGCATGTTGATGTCCACGGGATGGCCCTCGCCCGCCAGCGCATCGCGTGCGGCGCAGGCGATCGCGAGATGACCGTTGTGCACCGGGTCGAAGGTGCCGCCGTAGAACACGCGCAACTCGCGCAGCATGCTCACGACGCCAGCAGGGCCTGCGCCTTGGCATCGGCAACGGCGAGCAGCAGGCGTTCCAGGTTGACCCAGGCATCGCCGGCGGCGCGCCCCTTGGCGATGCGATCGACGAGCCCGGCCTCGACCACGAAGCGCTCCCAGCGCGGCGCGGGATGCCGCTGCAGTGCACGCCGATAGGCCGCCTGTTTGGATTCCCAGATCTGCTGCGCCTTGAATTCGGCCGCAAGGTTGCCGCCGCGCGCCTGCACCCGCGCGACCGCGGCGGTGCGCTGCAACTCCTTCACTACCATGCCCAGCAGCGCCGGCACGGCTTCGCCTTCGGCACGCAGGCCGGCGAGCATGCGCGAGACCTGTGCGCCCTGCCCGTTCATCGCCGCGTCGAGCAACCGGAACACATCGAAGCGCGCGGCGTCGGCGACCAGTGCATCCATGCGCGCGGTGTCAAGAGTGCTGCCATCGCTGAGCAACACCAGCTTGTCGATTTCCTGTGCCGCGGCCAGCAGGTTGCCTTCGACGCGTTCGGCCAGCCGTTGCACGGCGTCGCGATCGGCCTTCAATCCCCGGCTGCGCAGCCGCCGTTCGATCCAGTCGACAAGCTCGTGCGGCTTGACTGCCCAGGCGATGACGACCACGCCTATCTGGCCGATTGCCTGGCTCCACTTGCCACCGTGTTTCATGCTCCATTCGCCGCAGGTCACCAGCAGGCAGACATCGCCCGGCGGATTTTGCCCAGTCATGGCGGCACAGAACTCGCTGATCACCTTGGCGCCTTCGGTTCCCGGCTTGCCCGTGGGCAGGCGCAACTCGACCAGGCGCCGACTGGCGAACAGGCTGGGGGATCGGAAGCTGGATTCGAGCGCATTCCAGTCGGGCTCGCGCTGGTTGCCCTCGGCCTCGAAAACCTCGCGTTCGCTGACACCCTGCGCACGCGCGGCGGCGCGTACCGCGTCGGCAGCTTCCAGCACCAGCAACGGCTCGGGACCGGCGATCAGGTACGCCGGACGCAACGGCTCGGCCGCGAGTTGGGTCGCCAGCCGATCCACTTTCAGCTCCATCGCGGAACCTCCAGCTCCATCTCGGAAGACGCCCCGGCGCTGGTCAGCACTCAGGGCTTGCGCGCGGGCGCCGCCGGCATCGGCGAACGCGAGGCGGCGTCGATGCGGCGCAGGATCGAGGCGACCATCTCGCGGCGCAGCTCGCGCCCGAGGATTTCCTGCTCGCCCTGGGTACCCGAGGAGTTGGTCGGCACCGAGATGTAATCGCGCGCCAACTCGATCGTCTGCAGCGGCACCAGGTCGGTGTCGTCGGCACGTCGCAGCTGGAAAATCACGGCATAGCGCAGCGTGTATTCCTGCGCGCGGCCGAACGAGTCGACCGACAGCGGCGTGTTGCCCCAACGCTCGGACACGATCCGCAATGTGGCCAGGTTGTCGGTCGCACCTTCCGCAGCCGGGGTTGCGCCGGCGCGGGCCAGCGCTTCGGACAACGATTGCGCAAGCGGGCTGTAGGGATCCGGGGACATCACCCGCACCGGGCCCAGGTCGCTCGGCAGCATCAACGCGTCACGCAGATGGAAGCCGCAGGCCGACAGGGCAAGCGCAAGCAGCACCAGGATCAGTGGACGCAACATCGGGGCTTTCACTATCAGTGCTCTGGTCATGTTGGCAGTCTGGCGGAGGTCGGCGGGGCGGGCAAGCGTGGCATGCGTGATTGCAGGCCGGCTCAGCCCGCGACGATATTGACGATCTTTCCGGGAACCACGATCACCCTGCGGATCGTCTGCCCATCCAGGAACCGGGCCACGTGCGGCTCGGCCAGCGCCGCGGCTTCGATCACGTCACGGGCAGTATCGATGGCGACCTGGATCGTGCCACGCAGCTTGCCGTTGACCTGCACCGCCAGCGTCAGCGCATCACGCACCAGCGCGGTGGGATCGTGACGCGGGAACGACACATCCTCGATCAGCGTTTCGCCGTGACCCAGCGCCTGCCATAGCGCATGGCTCACGTGCGGCGTCACCGGGTTGAGCAGCAGCACCATCGCCTCGAGTGCCTCATGGCGCACGGCGCGACCCTGGTCGCTCATGTCGATGAATTTCGCGACGTGGTTGAGCAATTCCATCAGCGCGGCGATGGCAGTGTTGAAGCTGTGGCGACGACCGTAATCGTCGCCGACCTTGCGGATGGTTTCGTGCAGCTGCCGGCGCAGGGTTTTCTGCGCAGGATTCAACGTCGATGCATCAACCGGCGGATGCTCGGGCTGCGCGACATGCGCCAGCACCTCGCGCCAGAAACGCCGCAGGAAGCGCGACATGCCTTCGACGCCGGCTTCATTCCACTCCAGCGACTGCTCCGGCGGCGCGGCGAACATCGAGAACAGGCGCACCGTGTCCGCGCCGAATTTATCGACCATCGCCTGCGGGTCGACGCCGTTGTTCTTGGACTTCGACATCTTCTCGATGCCGCCGATGTGCACCGGCTGCCCATCGGCTTTCAACTTCGCGCCGATGACATGTCCGCGCGCGTCGCGTTCGCTCTCGACGTCCGCCGGATTGATCCATTCCTTCGAACCATCGGCGTTGTCGCGATAGAACGTCTCGGCGATCACCATGCCCTGCGTCAACAGGTTGGTGGCCGGTTCATCGCTGTGCACCAGGCCTTCGTCGCGCAGCAGCTTGTGATAGAAGCGGAAGTTCATCAGGTGCAGGATCGCGTGTTCGATGCCGCCGATGTACTGGTCGACCGGCAACCAGTGGTTCGCACGCGCATCGACCATGTCGGCTGCGCCGGGCGATGTGTAGCGCGCGTAGTACCAGCTCGACTCCATGAAGGTGTCGAAGGTGTCGGTCTCGCGTTCGGCGGCGGCGCCGCACTGCGGGCAGGTCGTCTTGCGCCAATCGGCATCCGCCTTGATCGGCGAGCCGGTGCCCATGAACTGCACGTCCTCGGGCAGCACCACCGGCAACTGCGCTTCCGGCACCGGCACTGCGCCGCATTGCTTGCAGTAGATCACCGGGATCGGACAACCCCAGTAACGCTGGCGGCTGACGCCCCAGTCGCGCAGGCGGTAGTTCACGCGGCGAAAACCACGCTCTTCGTGCTCGAAACGCTTGGCGATCGCGTCGAATGCCTGCCGGTCATCCATGCCATCGAACTCACCGGAATTCACCAGCACGCCGCGCTCGGTGTAGGCACTTTCCTCGGCGATCCTGCGTTCGAATTCCTCGACCACCTGCACCGCTGCGCCGGTCTGGTAGACGTCGATCGCGCCACTCTGGCCCAGCGCGCTGCGCATCGGGTCGTCATGCGCGGCGATGTGCTTGCCGATCTCGTCGAGTGCGTCGCAGACGTCCGCGGGAACGATCACCATCCGGATCGGCAACAGGTACTGCTGCGCGAATTCCCAGTCGCGCTGGTCGTGTCCCGGCACCGCCATCACCGCGCCGGTGCCGTAGCCCATCAGCACGAAGTTTGCGACGTATACCGGCAGGGGCTCGCCGGTGATTGGATGCAGCGCGCGCAGCCCGGTGTCGCGACCGCGCTTGGCCTGGGTATCAAGTTCTGCCTCGGAAACGCCGCCCTGCTTGAGTTCGGCGATGAATGCCGCGAGCTCCGGATCCGTCTCCGCCGCACGCAATGCCAGCGGATGTTCGGCGGCGATGCTGACAAAGGTCACGCCCATCAGGGTGTCGGGACGCGTGGTGAACACCCTGAGTTGTTGCGGGCGCAATTTTTCGCTGCCGCCTTCGATGTCGAACGCGAACTCCAAACCCTCGCTGCGCCCGATCCAGTTGCGCTGCATGGTCTTGACCGAGTCCGGCCAGCCTTTGAGCGTGTCGAGGCCGTCGAGCAATTCCTGCGCGTAGTCGGTGATACGCAGGAACCATTGCGGGATTTCGCGCTTCTCCACGATCGCGCCCGAGCGCCAGCCACGGCCATCGATCACCTGCTCATTGGCCAGCACGGTCTGGTCGACCGGATCCCAGTTGACGACGGAATTCTTGCGGTATGCGAGCCCCTTCTTCAGCAGCCGCACGAACATGCGCTGCTCGTGCACGTAATACTCGGGCCGACAGGTCGCGAACTCACGCGTCCAGTCGATCGCGTAACCCATCGTCTTGAGTTGCGCGCGCATGTGCTCGATGTTGGCGTAGGTCCATTTCGCCGGCACGGTGTTGTTCTTGATCGCGGCGTTCTCGGCGGGCAGGCCGAACGCGTCCCAGCCCATCGGTTGCAGCACGTTCTTGCCGGTCATGCGCTGGTAGCGGCTGATGACGTCGCCAATGGTGTAGTTGCGCACATGGCCCATGTGCAGCGCCCCGGATGGGTACGGCAGCATCGACAGACAGTAGAACTTGGGCTTGACCATGCCGTTTCCAGGCAGGTCTTCGGTCACCTCGAACGCGCGGGTCCGCGCCCAGAACTGGCGGGCGGCGGATTCGACGGCGGCGGGGTCGTAGACAGCAGGCTCGGAAACAGCGGGCTCGGAGGACACGGCGTGGGCGCAGGGGGAAAGACCCCGAAGCCTACCGCAGCGCACAAATCGCCGCCAACGGCCCGCTATCATCTACGCAGCCATTTCGTCTGGAAACCCACCATGCATCGACTGACCGCCGGTCTCGCGCTCGCCCTTGCCGCCCTGCCCGCAGCACGCGCGCAGGAGGCTGCCGCCACCGCGCCCACCGCCAGCGTGCTGCACTGCGGGCATCTGTTCGACTCGGCCAGCGGCCGGGTGCAGGGCGAGACCAGCATCGTGGTGCGCGGTGAGCGGATCGAGTCGGTGCAGGCGGGCCGTATCGCCACGCCAGCCGGCGTGCAGGCGATCGAACTCGGCAACGCCACCTGCCTGCCCGGGCTGATTGACAGCCATGTGCACCTGACCACGCAGTTCAGCGCGACCAGCTACAGCGATCAGTTTCGACTCAATCCGGCCGACTTCGCGATCCGCGGCACCGCCTATGCGCGCCGCACGCTCCTCGCGGGCTTCACCACCGTGCGTAACCTCGGCGACGGCGCCAACGAGTCGATCGCGCTGCGCAATGCGATCAAGTCGGGCATCGTCGACGGCCCGCGCATCCTCACCGCCGGCAGGCCGATCGGGTCCACCGGTGGCCATGCGGACGGCACCGACGGCTATCGCGCCAACCTCGCCGGCGATCCCGGCCCCGAGGTCGGCATCATCAACAGCCCCGAAGATGCGTGGAAAGCGGTCCGCCAGCGTTACAAGGACGGCGCCGACCTGATCAAGATCATGCCCTCCGGTGGCGTGCTGGACGAAAGCAGCAGCGTCGACAATGCGCAGATGACGATGGCGGAACTGCAGGCCGTGGTCGCCGCCGCGCATGACTATGGATTTCCGGTCGCCGCGCATGCGCACGGCACCGAAGCGATCCGACGCGCGGTGCTCGCCGGGGTCGACTCGATCGAGCACGGCACCTTCATGGACGATGCCGACATGAAGCTGATGAAGCAGCACGGCACCTGGTACGTGCCGACGATCATCGCCGGCGATTTCGTCGCCCAGAAGGCGAAAATCCCCGGCTATTACCCGGCGCAGGTCGCGGCCAAGGCCGCACAGGTCGGACCGAAGATCATGGCCACCGCCGGAAGAGCCTATCGGGCTGGCGTGCCGATCGCGTTCGGCACCGACGCCGGCGTGTATCCGCATGGCGAGAACGCGCATGAGTTCGAGCTGATGGTGCAGGCCGGCATGCCGGCGGCGTTCACCCTGCAAGCCGCGACCCGGAATGCCGCCAGGCTGCTGCGCATGGACAAGGACATCGGCAGCGTCGAGCCGGGCAAATATGCCGACATCGTCGCGGTGCCAGGCGACCCGATCGCTGACATCTCGCTGATGAAACGGGTTGAGTTCGTGATGAAGGGCGGCCAGGTTTACAAGTCGCCGCTCGGCCTTCAAGCCGCGCAACCGACATCGCCATGACCGGCGAGTGGCTCGGCTATATCGCTGCGTTCCTGACGACGGTGTCGTTCGTGCCGCAGGCGTTCAAGACAATCCGCAGCAAGGACACCAACGGAGTCTCGTTGTCGATGTATGCGGTATTCACCGTCGGCGTCGTGTTCTGGCTGGGCTACGGTGTCTTGCTGGGGTCGTGGCCGATAATCGTGGCCAACGTCGTCACTCTGGTGCTGGCGGCGACGATCCTGGCGCTGAAATTACGCTACGGCTGAGGCCATGGGTAACGCCGCAAAACCCTACCTCCGCGCCCTGGATGCTGGCGGCGATCGCTGCGCCTTGCCTTTGGCAGCAAGGATCGCCATAACCTGTGCTCGCCCTGACACCATGCCCGGAGACCCGGCAACCCCATGACCGATACCGCGCCCGCCCATACCAACGTCTTCGACGCCACCACCGAAACTTTTGAGTCCGAAGTCCTGCAGAAATCGCTGCAGGTCCCGGTGCTGGTGGATTTCTGGGCCACCTGGTGCGGCCCGTGCAAGCAACTCGGGCCGATCCTGGAAAAGCTCGCCGCTGATTACAACGGCGCGTTCCTGCTGGCCAAGGTCGATGTCGACAAGGAGCAGCAACTTGCGACGGCTTTCCAGGTCCGCTCGATCCCGACGGTGATGCTGGTGAAGGACGGTCAGCTGGTCGACGGCTTTCCCGGCGCGTTGCCCGAAGCTCAGCTGCGCGAATTCCTCACCCATCACGGGATCGAGCCGGGCGCTGCCGTCGAGGCGCCAGTGCAAACAGAAACCGAAGCCGCGCCGCTGGATCCGCTGGCCGAGGTGATGCGTCTGCGCAAGGCCGTGGAAGCCGAGCCAACCCAGGACAGTCTCAAGCTCGACCTCGCGCTTGCGCTGCTCGCCATCGGGCATGCGCACGAATCCGAGCAGTTGCTGGATGCGCTGCCCGCCAACCTTGCCACCGATGAGCGCGTGACCAAGGCGCGCACACGCCTGGGTTTTGCCGCGCTGCTTCAGGACGCGCCGCCGCCGCAGGTGCTGGAAGCCGCGATCGCCGCTGATCCGGACGACCTGCGCGCGCGCCATCTGCTCGGCGTGCACCGGATCGTATCGGGCGATGCCGAAGCTGGGCTGGAGCAGTTCCTCGAGATGCTGCGCCGCAATCGCGCCTTCGAAGGCGGCTTGCCCAAGCAGGTACTCCTGGACGCCTTTCGCGTTGTGGAAGATGACGATCTGGTCGGCCGCTACCGCCGCCGGATGTCGTCGCTGCTGCTGGTGTAACCCGCGCTGCGTTGCGTGAACCCGGCCTGCACCCCGCATGTCGGCTCGGCGTATGCTCGCCGTTGTCACCGGGGGCCGCATGTCCACTCCATCGCTGGATCACAACGTCGACGCTGATATGCCGGAGATCCCCGGCTATCGGCTGTCGCGCGTGATCGGCAACGGCGGCATGTCGACGGTGTATCTGGGCGAGCAGGCCTCGCTCGAGCGCGAGGTCGCGATCAAGGTGATGCTGCCCGAGGCGCTGGCCGATGAGGTCAGCCGCCGCCGCTTCGAGAACGAGGCACGCACGATTGCCCGGCTCGAGCATCCGCACATCGTCGGTATCTTCGAGATCGGCCGCACCCGCGACGGCCTGCCGTATTACGCGATGCCATACCTCGCGCGCGGCCATCTGGGCCAGCGCGAGTTCGCGCAGGACGGCCACGAGCACGCCCATGCCCGCGTCCGCGCGATCCTGCACTCGTTGCTGGCCGCCCTGGATTACGCGCACGCGCGCGGCGTCGTGCATCGCGACGTCAAGGCCGAAAATGTCCTGTTCGACGAAGCCGATCGGCCGCTGCTTGCAGACTTCGGCATCGCCCTGCGTCGCTTCGGCCCGCGCGTCACCACCGCCGGCATGGCGGTGGGCAGCACCGCTTACATGGCGCCGGAACAAGCACGCGGCGAAGAAGTCGACGCACGCGCCGATCTCTACAGCGTCGGTGTGCTGGCGTGGGAAATGCTGACCGGGAAGTTGCCGTACATGGCCGGCGATGCCCTGTCGATGGCAGTGATGCACGCGCAGGATCCAATCCCCCGGCTTCCGCGACCACTGCGCCATTGGCAACGCTTCTTCGACAAGGCGCTGGCGAAATCGCCATCGCAACGATTCCGCAACGCGCAGCAGATGCGCGAGGCGCTGGACCGCGTGCCCAAGCGCAGTGGCCAGCCGTTCACGCTCGCCTTGGCCCGCACGCTGCAAGTATCCGAAGCGATCCGGCGCTGGCCGAAGACAGCGTGGGTGGCGGTCGTACTGATCGCCGCCGCCGGCACCGGCATCGCACTGCGGCAGGCGGATGAGGGACCCGGCAGCTTTTTCCGCGCCCCCGCCTCCGCCGGCCATGACGATCTGCCGATACCGGGCGCGACGCCGGGCGCGCCTGTCATCAGTGATCCGGGTAGCTCCATGTTGCGACCGCTGCCGGGCTCACCTGCGGAAAGCCTGGTCGCTGCGGCAGAGCAGCAACTGCAGGCGCACAACCTCACCGCGCCCGCCGGTGCCAATGCGTACGACGGTCTGATCGCTGCGTGGAAAATCGATCCCGGGCACCCGCGCCTGGCGACCGCGATTGGCGGACTGCTCGATGCCTTTGGCGATCAGGCCGAACACCAGCTGCGCGCCGGCGATGACCATCGCGCCCACGACTATCTGCAGCATGCCAACCAGTTGGCGACACAAACCGGGCAAGGCAACAGCGTCGCGATGATCCGCTTGCGCACTCGCGTCGCCAAGGCGCTTGGCGCGCGCGTCGAGCAGGCGGCCGCGAAGCTCGATCATGCCGCTGCGATGCGTGCAGTCGATAGCGCGCGAGCCATGGGCCTGGATGCCGCCACCATCGCTTCGCTCACCGCGAAGGCGCAGCGCATCCCGCAATCCGGCGACGCCATAGCCGGCGACCCCATTGCTGGCATGCGCCTGCTGCGCGTTGGCGAAAAAATGATCGGCGCTGCGAACAGCAATGTCAGCCGTGGCGACTACGCGCGTTTTGCCAGCGCCACCGGACGCCCGGCGGCGTTGTGTCGCGAACGCACTTCGGTATTTCGTATTCTCGCGCCACGCTCGTGGCAATCCCCCGGTTTCCCACAGTCGCCGCAGCAGCCGGTGGTGTGCGTCTCGTCGAGCGATGCCGACGCATACGCCCGCTGGCTGGGCCAGCGCACCGGCCATCGCTATCGCCTTCCAACGGCTGCCGAAGCGCGCGTCTTGCCGGGTACCGGCGGCGCCAAACCGGTGTCCCAATGGCTCAGCGAATGCAACGCCGGTTGCCGCCAGCGTTTGAGCGTGGGCAGCAGTTGGCGCGGAGCATCCGGCACGCGCCCGCTGGACGCCGTGCGTGGTTATGACGACGTCGGCTTCCGGCTGGTGCGCGATCCGTAGGGTGGGCCTTGGTCCGCGGTGCCAACCCGCCGCACCTTGCCGCCCGGGACGGTGGGCCGGGGCCCACCCTACAATCACCACATGCAAACCCCCGACCCGATCAGTCCACGGCCGCAACGCCGCAGTCTCCAGAAAACCTTCTTCACCGGCTTGCTGACCCTGCTGCCCATCTGGCTGACCTGGGTCGTGGTGAAATTCGTGTTCGTGCTGCTGTCGGATATCAGCCAGCCCCTGGTGGGACCGCTGTTGCACGACTTGGCCCTCGATCCGCAATGGCATTGGCTGGATCAGCTCTGGGTGCAGACCGCCCTGGCCCTGCTGGCGACCATTGTCGTGATCCTGCTGTCGGGATGGATGGCGCGCCGCGTGGTCGGACAACGCCTGTTGGGCTGGTTCGAGGCGCTGGTCGGCCGCATCCCGTTGGCCAGCACGATCTACGGCAGTGCGCGCAAGCTGCTCGACATCCTGCAGACGCAGCCCGATGGGACCCAGCGCGTGGTGCTGATCGACTTTCCGCACGGCGGAATGAAGTCGGTCGGCTTCGTCACCCGCATCCTGCGTGAGCAAGGCACCGGCCGCGAACTTGCCGCCGTGTACGTGCCGACAACACCCAATCCCACCGGTGGCTATCTCGAAATCGTGCCCGTGGAACACCTGACGCCCACCGACTGGACCGTCGACCAGGCCATGAGCTTCATCATCTCTGGCGGCGCAGTCGCGCCCGACACGATTCCGTTTTCTCCGCACCATGGGATCGTGGAATCAAACGCTTGAATTTGCGTCCGCTGCACGGCGGTCCGCTCGACGATCGTTCCACGCGATTGTTCATTGCGATGGCGGCGTTGTTCTGCGTCAACGCGGTGCTGGCCGAGTTCATCTGAACAAGTCCGGACCCGCATGCGAACGACGCAACCGGCGGAAACCCTGGATCAAGTAACCTTCGGCCCATGCCGCGCCGCGCCGGATGGGCCAAGCTCGGCTGTAATGTCGGCTGTATTGACTGTCGCCACGGAGATATCCCGATGATCGTCCGCCCCCATCTCGTCCTTGCCATTGCCATCGCCACGGCACTTGTCGGTTGCGCGACCACGCCGACGGGCAGCACGCCTGCAGGCAGCCGCTCAGTCGCCAGCAAGGCACAGCAACTCAACCGGCTCTACGATCAATTCTGGGAAGAGAGTCTCAAGCTCAACCCGATCCAGGCCACTTTCCAGGGCGACCCGCGCTACAACGACCAGCTGCCGAATTTCCTCAGTGCGGACTACCGGGCGCAGTCGCATGCGTTCACCGCTGGTTGGCTGAAGAAGATCCAGGCCGTCGGACCGTCCGGCCTCAACGGCCAGGACCTGATCAGCTACGAGATCTTCCTGCACGATGCGAAGTCCGCGCTCGAAGGCGAGCAGTTCCCGAACGAACTGATCCCGATCAACCAGTTCTTCAATCTCGCCAACCTGGCGGTGATGTTCGGCTCCGGCACCGGCGCGCAGCCGTTCAAGACCGTGCAGGACTACGACAACTGGAGCAAGCGCGCCGCCAAAGTGCCGGCGCTGTTCGACCAGGCCATCGCCAACATGCGCGAAGGCGTCGCCAAGGACGTGGTGCAACCGCGCGTGCTGATGGTCAAGGTGGTGCCGCAGTTGGACGCGGTCATCAAGCCGAAGGCGGAAGACACGTTGTTCTGGATGCCGGTCAAGACCATGCCGCCATCGTTCTCCGCCGCCGACAAGGCGCGCATCACCGCCGACTACCGCACCATGATCGACAGCGAGCTGATGCCGGCCTACAAGCGCCTGCGCGACTACATCGCCAACGATTACATGCAGCACACCCGCAGCAGCGTCGGCCGCAACGGGCTGCCAAACGGCCAGGCCTGGTACGCCTACGACGCGCGCCAGAACACCACTACCGACAAGCCGCCGGCCGAGATCCACCAGATCGGCCTGGACGAAGTCACGCGCATCCACGGCGAGATCCGCAAGGTGATGCAGCAGGTCGGTTTCAAGGGATCGCTGCAGGACTTCTTCAAGTTCATGCGCACCGACAAGCGTTTCAGCTTCAAGACCGAGGATGCATTGCTCTCGCACTTTCGCGACATCGAAGCCCGGGTCATGACCGGCGTGCCGAGCTTGTTCTCGCTGAAGCCGAAGGCCAAGTTCGAGATCCGCCCGGTCGAGCCATACCGCGCGCAGTCCGCCGCTGGCGGCGAATACCAGGGCCCAAGCGAAGATGGCACGCGTCCGGGCATCTTCTACGTCAACACCTACGACCTGCCGAGCCGCAGGACGTGGGATGCAGAGGATCTGTTCCTGCACGAGGCGATCCCCGGCCACCACTTCCAGATCGCGCTGCAGCAGGAGTTGACCGGCCTGCCGAAGTTCCGTCGCTTCGGTGGCGAGACCGCGTTCGCCGAAGGCTGGGCGTTGTACACCGAGTCGCTGGGCAAGGAGCTCGGCATGTACTCCGATCCCTACGACTATTTCGGCTATCTGCAGAACGAACTGTGGCGCGCGATCCGCCTGGTCGTCGATACCGGCCTGCACAGCCAGGGCTGGACCCGCGAGCGCGTCATCAAGTACATGCTCGACAACTCCGCCGCATCGGAAACCGACGCGGTCGCCGAAGCCGAGCGCTACATGGCGATCCCCGGCCAGGCGCTGGCGTACAAGATCGGCGAAATGAAGATCAAGGAGCTGCGCGCCAGGTCCGAACGCGAACTTGGCCCCAGGTTCGATATCCATGAATTCCATGCCGAGGTGCTGAAGGACGGCTCGGTGCCGCTGGATGTGCTGGAGGCGAAGATCGATCGCTGGATTGCGGCCAAGAAGGCGAGCTGACACGTGGGCATGGCGCCCGACGGGCGGTCGGCCGACGGGCGGTCGGCCGACAATGGCCAGGACGTGTATTTCGCGTGAACAGCTCTTGGCGCTGGGGTAGACTCGGCGTCCGACCGGGCTGACACCCAACGATGCACACTGGCACGCGAGGTATCCAGACGACCCTTGCGCAACTCGCAGCAGAAGGCGCGGATTCCGTGCGTGTCGCCCAGATCGCGGTCTCGTCCCTGATTGCCATCAATGCCGCGCTGGCTCCCATCGTCAGCGATCGCGGCGTGGGGGCGCTCTACCGGCGCAGCCTGTACCTGATCCGGTCCGACTTTCCCTGGCTGGGCGGCGTCTATGAGGGCGCGCTCCTGCCGGGCGAGTTCGCACCGTTGCAGGCGGCGTTGACCCGCCAGACCGGCGCCGAGGCCGTGCGCGCCACCGAGTCCCTGCTGCGCACCTTCCACGACCTGCTGACCAGCCTGATCGGCGGATCGCTGACCGAGCGATTGCTCGGATCCGTGTGGGACAACCATTCCGGCGGCGATGCCGTCCAGGACACCTCGCCATGACCAAAAAAGCAGTGATCAAACGTCTCAAGACCGGCGTGCAGGGGTTGGACGAGGTGCTCGGTGGTGGCATGCCGGAGTTTTCCTTCAATATCCTTGCGGGGTCGCCCGGCGCCGGCAAGACCACGCTCGCGCACCAGATGATGTTCGCGCTGGCGACGCCCGAGCGCCCTGCGCTGTACTTCACCGTGCTCGGCGAGCCCCCGCTGAAGATGTTGCGCTACCAGCAGCAGTTCGATTTCTTCGACAGCGAAGCGATCAACCACTCGGTCCACTTCATCAACCTCGCCGACGAGACCGCCATTGGCGACCTGGGCAAGGTGCTGGATCGCATCATCGCTGCCGTCGAAAAATTCGAGCCCGCCCTGGTCTTCGTCGACTCGTTCCGTTCAGTCGCCATGGCCAGTCAAACACCAGGCAATGCGCTCAGCCTCCAGCAGTTCATCCAGCACCTGGGGATGCTCATGACCAGCTGGCATGCGACGACCTTCCTGATCGGGGAATACTTCGACGAGAGGGATCCCAACCCGGTCTTTACCGTCGCCGACGGCCTGATCTGGCTGAGCCAGAGCACGGACCGCAACTCGGTCGTGCGCAAGCTGGAGATCAAGAAGATGCGTGGGCAGGGCACGCTGCCGGGCAAGCACACCATGCGGATCAGCAATGCCGGGATCCGGGTCTTCCCTCCCGCGCAGGTCGTCGCGCAATCGGTCGAAATGGCGGCGCCGCCGAAGGGCGCGCGGCTGCACATGGGGGTGCCGGGCCTGGACGAGATGCTGGGCGGCGGGCTGCCGCGTGGCTATTCGCTGCTGGTCGCGGGGCCGTCCGGATCGGGCAAATCCAAGCTGGCAGCGGCCTTCCTGGCCGAGGGCGCGCGCCACGGACAAACCGGCGTGATCGCCTCGTTCGAGCAACGCCCCAAGCTGTCGCGCGACCGCGTCATCATCGACCTCATTGAAAGCGGACAGGTGGCCCTGATCGGCATCCCACAATCGGATCTGTCGGTCGACGAAATCACCAGCCTGGTCGTCGACGAAATCCATCGACTCAAGGCAACCCGCGTGGTGCTGGATTCGCTGTCCGGTTTCGAGCTGATGGTGGCGCCCACCTACCGCGAGGATTTCCGGCAATCGATGTACCGGATGGTGCGGGCGCTGGCGAGCGTCGGGGTCACGGTGTTGATGACCTCGGAGCTGGAGGATCGTTACAACGACCTGCGCTTCAGTCCGTACGGCGCGGCATTCCTGACCGACGCGATCATCGTGCAACGCTATATCGAGGTCGACAGCCAGTTGCTGCGGGTGATGGCGGTGGTGAAGGTCCGTGCCAGCGCGCATTCCAACGAGCTTCGTCAGTTCACCATCGATGACGATGGCCTTCAGATCGGCGAGGCGCTGACCGAGTTCCAGGGGCTGCTCGGCGGTCGACCGCAGCGCCGCGACGAGGAGGCCGAGTTAGCCGGCGCGCCTGATGGCTGAACGCCCCGCCGCCGTCGACCCTCATGCGTGAGCACGGCGAGCACGCAGTGACCGAGGCGACGCGGACGCTTGCCATGCTCAATGCGCAGGCAGACGGCGTGCGCGACGAGCTGGCGAGGTTGCGCGAAGACCTGGCGGTGCATCGCGATACCAGCGGGCTGCGTGATGCGGACCTCCTGGAAGCCAACGAGCAACTGGTGATCGCCGCCTTGCGTGCCAACGCAATCGCCGAGGCGGCCGTCAGCAACCTGGCCGAGCTGACACGATCGAGCCATCGCGACCCTTCGGCAGGACACGCTTCACCGCCGTCGGGGACATCGCACGAAACACCGGTGGCAGACCCTGCCCTGCGAGACCTGCGCGAGGCGAACGAGCAGTTGGTGATTGCCACGTTGAGTGCACACGAGATGCAGGGGGAGTCCGACGATGCGCATCGCCGCCAGATCACCTTCCTAGCGATGGTGGCGCACGAGCTGCGCAATCCCCTGACCCCGATCCGGTCGGCCGCCGAATTGCTCAGCCACGCCCGCAACGACGAGCCCATGCTCGAACGCCTGCAGGTCATCATCAAGCGCCAGGTGGACCACATGTCGCGACTGGTCGAGGACCTTCTCGACGGCTCGCGCGTCACCATCGGGAAGTTCCGCCTCGATCGCGGACGCGTGGACCTGGCCGACACGCTCAACGTCGCCATCGAGGCGACCCGGCCTGCGATGGACCGGCGATCGCAGCATCTGACCGCGCGGCTGCCGTCCCACCCGCTCATCATGGACGGCGATGCGGTGCGCTTGACCCAGGTGTTCAGCAATCTGCTCGACAACGCCTCCAAGTACACCCAGGAAGGTGGTGCGATAACGCTTTCAGCGGTGGCGACCCAACATTCCGTGGAAGTCACCGTCGTCGACAACGGCATCGGCATCACCGCGGGGGCGTTGCCGCATATCTTCGACCTGTTCGTCCAGGACGCGCACTCGCTGAGCCGCAACAACGGTGGTCTCGGGATCGGCCTGGCCGTCGTGCGCGACCTGGTCGAGGCACACGGCGGCACGGTGATCGGCAGGAGCGATGGCCGGGGCGCCGGCAGCGAATTCGTGGTCACGCTGCCGCTGGCGGGTTCAACGCCGAAGAGCTGAAGGATCGCCCGTCGCTGGAACCAATCCCCAGATGCCGTCCGGATTGCCAGCCACCCAAGTGCCGTAGAGCGAAACAGGAAGGGCCGGCAATGCGGCCCTTCCTGCGCTGTCAGTGGCGTGGGACATAACCCGGCAGCTCGATCTCGCCTTTCTCGAGTCTGGCGAGCGTGCCTTTCAAGCCTTCGCGTTCCTCCGGGTCCGTCGCCTTGTGGATCAGATCATCGAGGATGGTGGTGTAGGCGGTTTTCATCGCGATAGTGGCGGGCACCGTGACATCGGGCTTCACTCCCACGTGTTCCCAGTTGGTCCTGGTGATGGGGTTGATCGCGCGTCCCGTCGGGATGAACGCGATGAAGCCGTCGGCCAGGGCGATGTAGTCGCCGGGATTGGCGCCGCCGCCTGTGGATTCACCCACCAGCGTTGCGCGTTTCTGCGTCTGCAGGTCGTAGGCGCACTCCTCGCCACCCGAGAAGGTGTCGTGTGAGGTCAGCACGTAGATCGGACGGGTGTAACGCGCGCCGACGGCGGGGTCGGTCCAGTACGCGCGGGTGGTGTTGTCGGTACGGCTGTAGAGGTCATTGAGATGGCGGGCATCGCCTTCGGCAAAAAAATGGCTCAACAGATAAGCAACACTCGATGGTTCGCCGCCGCCGTTTTGCCTGAGGTCGATGATCAATGCGTCGGTGCCCGACAGCAGGGACATGGCCGAGGTATAGGCGCCGGACACGAGCTCCGTCGGCCCGAATCCGCGGATATCGAGGTAGCCGACGTTGCCGGGTAGCCGCTGCACGCGACTGATGCCGTAGGCCATATGCGCCATCTCCAACCGCGCTTCGGCGAGCTTCCGGCTGCTCATCGGTTTGCCCTCCTGCTCCGGTTCGGGCCTGAAGTCCGGCTCGAATCGGACGCGCAGATGCAGGTCCTTGCCGAGCTCGTGCAGGTCCCTGGTCAGCGCTTCGCCAAACGCGGATGTCGTTGTGTCGATGTTGTAGTCACCGTGCGCGTTTTTTGAAGCGAGCGAGGCCGCCACCCGGGTGGCGATGTCGGGGAAGACATAGCGGGTCTTCAACTGACGGCCCAATGCGTCCACGACAGCGGTGCGCGTGGCGGCGGTGATGGTTGGGTCGGGCGACGCCGCCTGGGCCATTGCAGCCGTGCTTGCGGCAAACCCCAGCACGGCGAGGGGCAAAAGAAATATCGGACGCATGGTGACTCCCTGTTGTTGTCGAAGATCGTTGTTGAAGATCGTTGTCGAAGACCAAGGTTATCTACTACTTGGTTAGTACTTACAGGCAAAAAGACACGCGGTTTCCATGCCCGTTTGCGATACCTGCAAAGCCTGCATGACGCGTTACCTACCGACCACGTTGAAGCGGGAGCCGCTGTCTGGATTCACTTCCAGGGCGGAGAACTGCCACTGTCCGGCGATCAATCGACCCGTGGCATGCAACTGCGCGGCGCCTTTGGGTCCCGACAGCACGATCGAAAGGTCGGCCCGGTTGTCGTCCAGGTAGCTCGGGCCATGCATGCGCGCCTGGATTGGCACCCCAAGTGTTGCAATCAAGCGCCGGTCGCTCTGGGCCAGGCGGATCGCAGTCTGGTATGCCGCCGTTTCGATAAAACGTTCCGGCGGAGGCGGCGGAGGCGGGGGCGGAGGTGGGGGCGGCAGCGGAGGCAGCGGCGGAGCCGGTGGTTTCGGCGGCTTCGGTGGGATACGGGCTTTCGCAATCCATTGCCGCACGCCGGCGTCGATCGGCACGGATCGACCGTTCACTACGTACACCTCATGCATGCGGCCGCTGAAATCAACCCATTGCCGATAGACGCGATCCGTACCCATTTTTCGATCATGGATTTCGGTCGAGTTGCCATGCGACTCCCACCAGTGCGGCCCCTGGGTATTGGTTGGAGCAGAGAGTGCGACCGCTCGGTTGGCAGGAGCCGCTTGCGCAGCCAGCAAGGCGCCGGAGCACAACACCGCCAGCAAACCGAGCGGCACCCCCCAGCGCAACCGGGAGGGTGAATCAGGAGAGAGAAGACGCTTGACGCGATGCATGAGGGAACCTCCATTGGCGGACAACGCAAAGATGTGGGCGGGCGTGCGCAGGCCCTCGAGTGCACTGAGCGCCTCCGCCAAAACGATGGCGTCGCCACACGCCGCCACCGCCAGGTCATCACAAGCGTTTTCGCGTTCCTGCCGGATGCGGCGGCTGAGCCACCACACGCCGGGGTGATAGAACAACAGTGCCTCGACGACGCACTGCAGGCTGTTCCAGATCCAGTCCAGACGACGGATGTGGGCCAATTCGTGCGCGATCAGTGCTTCGATCTGATCGGGTGGCAGCTGCGTCAGCATCGACAGCGGCAGCCAGATGACCGGACGCCACGCGCGCGCCGAACACGGGAGCCCGCTGCCCTGCAACAGGCGAATCGCGACCTGCCGTCGGATGCCCAACGCGCGTCGGAGAAAATCGGCACGCTCCCTCCAGACTTGCGGCAGCGGTTCGAAGCGCTGCTGGTCGAGGCTGCGCAGCATCCACCAGCCACCCACCAGACGCATCAGCATCAACGCAACCCCAAGCGCCCACAGCCAGCTCAGCCAGAGCGGCGCCACGACGGTGGGGCTGCCCGGCAACAGCGGAAACGAGGAGGCTGCCAGGTCAGGCAGCGCGGCCGTCGTTTCAGGGTTGAGGACCGTCGCCTGATCGGACAGCAACGCCAAGAACGTGATCAGCGGCGCCAAGCCCATCGCCAGCAAAAAGACCATCCCGACCGCATGCCGGATCGATGCGCTGCGCTGGGCCAGCAACATCATGAACGCAGCCGCAAGCAACGCCAGCACGGCGCCCTGCCATAACGAATGCAACAACGTCATCGCAAGCGCGGCTTCGACGGACTGGACCGATGTCATCGCCAGGCTCCGGTGTCAGGACTTGTCGCGACGGGGCTTGTCGCGACGGGGCTTGTGGCGAAGGAGGTTGTCTCGAAGAGACTTCGCCTGCGCGATCATTTGCGCGATGGCATCGAGGTCCTCGCGGCTGGTCCCGTCAACGTCCAGCGCACGCTGCACCAGTTGCAAGGCGGAGCCGGCGAACGCGCGTTGCATCAGATCGTTGAGCATCGCCGACTGCACCGCAGGTTCGGGATGGACGGCGGCGTAGCGATGACTGCGCTCGGACTCGTCGCGGATGACCAGACCCTTGTCGGCCATGATCGTCATCATCTTCAGCACCGTCGTATAGGCGGTGTCCTTGTTGCGCGACAACACGTCGTGGACGTCGCGCACGGTGCAGGACCCGCGCCGATCCCACAGCACGCGCAGGATCGCCAGTTCGCCTTCAGTGGGATGCGGATCGGACATGTGGACTCCTTGTACGAACGTTATAGTACTATTTGATTAGTAGTTGTCAATCTCTTTGTCTCGCCGCATAAAAAAAGGGCCGGCAATGCCGACCCTTTTGATTTCGCGCTAGCGCTGATCGTCAGGCGCGGGTGTCACGCCGTCCGGCGTACGCACCCTGCCCGCCGCCCGAACGCTGCTTCGGTCCGGCGTGCCCCGTACGCGGCGCTGCCGGCCTGGCGTGCGGGCGATGCCCTGGACGACCCGGCGGACGCTGACCGTCGCGCTGGCCGCCACCGTTCTTCGGGATCGGCGTGTCCAGGCGGATCGGCTTGCTCGGCGCGTAGCCTTCGACCACGTCCATCACCAGCTCGAGTTTTAGCATGCGCTGGATCTGGCGCAGCAGGCCGCCTTCTTCCGGCGAGACCAGCGACAACGCTTCACCCGTCGCGCCAGCGCGGCCGGTGCGGCCGATGCGGTGGATGTAATCCTCGGCGACCATCGGCAGGTCATGGTTGATGACCAGCGGAAGGTTCGGGATGTCGAGCCCCCGCGCGGCGACGTCGGTCGCGACCAGCACCCGCGCCTTGCCCATCTTGAAGTCGCGCAACGCTTTCTGACGCTGCGCCTGGCTCTTGTTGCCGTGGATCGCGACCGCCTTGAGGCCGGCGGTTTCCAGCTGCTCGGCGAGGCGATTGCAGCCGTGCTTGGTCTTGCCGAAGATCAGGACCTGGTCGGTATGGCGCTTGGTCAGGATGTCGATCAGCAGGTCGCGCTTGCGCGAGCCGTCGACCGGATGCGCGCGATGCACGATGGTGTCGGCGATGGTGTTCTTCGCCGTGACCTGCACCTGCTTGGGATTGCGCATGAACTCCAGCGCCAACGCCTTGATCTGATCCTCGAACGTCGCCGAGAACAGCAGCGTCTGCCGCTCTTTCGGCACGCGGTTGAGGATGCGCTTGATCGCCGGCAGGAAGCCCATGTCGAGCATGCGGTCGGCCTCGTCCAGCACCAGCACTTCGATCGCATCGAGCTTGGCGCTGCCGCGCTCCATGTGGTCGATCAGGCGACCCGGGGTCGCGACCAGGATGTCGGTGCCACGACGCAGGCTGTCGACCTGCGGGCCCATGCCGGCGCCGCCGTAAATGGTGGTCACGTTAAGGCGCAGGTGGCGGCCGTAGGTCTTGATGCTCTCGGCGACCTGCACTGCCAGCTCGCGGGTCGGGGTCAGGATCAATGCACGCGGCTTGCGCGCGCCATTCGGCGGGGTTTCCTTGGACAGGCGCTGCAGCAGCGGCAGCGCGAACGCCGCGGTCTTGCCGGTGCCGGTCTGGGCGCCGCCGAGCAGGTCATGCCCGGCCATCGCCAGTGGAATCGCCTCGACCTGGATCGGCGTCGGGATGGTGTAGTTGCTTTCGTGCAGTGCGCGCAGCAGGGCGGGCGACAGGCCCAGGCTTTCAAAGCCCGAGCTTTCGGTACCGGTGCTTTCAGAAGCCGCATCCTCGGAAGCGCTGGTGTCAGGGCTCGCGAGCGTGATGGAATCAGACATTGGTGGAACTCCGTTCTGGAGCCCGCACACGAGCCCAGTGACTGATCGAGGATCAGCGCACGGCAGGCGATGCGAGCTTTTACCCGGAGCGTTCCTTGGACCGCGCTGCGAGTGATCTATTGACGGCGCCGGATGTTCCGGGCCGTGTCTGCGCGACGAAAGACGTGCGGGGAGAAGGCCGCGAATGGTCGATATGGATCTTCGACCGGCGGCAGGCTTACCTAGGAAACGGATCAGCCGTGCGCAAAACGAGGCGAACTGTACGTGAAACCGGCTGAATACGCCAGCGCGACGAGATTTCGTTCAGGTGATGCTATCTGTAGAGCCGAGCTCTGCTCGGCTGCTCTCGCATGGCCTGTAGAGCCGATCTCTGCTCGGCTGCTCTCGCATGGGCCTGTAGAGCCGATCTCTGCTCGGCTGCTCTCGCATGGCTGGTCAGGGCAGCGGAGCAGAGCTCCGCTCTACAGGTCGCATCAGGACGCTTCGTCAGCCGAGCAAGCTAAACCGTCAGCGTCATCCCCGGTCGCGCCAGCTGCACCGTGATGCCGTCGCGCTGGCCAATTTCGCCCGCCAGCGCTTCGCGTGCCTTGTCCTCGCCGTGCACCAGCACCAGTGGCGGGTGGCGTTGGAAACCGGCATACCACTCCATCAGCCCATCCTGGTCGGCATGCGCGGACAAACCGCCGACAGTGTGCATCTGGGCGCTGACGCGGAAGTCGCGGCCATGGATGCGTGCCCACGGGGCACCGTTGACCAGGCGCCGACCGAGCGTGCCTTCGGCCTGGTAGCCGACGAACACGATGTGCGACTCGCGCCGCGAAATATTCTGCATGAAGTGGTGCAGGATACGGCCGCCGTTGGCCATGCCGCTGCCGGCAATGATGATCGCGCCGGATTGGATCCGGTTGATCGCCATCGACTCGTCGCGCGTCTGGGTGATGTGCAGGTTCGGCAACTGGAATGGATTGGGTTTCTGCTTCCACACCTGCTGCGCGTCGGCATCGAACAGTTCTTCGTGCCGGCCGTACACACCGACGACCTTCGCCGCCATCGGGCTGTCGAGAAAGATCTGCCAGCGCGACAGTTGCCAGTCGTCCCAGTGCTTGGCGAACCAGTACAGCAGTTCCTGGCTGCGGCCAACCGCGAACGCGGGAATGCAGACGTTGCCCTTGTCGCGCCAGGCGGCTTCGAAGATCGCACCAAGCTCGCTGACCGTCTCGGCGCGATCCTTGTGGTTACGGTTGCCGTAGGTGGATTCCATCAGCACGATGTCTGCTTCAGTCACGGTCTCCGGGTCGCGCAGGATTGGGGTTCCTTTCGGGCCGAGGTCGCCGGAGAACACCAGCTTTTTACCGTCGCCCCATAGCTCGACGATCGACGAACCGAGGATGTGGCCGGCATCGCGGAACGCGACGTCGATGCCGGGCAGGATCGTCGTGCGCGTGTCGTAAGGCAGCGGCTTGACCTGCCGCATCGCGGCATCGACATCGTCGCGGCTGTAGAGCGGCAGGATTTCGGGGTCGCCATCGCGGCGATGCAGATTGGCGCGCTCGGCGTCGCTCTCGGCCAGCGAAGCCGCGTCCAGTAGCATGATCGGCATCAGCTCGGCGGTCGCGCCCTGCGCGTAGATCGGGCCGGAAAAACCGCGCTTGACCAGCAGCGGCACCCTGCCGATATGGTCGATATGGGCATGGCTGATCACCAGCGCATCAAGCTGCGAAGCTTCAAAGGCGAACGCGCCGACGTTGCGCGCCTCGGCCTCGCGGCTGCCCTGGATCATGCCGCAGTCGAGCAGGACGTTCTTGCCGGCGGTTTCGACCTGGTGCATCGAGCCGGTGACTTCGCCAGCGGCCCCATGGAAATGCACGCGCATGCTCCGCTCCCCGTGTTTTTTTGTGACCGTCCGCACGTTAGCACACGGTTTTTGCCGGCCTTGACGGCGAAGTAAAGAAATCATTACGCCGTCGCCATGACCTTCGACACCCGCTGCACACAGCCGGTGCCGCTACAGTCGCGAGATGCCCCGAGCGGGGCTGTCGTGCACGCGCATTCGCCAAAGACCTGGCCCAGCGCCGGATTTTTCAACCTGCTGCCCCATCGGGCCGGAGTTCAACGTGATCGATCGCAAGCCTCAGATGTTGTTGTTATCCCTTGCCGTTACCGCCGCCTTCGCCGGCTGCTCGGGTAAACAGGAAGCCGCGCAGCCCGCCGCGCCAGCCAGTTCCGTTGCGCAAACACCGGCGCCCGCCCCCGCTGCCGAATTGCCGCCGACAGCGGCCTTCGCCATCGGCGACCTCGACCCCAGCAAGAAGGTCTGCGACAACCTCGCCGATTTCGTCAACAGCAAGTGGCTGGCCTCGCACCCGATCCCGAATGACCGCACCACGTGGGGCAGCTTCGAGATGTTGGGCGAGCGTTCGCTGGCTGCAAGCAAGCAGCTGGCAGAAGCCGCCGCCGCCATGCCTGCCGCAACCGGCCTCCAAAAGCTGGTCGGCGACATGTATGCCACCGGTATGGAAGACGCGAAGATCAATGCCGCCGGGGTGACGCCGATCCAGCCGATGCTGGACAAGATCGCCACGCTGAAGACACCTGCCGACATCACCCAGTACCTGCGCGACGAATTCGCCGCCGGTCGGGGTGACGTCTTCAACCTCTATTCCAACGCCGACTTCAAGAACTCGCAGATGGTGATCGCCTACGCCGACCAGGGTGGGCTTGCGCTG
This sequence comes from Lysobacter sp., assembly GCA_031359875.1. Taxonomy (GTDB): domain Bacteria; phylum Pseudomonadota; class Gammaproteobacteria; order Xanthomonadales; family Xanthomonadaceae; genus Cognatiluteimonas. The sequence goes on from JANMAO010000008.1 coordinate 33,340, forward strand.
CCGGAGAAGGCGTACTACCTCAGCGACGGCCCCAAGGCCGGCGACGACAGCTACAAGAAGATCCGCGACGCCTACGTCGCCCACGTCAGCAAGCAGTTGCAGAACGCCGGCGTCGCCCCAGCCGATGCCGACAAGCAGTCCAAGGAAGTGTTGGCGTTCGAGACGCGGTTAGCGAAGGCTTCGCTGTCGCCGATCGAACAGCGTGATCCGCTCAACCAGTACCACTTCGTCAAGGTCGCCGACGCCGACAAGCTGTCGCCGAACTTTTCGTGGTCGGAGTTCCTCAAGGCGCAGGGCGTGACGACCGACGGCTTCTCGCTGTCGCAGCCGAAGTTCTTCGTCGAGTTCAGCAAGATGATCAAGGACGTGCCGGCCGAGCAGTGGCAGGCGTACCTGCGTGCTCACACTGTCGATGGCATGGCGCCATACCTGTCCGACAAGTTCGCCGATGAGCGATTCGAATTCTTTGGCAAGACGCTGCATGGGCAAAAGGAGCAGAAGCCGCGCTGGAAGCGCGTGCTCGGCACTACCGAGGACGGCGTCGGCGAAGCGCTCGGCCAGCTGTATGTGAAACAGTATTTTCCGCCTGAGTCCAAGGCGGCGATGGAGAAACTCGTAGGCAACCTGCGCACCTCGCTCAAGGCGCGGCTGGAAAAACTCGACTGGATGAGCGCCGACACCAAGGCCAAGGCGATCGAGAAGTGGGACAGCTTCATGCCCAAGATCGGGTATCCGGACAAGTGGCGCAGCTGGGATGGCCTCGCCACCTCACGCGACGGCTACGTGCAGAACGTGATGGCCGCGACCAAGTTCAACTACAACTGGTTGATGGGCAAGGTCGGCAAACCAGTCGATCGCACCGAATGGGGCATGACCCCGCAGACGGTCAACGCCTACTACAACCCGCAACAGAATGAAGTGGTGTTCCCGGCCGCGATCCTGCAGCCGCCGTTCTTCGATCCGAAGGCGGACCCAGCGCTCAACTACGGCGGCATCGGCGCGGTCATCGGCCACGAGATGTTGCACGGCTACGACGACCAGGGCAGCCAGTTCGACGCCAAGGGCAACTTCGCCAACTGGTGGCAAGCGGCGGACAAGAAGGGCTTCGAGGCGCGCACCGCGAAACTGGTCAAGCAGTTCGACGACTACCGCTCGATCGACAACCTGCCGGTCAAGGGTCAGCTGACGCTGGGCGAGAACATCGCCGACCTGGGCGGCACCACCGTGGCTTTCGACGCGTTGCAGAAAGCGCTGGCTGACGCCAGCAAGACGCCCGATGAGAAGATCGATGGCTACACCGAGAACCAGCGCTTCTGGCTCAACTGGGCCACGGTGTGGCGCCGCAACTTCAAACCGGAAGAGTTGAAGGTGCGCCTGAATACCGACCCGCATGCACCGGCCAACTTCCGCGCGATCGGGGCGCCGTCCAACCAGGCCTCGTTCGCGACCGCGTTCCAGTGCAAAGCCGGTGATGCGATGGTGCGTCCGGACGACAAGCGCGTCGTCATCTGGTGATAAGCCACAAGTCTCGCGGGCAGGTTTCCCGGCGCGCTGCGGCGCGTTGGAAAATCTTCGCATGCGCGTCCTGTCGTGGCGCGGTAGTCGCGACCTGTTGATCGCGCACTGTCGATCAACATCCGCCGCGCGCGACGTCGCGCGCGGCTTATTGAGCGATGTGGCACTCCGTTATTTCCGTGCACGAGCACAATCCAACCGGAACACCCATGACCCAGCCCATGCTGAAACCGACGGCGCTTGCCGTCGCGTTGCTGTCCGCCCTCGCCATGAGCGGTTGCGCGCAGGAAAAGACCTCCACCACCGCAGCCGTCGCCGGCGCAGCCAAACCTGCCGAGACGAAGGCGCTGACGCTGGATGAAAGCAAGCTGCCGCCTGTCAACCGGTTCGCGATGAGCGACCTGGATGCCAGCAAGAACGCCTGCACGGACTTCGGCGGCTACGTCAACGGCAAGTGGAAGGCGGCAAACGAGATTCCGGGCGATCGCTCCAGCTGGGGCGCGTTCGACATGCTTGACGAGCGCTCCATCGCCGTACAGCGGCAACTCGCGCAACAGGCGGCGGCGGACACCGGCGCGACGGGCGTGGAAAAGATCGTCGGCGACTTCTGGTCCACCGGCATGGACGAGGCGAAGATCAACGCGCAGGGGATCACGCCGATCAAGGATCGCCTCAGCGGCATCGCCGCATTGGCCGACAAGGACGGCGTGGCCGAGTATCTGCGCACCAGCGCCGCGAAGGGCGAGAACCTGCTGTTCGGTTTTGGCTCGAGTCCGGACTTCAAGGACTCGACCATGAACGTCGGCTACGCGTCGCAGGGCGGCCTCGGCTTGCCGGATCGGGGTTACTACTTCGACAAGGACAAGAAGGACAAGCTCGACGCCTACCAGGCGCACATCGCCAAGGTGCTGGAACTGTCTGGTGTGCCGTCAGCCGATGCAGCCACCCAGGCCGCAGCGGTGCTGGCATTCGAGACGCGCCTTGCCAAGGCGTCGAAGTCGCGTGAGGAAATGCAGCGCGATGTGTCGATCTACTACAACCCGACCACGCTGGCCGCCGCCGACAAACTGACACCGAATTTTTCGTGGACGAAGTTCTTCGTGTCGCAAGGTCTCGCGGCGCCGAAGATGTTCTCGCTGGCGATGCCGGCCTTCCACCAGGAAGTCGACAAGATGCTCGGCGACGTGCCGGTCGCGACCTGGAAGGCCTATCTGCAGTTCCACACCGTGGATGAAGCTTCGCCGTACCTGAGCGACGCCTTCGTGCAGGAGAACTACGCGTTCTACAACAAGACAATGCGCGGGCAGAAGGAGCAGAAGGAACGCGGCAAGCGCGTGCTCAAGACAGTCGCCGGCAATGCCGGTGAAGCGCTGGGCCAGATGTACGTCAAGGTCGCGTTCCCGGCCGACTCCAAGGCGCGGATGCAGGCGCTGGTGCAGAACCTGCGCGACGCGCTCAAGGCCCGCATCGAGAAGCTCGACTGGATGAGCCCGGAGACCAAGGCCAAGGCGATCGCGAAGTGGTCGGCGTTCACCCCGAAGATCGGCTACCCGGACAAATGGCGTGACTGGACCGGCCTGCAGACCTCGCGCGACAGCTACATCGGCAACGTGCTCGCGGCCACCGAATTCAACTACAAGTGGGACCTGGGCAAGATCGGCAAACCGGTCGACCGCACCGAGTGGGGCATGAGTCCGCAGACCGTCAACGCCTACTACAACCCGATGCAGAACGAGATCGTGTTCCCGGCCGCGATCCTGCAGCCGCCGTTCTTCGATCCCCAGGCAACCGATGCCGTCAATTACGGTGGCATCGGTGCGGTGATCGGCCACGAGATGACACACGGTTACGACGACCAGGGCAGCCGCTTCGGGCCGACGGGCAACTTCGAGAACTGGTGGACCGCCGCCGACGCCAAGGGCTTCGCCTCGCGCACGGACAAGCTGGTCAACCAGTTCAGTGCTTATCAGGCCACACCCGAGCTGAAGGTCAATGGCAAGCTGACGCTGGGTGAAAACATCGCCGACCTCGGCGGTCTTGCCACTGCCTATGACGCCATGAAGAAGGCCACCGCCGGCACGCCGGATCCGATGACCGATGGCCTCAGCCGCGACCAGCACTTCTTCATCAACTGGGCGACCGTCTGGCGCAGCAACTACACGCCCGATTACCTGAAGGTCATCGTCAACAGCAATGAGCACGCGCCGGCGGATTTCCGCGCGATCGGCGCGCCGTCGAACCTGCCGGCGTTCGCGGCGGCATTCTCATGCAAGGCTGGGGATGCGATGGTTCGTGGGACTGATAAGCAGGTTGTGATCTGGTAAACGCGATGAGACCGCTCGTAGCCGAGCTCCCCAGCGCGCGGCGGCGCGTGGGAATACTTGAGCAAGCAAGTGTGCATGCGGCGCGGTAAACGCTCGCCGGCGATTTTTCCAGCGCGCGGCGGCGCGCCGGAAAGTTTGGCGGGCGAGTTTCCAGGCAGCGCGGTCGTGATCCGGTAAATGGATCGCGATGGCGATCACAAAAGAGCCCGGGAAACCGGGCTTTTTTTGCATCCGCAATCCAGTTGCCGGTGACGCCAGCGTTCATGGACTCGGTAAGACCGCTTGTTACACTCGCCCGACCCCACCGACGGACTCCACGATGCCGACCTCGCGTCCTCTTGCGCTCGCCCTGAGCCTCGCATTGATCGCCACCATGACGGCGCCTGCAGCGGACGCCGCGAAAAAGAAGAAAAGCGCGGCGAAAAAAGCGCCCGAAACCAGCCTCGCCTGCCGCGATTTCCATGCGCAGGCCAATGCCGACTGGCTCACGGCCAATCCAGTCACCGGTTCGGGCATGCAATCGGCGCTTGGACAACTGGCGCAACGCGCACGCCAGCAGCAAATCGACCTGCTCACTGCCGACATGCAGGTGCAAGGCGGCGTGGCAAAGCTGCTCGGAGATTTCTGGGCCAGCGGCATCGATGAAGCCGCAGTCGAACGCGACGGCGCCAACCCGATCGCGCCACTGCTGTCGCGTGTCGATGCCATCCGCCGCAGCAAGGACATTCCCGCTGCGATCGCCGCGTTGCATCAGGTCGGAATCCCGGTCGTGTTCAATTTCAGCGCCGATGTCGATCTGCAGGATCTCGGCCGCCACATCGGCTACTTCAGCCAGGGCGGCCTCGGCCTGCCGGATCCCGCCTACTACACGCGCGCCGATCCCGACACCCGTGCCCTGCTCGGCCGCTATACCGACTACGTGTCGAAGATCCTGGCGCTGACCGGCAGCAAACCCGAGCAGCTGCAGGCCGATACCCAGGCCGTACTCGACCTCGAAACCCGGATCGCGCAGGCGTCCAATCCGGTGGCTGCGTTGCGCGATCCGCGCAGCAACTACGCACCGGTTGCAACCGCGAGTCTGGCCAAGCAGTACAAGCAACTGCAACTCGGCGATTTCCTCAAGGCCCAGGGTGTCACCGACGACAGCGTCTCGCTCGCAAACCCGGCATTGTTCACCCAGCTCGACAGACTGGTCGGCGGACTCAAGCCGGCACAGTGGAAGACCTATCTGCGCTACCAGATCGGCGCGGCGATGGCGCCGTATCTGTCCAAGCCGTGGCGCGATATCGACTTCGCACTCCGTGGTCGCGTGCTGCGCGGCGAGACTGCGCCTGCCTCACGCCAGCAGCAGGTGCTGGATGCGATCAATCTCGCCGCCGGGCCGATGGTCGGGCGCGAATACGTTGGCCGGTATCTGCCCGATGCGACCAGGTCGCGCGCGATGGAAGTCGCAACGCAGGTGCGCGACGCGCTCGGTCGCGGCATCGATCGCAACAGCTGGATGAGCGCGGCAGCCAAGGCCGAGGCGAAATCGAAACTGGCGAAACTCAAGATCGAGATCGGCGCACCAGCGCGCGATCTCGACTACAGCGTGCAGCCGATGGGCCGCAGCAGTTTCGGCAACAACATGCTGATCGCATCGACCTGGCGGCATCGCGAGGAGATGCGCCGCATCGGCAAGGGCAACGCCGATCGCCGCTGGAACGTGCTGCCGCAGCAACCGGCGCTGGCCTACGATATCGCGCAGAACCGCCTGATCGTGACCGCGGCGATGCTGCAGGCGCCGGTGCTGGACATGTCGCAGGACGCCGCCGCGCAATACGGTGCCTTCGGTGCGATGGTCGGCCACGAACTCACCCATGGTTTCGACAACACCGGTCGCCTGGTCGACGCCAGCGGCAGCGTGCGCGACTGGTGGACACCGGCCGACCTCGCCGCGTGGAATACGCGAACCGGACAACTGGTCACTCAATACGGCGCCTATCCCTGGCCGGGCCTGACCGCGGTGTCGGTCAACGGTAGCCAGACCCGCGACGAGAATGCCGCGGACCTCGCCGGCGTCGAGCTTGCGATGGATGCGTTGACGACAACGCAACCCGCGCTCGCCCTCGCCGGCAGGCAGGCGTTCTATCAAGCCTGGGCAAAGCTGTGGGCGCAGCAGATGTCGGGAGATGTCGCGACGCGGCTGGCCGCAACCGACGTGCACGCACCGGGCCAATGGCGCAGCAACGGGCCGCTTTCAGACCAGCCGGCATTTGGGGCATCGTTCTCGTGCAAGGCCGGCACGCCAATGCAGCGCGCGGCCGATCAGCAGGTGTCGATCTGGCGGTGAGGCTGTCGCGGCTTTTCGACTCTGTAGAGCGGGTAGCGGCGTTGATTCTGTAGAGCGGAGCTTGCTCCGCTGCTTCCAAGAGCAGCCGAGCAAGCTCGGCTCTACATTGGAATTGCGCGCGGTTGTCGCAGTGTGTTTTGCCTCAGCGCACGATCCGCGGCCGCGGCGGCCCACGCTTGCCGAATGGCGGTTGCCCACGCCAGTAGCGGATCAGCATCCAGCCAAACAGCATCCCGCCCAGGTGCGCGAAATGGGCCACGCCCGGCTGCAGGCCGGTCGCGCCGAGCAACAACTCGATCGCGCCATACACAATCACCAAGGTGCGCGCTTTCATCGGAATGGGCGGAATCAGCAACATCACCCGCTGGTTCGGGAACAGCAGGCCGTAGGCAAACAGCAAGCCAAACACGCCACCGGACGCACCGATCGTGGGATAGATCCCCGCGCCTTGCTTCGACATCCAAAAAGCGACCAGTAACTGGCAGATTCCCGCGCCGATCACGCAGACCAGGTAGTAGGTCAGGAATCGGCGGTTGCCCCATGTGTACTCCAATGGCGCGCCGAACATCACCAACGCCAGCATGTTGAATGCCACATGCGTGAAACTGCCATGCAGGAATGCATAGGTCAGTAACTGCCACGGCATGAATCCCTGCGACAGGAACCCATCGCTTCCCGATGCGAGGGAATCGAGTCCGCCGCCGCCCAGCGGCCACAGCATGAACGGCACGAATGTCGCATCGCCGAGCACCAGCTGCAGCAGGAACACCAGGCCATTGGCGATCAGCAGCGCCTTGGTGACGGGGGGCATGTTGGAAAACATCGAGAGTCCTGTGAGCGCGAAAGGCATGTGCCCGTGGCGTTGTGCATGATAACGGCCGGTCCTGTCGCGCGGCGAATCAGCGCACCCCCCAGACCTCCGCGTCGAGGTCGAACTCGCGCTTGGGCATGCGTACACGGCCGTTGTGTACGCAGACCCCTTCGGCACGCAGGCGTCGGCCCTGTTCGCGGAACCCTTTCGAGCCGGCCGGGAACGCGATGCGGCCATCCGAACGCAACACGCGATGCCAGGGCAGCTCGGGGTCGGTATTGGTGCTCAACACGCGTGCGGCCAGGCGTGCGCGACCCGGAAGCCCGGCCCTTCGGGCAACCTCGCCGTAGCCAGCAACCTGTCCCCGCGGGATCGCACGCACGGCGGCGAGGATCCGGTCGACGGCAGGCGTCGGGCTTGCAACAGGGGTGCGCACATCGGAATCATCCATATCGAACGCAGCCATACCGGATTAGCATAGCGGTCATCCCCCGACGCAAGTGATGTCCGATGCACGACTTCGAACAGATCCGCAACCACCTGACCTCCAGCGACTTCCGCATCAGCATGCAGGACCCGTATGTGGTCTGCGTCGAGCTGTCGCTGGACAACGGCCGTCGCCACCAGGCGATCTTCCTGTCCGAACTCGAAGACGACGACGCCCGCACCTACCTGCGCGTCAGCACCGCGGTCGCCCCGACCACCGGGGTCGACTGCAGGCGCGCCCTCGCCTTCAACTGGGAAAGCCGCGTCGGCTACCTCGCGATCGGCGACCTCGACGGCGTACCGTACCTGCAGCTGTGCGAGAACCGGCCGTATCACGGCCTGACCTCGGCGGAAGTCGACCGCCTGATCCTGGAGATCGGCGGCATGGGCGATCGGATGGAACGGGCGTTGTCGGCGGGCGGGGATTTGCTTTAGTGCATAGCACGTTTCTTTTGTAGAAAAGCCCCTCAAGTCCAGCCGAGCGCCTCGAACAACTTGAGCAGGCCATAGGCAATCCCGGCCGCCGCCGGAATCGTCAGGATCCACGCCCACACGATCCGCTCGATCACCGTGAGCCTCAGCGCGCGCGGATTCTTGGCGAAACCCACGCCCATGATCGCCGTCGAGATGCTGTGCGTGGTCGACACCGGCATGCCGAAATGCGCGGCCAGGGTCAGGATCGTCGCCGATGCGGTTTCCGCGGCGAAACCGTGGATCGGATGCAGCTTGACCATCTTCTGGCCCATGGTCTTGATGATGCGCCAGCCGCCGGCCGCCGTGCCCGCAGCCATCACCAGCGCGCAGCTGGCGATGATCCAGCTGTCGATGTCCTTTTCGCCGCCGTGCGGATGCAGGAACCCCAGCCATGCCGGCAACTGGTCGAGCGCACCCGCAGACTGTGCGCCGAACAGGGCCAGGGCGATGATGCCCATCGTCTTCTGCGCGTCGTTGGTGCCGTGCGCGAAGCCCATGTAGGCCGCCGATGCCAGCTGCGCCTTCTTGAAGAAGGCATTGACCCAGCGCGGACGCGCCAGCCGCCCCACCGGCCCGCCGGCCCGCGCCATCGCCGCGATGATCGCCCACAGCGTCACCATGATGGCGATGCCCAGTGCGAAGCCGGCGATCGGTGAGCTGATCATCGGCAGGAACACCTTCCACAACAGGCCCTTGCTTTCAGTCCAGTGGCCGGCCGGCTGCGACCAGATCAGTGCATTCCAATTGTCGTGGGCCGCTGCGAATGCGGCGCCGCAGAGACCTCCGATCAGCGCGTGCGAAGAGGACGAGGGCAGCCCGCGCCACCAGGTGAACAGGTTCCAGACGATGCCGCCACCGAGCGCGCACAGGAGCACTTGCGAGGTGATGTGCACCACCGAAGTGTCGATCAGGCCCGAGGCAATCGTCTTGGCCACCGCCGTGCCCCAGAACGCGCCGATCAGGTTGGTCACGGCGGCCAGGATCACCGCCTGCCCCGGGGACAGCACCTTGGTCGCGACCACGGTGGCAATCGAGTTGGCGGTGTCGTGGAAACCATTGACGAACTCGAAAACAAGCGCGGCCACGATCACGACCAGCACGAGGGTCAGCATCGGGGCACCTGCGTCACGGCAAACTGCTTCACGGCGAACTGCTTCAGGTCGAGCTTCATCGCGACGTCAGCTGTTCTTGAGCACGATCTGGTAGGCGACCACACCGGCCTCGCGGCAGCGGTCGATCGCTTTTTCCAGGATCTCGAAGAACTCCTTGAGCAGGAACATCTCGCTCGCATCCAGTCGCCCGGAGTAGATGTCGCGATGCAATTCGAGGATCAGCCGATCGGCTTCGGCTTCGAGCACGCGCAGGCGATCGTTGAGCTGCTTCATGCGGTCCAGGCCCATGTCGCGCAGTTCGTGGACCATTTCGACGACGACCCCCGCAGCCTGCTCCAGCATCGCCGCGCGCGGAGCGAAGTCAATGCCGTCGAGCCGATGGCGTGCCAACGCGTAGCGGTCGGCGAAACGCTCGACCTGCTTGGGGATCTTGTACAGCGCCGAGGCCAGCGCCTCGATATCCTCGCGCTCCATCGGCGTGATGAAGCTGTCGACCAGCGCCTGGCTGATCTTGTCCGACGCCACCCGCTCGCGCTGGCGCGCCAACTTGAACGCTTCCAGGCCCGGGTCCGCTCCGGCGCCTTCAGCATCTCGTACAGGGCATTGGTGCTGTCGTGCGCGGCCACCGCCGCCTCGTCGAGAAAAGCGAAGAACTGTTTGCCTTGGCCGAAGATCGTCTGCAGGGAAAACATCGGCGCGGGTCCGTAGGCTGGATTGATGGCGGAATTATGACGGGTTGCTGTCGTTGATCGGGCAGCGTCTTCCGTAAGAGCCAAAAAAGCCATGGCGTCGAGGTTCGAGGCACGCGGCGGCGCGCTGGATTTCCTCGCCAGACCCAAGCTCCTGGTGGCGCGCTATGATGCCGGCGCGCTCCGGCGCACCCTATGGACGACTCCCCCCGACCCGTTACACCTGCACGCACCGCCAACCGGGTGTCGCCAAAGCTGCCCTGCCCCGCCTGCTGCAAAGCGCACTCCGGCAAGACCTGCTCTGGCAAGGATCATTTTCGCGAGGAGCTGCGCGCGTGCTGGAACTGTTGATCGTCCTGGTGCTGATCCTGTGCAACGGCTTCTTCGCGATGTCGGAGATGGCAGTGCTGACTTCGCGCAAAAGCCGCCTCAAGCACATGGCCGAAACCAGCCGGGGCGCGCGCAAGGCGCTGCACCTGGCGGAACGCCCCGAAAGTTTCCTCTCCGCCGTGCAGCTGTGGATCAGCCTGCTAAGCCTCATGATCGGCTACTTCGGCGGCGAGTCGATGGGCGCCAAGATCGCCGAGCCGCTGCAGCAGATCCCGCTGCTGGCGCACTATGCAAAGGAGATTGGTTTCGCCGCCGGCTTCCTGCTGATGCTGTTCCTGTTCGGCCTGATCGGCGAGCTGGTGCCCAAGCGCATCGGTACCTTGCGGCCCGAACAGATCGCCACCGCCGTCGCCTACCCGATGGACTTCTTCGCCAAGGCGGCCAAGCCGGTGGTGCTGGCGCTGTCGTTCTGCACGCGAACCGTGATGCGGTTGCTGGGCCTGGACCAGGGCAACGAATCGACCATCACCGAAGAAGAAATCCGCCTGCTGGTGAGCGAGAGCCACGAAGCGGGTGTCATCGATTCCGACGAGCGCAACATGATGAATCGCGTCATGCGCCTGGGCGACCGCACCGCCGACAGCATGATGACGCCTCGCACCCGCATCGCCTGGCTGGATGCCGGCGCGAGTTTTGACGAAAACCTCGCCGCGATGCGCGAGACACCGTACTCGCGCTATCCCGTCTGCCGTGACAGCGACTCGGACGTGCTCGGCGTGCTCGAGGTAAAAACGCTGCTCGACCGGCTCGACCAGACGCAGCCCGAGCTGTTCCAGAAACTTCGACCGGCCGTCTTCGTCTCCGAATCCACGCACGCGCTGAAACTGCTGGAGATCTTCCGCGAAGAGCAGCAATCGCTCGCGCTCGTGGTCGACGAATATGGCGACGTCACTGGCATGGTCACCTTGAACGACCTCATGGGTGCGGTGCTCGGACGCATGCAGTCGGGCGAAAGCGCCGATGCCGAAGCGCTGGTGGTCACGCGCGACGACGGTTCGTTGCTGGTCGACGGCTCGCTGCCGATCGATGACCTGCGCGAACTGCTCGGAGGCCGCACGCTGCCCGGCGAGGACGAGCACGCTTACTACACCGCAGCCGGCATGGTGATCGCCTATTTCGGGCGCATTCCGCATGCGGCCGAACATTTCGACTGGGGCGATTGGCGGATCGAGGTGGTCGACCTCGACGGTCCGCGTATCGACAAGCTGCTGCTGCAACGCATCACCGATGACGACGACGAGCGCGATGACGGCTGAGCCGAAGCAGGCGCACGAGCCCGGCATCCGTGCGCTGCTCGACGACTATGCCATCGGAGATCCCGATGAAGTGCTGCGCCTGCGCGACTTGCTCGCGGGGCTCGACCGGCGCGCGTTCGGCATGCTGCTGTTCATCGCCACGCTGCCGGCGTTCATTCCGATCCCGATCGGCGGCGCCATAAGCGGGCCACTGGTGATGCTGATCGGCACGCAACTGCTGCTCGGCATGCACACGCCCTGGCTGCCGAAGTTCATTGCCAACCGTGGCCCGCACCGGCACGCGCTGGCAGGCTTCGATCGCCGCATATCCCCTTGGCTGGCGCGCATGGAGAAATTCATCCGCCCGCGCATGCCACAACTGCTGAATCATCGCGCCGCGGTGATGCTGACGGGCCTGCTATTGGTGCTGCTCGGCCTGCTGTTGTCGCTGCCGATCCCGCTCACCAATTATCTGTTCGGTGGATTGCTGCTGTTGTTCGCGCTGGCGTTGCTGGAACGCGATGGCGCACTGATGCTGGTCGCGTGGATCGCGGGAGCGGTCGCGATCGCGGTGTTTGGTGTGTTGTCGGGGAATCTGGCGGCGATGGCAATGCGGTGGATCGGGACGTGGATTTGATCTTTCTCCGCTACTAGAAATCGGAGTCAGGCCAGCAGTTGCTCAAATTCCTGCGCGGGCATCGGACGCCCCAGCCAGAATCCCTGCGCCAGATCACAACCACGCTCGCGCAGGAGCGCGTACTGACCTTCCTTCTCCACCCCCTCCGCAACCACGGTGATGCCCAGCGAGTGCGCCATGGCGATGATCGCGGTGGTCAGCGCGAGATCGTCAGGATCGCGCAAGACGTCGGCCACGAAGCTGCGATCGATCTTGACGCCGTCGACCGGCACGCGGCGCAGATGACTGAGGCCGGAGAAGCCGGTGCCGAAGTCATCCAGCCAGACCTTGACGCCGGTGCTGCGCAGCCGCGACAGCAGCGTACTGACGTGGACTTCATCGCCGATCACCGCCGTCTCGGTGAGCTCCAGATGCAGCTGCGATGCCGCCAGCCCGGTGTCGCGCAGAATTCCCGCGACCTGCTCCGGCAGGACTCCGCTGCGCAGCTGCCGCGGCGACACATTCACCGATACGAACAGGCCTGCGCCCTTGACGAAGCCGGCGTGCCAGCGCATTGCATCGCCGCAGGCGACACGCAACACTTCGGGGCCGATCGCCTCGATCAAGCCGCTCTGTTCGGCCACATCGATGAACACCGACGGCGCGATGTTGCCGAGTACCGGATGCTGCCAGCGCAGCAGCGCCTCGGCGCCGACGAGGGCATTGTCGCGGAGCCGGAAGACTGGCTGGTAAGCGACGTGGAGTTCATCGCGCTCCCATGCGCCGCGCAGATCCTGCTCCATGCGCACGCGGCGTTCGACCGCCTGGTCCATCGCGCGGCTGTAGAAGCGGTAGCAACTCTTGCCGGCGACTTTCGCCTGGTACATCGCGATATCGCCGTTCTTCATCAGCATCGCTGCGCTTGCGGCATCCTCGGGAAACAGCGTGATGCCGATCGACGTGCCGAGGAACACTTGCCGATCCTGCGCCACGATCGGGAGACCCAGCTCCTCGACCAGCGTGTCAGCGAGTGTGCTGGCCAGCGTGCGCGCATCGCGACCGGGCTGATCGCCGCCCTGCATCAGGATCACGAATTCGTCACCGCCAAAACGAGCGAGCAACGTCTCTTCGGCTCCGGCGTGACGCTTGACCGCTGCACGGATGCGATCGGAGAACTGCACCAGTACGTCGTCGCCGACGTCATGGCCAAGGGTGTCGTTGACGCGCTTGAAGTCGTCGATGTCTGCGAACAACAACGCCAGCTGACGGCCTGCGCCGCGCAGCTGCATCAGCCGCTGGTCGAGGCTCTCGCGGAAGGCGAGGCGATTGGCCAGACCGGTCAGCGGGTCGGTATAGGCCATGCGCCGGATGTCACGGTCATGGCGAGCGATCCCCGCGCCCATGCGCCCGAATGCTCGCATGAGATCGCCGACCTCGTCGTTGCGCTGGCTGTCAGGGACCGTTGCATCGTAGTTGCCCGACTCGATCTCCTGCGCGACACCGGCCAGTTGCCGGATCGGCCGCACCAGCGCGTGTTGCAACACCAGGCTGGCGAGCGCGCCGAGCCCCACCAGCGCCGCCAGCAACAACGTGACCCACAGCAGATGGCGCGTTCCGATGTCACCCAGCCGCGTGCTCAGCGCATTCATTGCCCGCGCCTCGTCCTCGTGAACGGAGGCCAATGAATAGCCGATACGCACGCCACCCAGGCGCTGGTCGCCGACCCGGATCGGGCTGGAGATATCGAGCACGCGATCGGTCCATTGCATGCGCAGGTCCTGCGCAGACACAGCCTCGTAGGCAAGCGGGTCGGCCATCGCCTGGCTGTAGGTGGAAATGTCTGCCGAACCATCATGGATGACGTTGCCGTGGCTGTCGTAGACGATGACGTAGGCGACATCCGGCTGATGCAGGACGTTACGGGTTGCCGCGCCGATCGCATCGAGATCGAAGTAGTACAGCGGATTGGCCAGCGAGTCGGCGAGCTGGACTGCAGTCGCCTCGCCGTGCGCACGCAGGCGCTCGGACACCAGTGCGCGCATCGATTCGCGGCTTAGCCCGGTCATTTCGCCCTGCATCGCCGTCTGCCGCTGCAGCATCAGCACGACAACCGCCAGCATCAGCAGCAGCGTGGCGACGACCAGTATTGAAAACTTGGCATGCAGCCCGCGGAAACGGCGCGGCGCGTTCATTCGACCTCCGCATGAACGCGCGCAATGCCATCACGGACATGACGCAGCGCCTCCTCGGTCGCGGCGTCGATCGGCAGGAACCGCGTGGTGCCGGAGAATTGCATCAGCGCCTCGCTGGCATCGGGGTCTCCGGCCGCTTCGATCAGCACTTCGTGCAGCCGCGCACGCACGCTGGTGTCGAGATCGCCGCGGACCATCTCCAGTGCAAGCGGATACTCGGGACTTTCATCGATGACCTTGAACTCGCCGCGCCAGGACGACGGTATCCGTTGCTGGTTGTGCCAGGCGAGGCTGCTGATCGTGCCGGCGTCGACCAGGCGTTTATGCACCCACGTGGCAACGTTGAGTTCAGAGCGTGCGAAGACATAGCCGACGGACGCGTCGTCGGGCCGGTCCACGGTGGATGCCATGATCTGAATGGGCACGGCCTGCAGCGGCATGCCGTGTTGCAGCAACTGCGTCGCCGGCACGAACCAGGCGCCGGTGGACCAGTCGTCCTGGAATGCGACGCTTCGCCCGCGAAGTTCCACCAGCGAAGCGATACCGCTGTCGCGACGGACGAAAAACACCGCGTGATCGCGGATGACGCCATTGCGTTCGGTCAACAGCAGCGGCGATGCGCCGGCGCGCGCCTGCAGCAGGACACCGGTCGCCGCGCTCCCGGTCACCCAGTCCACGCGTCCGCGACGCAGGTAGCCACCCATCTGCTGCACGTCACGCGCCATCAGGATACGACCGGCATGGACACCGACGCCGGCCATCCGTGGCACCACGTAATCCAGCAAGGGCTTGAGCAGTTCGTAATCCGTCTTCGGATCGTCGCTGACGCAGCCGAGCACCAGCACGTGGGGATCGCCGGCGGCGCTCGCCGGGATGGCGGCGCTACCCGCGAACAGACTGAGCAGGCAAGCCAGGAGGCGTATCAGGAAATCGCGCAATATCCAGTCCGGCGGGCATGCAAGGCAGGGCGAGCCTAGCCGATCTGCGGGGGTTCGGACAGCGGCCTTGGCGCGAGGGTTTCCTCCTGAACATGCTCAGGCGGCGCATGCTCAGGCGGCATGTGCACCCCGGCCAGCCGCGCCATGCGCTGGGCGTCGGCCAGGATCCCGCGCAGGAGCCTCACCTCGGGCATGTCCAGCTCGCTGCGCAGGAAAAGCCGTCGCAACTTGCGCATCGCCGACTCGGGGGCACGGCCCTTGTGGAAATCGATCGCATCCAGGGTTTCGCCCAGCTGTGCGAAAAATCCTTCCAGTGCTGCGTGCGGCGCGGGCGGCTCGGTTCTTGCCGCGCGCTCCCCGATCGCCGCGCCGAGCTGTGCCAGCCTCAACTCATAAGCCAGCACCTGCACCGCGGCCGCCAGGTTCAGTGAGCTGTAGTCGGGATTGGCGGGGATGTGCACGGCGCCATGGCACAGCTGCAGTTCGTCGTTGGTCAGGCCGGTGCGCTCGCGGCCGAACACCAGCGCCACCTCGCCGCCCTCGGTCACCGTCGCCAGCATCCGGGCGGCAGCCTCGCGCGGCCGCTGCTCGGCCAGCGCCACCCGCCGGCTACGCGCGGTGCAGCCGAGCACCAGGCGGCAATCGGCGACGGCCTCGGCCAGCGAGGCATGCCGCTGCGCCGCGGCGAGCACATCGTCGGCGCCAGCGGCCAGTGCGTCGGCCTCGGCGTGGGGAAAGCGTTCCGGCGCCACAAGCACCAGCCGCGACAGCCCCATCGTCTTCAGCGCGCGCGCCGCGGAGCCGATATTGCCCGGATGCTGGGTGCCGACCAGGACAATCCGGATGCGTGCGAAGGGATCTGCGGTGGATGCGGGATCGGCGCTCATGGGGGCAATGGTAAACTCCGCGCCCGGCTCCGAGCCGGCCTGCTCTTTCCCCTGCTGATCCTGCCCTGCGCCCGGAGTCCGTTCGCGTATGCAAAAGCCTGCCGTCAATGTCATGGTCAAGGCGGCCCGTGCCGGCGGCAATATGCTGTTGCGGCACATGCACCGGCTCGACGCGATCAATGTCATCGAGAAAGACCGCTTCGACTACGCCAGTGAGGTCGACAGCCTCGCCGAGGCCGAGATCATCAAGGAGCTCAAGCGCGCCAATCCCGACTATGCCATCCTCGCCGAGGAAGGCGGCAAGCAGAAAGGCATTCGGGACGGCGGCCGATTCACCTGGGTGATCGATCCGCTCGACGGCACCAGCAACTACCTGCATGGCTTTCCCCATTGGTGCGTATCGATCGCGCTCGTCGAGAATGGCGAGCCGATCCACGGCGTCGTGTTCGACCCGTTGCGCAACGATCTGTTCACCGCCAGCCGTGGTTCCGGCGCCGCGCTCAACGAGCGCAAGATCCGCGTCAACGAGCGCAAGGACCTCACCGGCGCGCTGCTGGCCACCGGCTTCCCTCCGCGCGAGCGTGTCCGCGTCGGTGCGCAACTGGAATGCGTGCGCGAACTGCTGCGCGACGCCGAGGACGTGCGTCGTACCGGCTCGGCCGCACTCGACCTCGCCTACGTTGCCTGCGGGCGCACGGACGGCTATTTCGAAGCCGGTCTGCAGCCATGGGACATCGCCGCCGGCGTGCTGCTGGTGCGCGAGGCTGGCGGCCGCGTATGCGACTACCGCGGCGCCGCCCTCGGCCGCATGGACGTCGCCCCAACCCGCGGTCACCAGCTCGTGGCCGGTGGGATCAAGCTGGTCGAACCGTTGCAGAAGACGGTCGTGTCATCGGGATACGCCGCCGCTTTCGCTTGATCGAAACGTCGACTGGTCGCATCGTTCACTGATCACCCGGGTGGATGCCGCCATGTCGACCGACGTTAAGGGACTCGCGGACCTTGCCCCGCAGCCGCTCGCCCACGCGACCGCCCTGCCCGCCCGCTTCTACGTCGATCCGTCAAGGCCGGCGCTGGAGCGACGCGCGATTTTCGATCGCAGCTGGCAGCTCATCGCCCATGTCTGCCAGTTGCGGAATGGCGGCGACCACGTCATCGCGGATCTCGCCGGCCTGCCGGTGCTCGCCGTGCGCGGCGGCGATGGCGAGATCCGGGTCTTCCACAATGTCTGCCGCCATCGCGCCGGACCGATCGCGCAATGCGACGGCCTCGCGGCGAAATCGCTGCGCTGTCGCTATCACGGCTGGACCTACTCTCTCGACGGCCAGCTGAAATCCGCGCCGGAAATGTCCACGACATCCGACTTCGATGTCAGCGACATCCGCCTGCCGCAATTGAAGGTACGAATCTGGCAAGGCCTGGTGTTTGCGGCGGCCGATGCCACGCACGCCGTCGGCAAGAGCGATGATTTCGCTGCACTGGTCGCTGGCATCGACGCACGCATCGATGCGCAGCGCGGACTTGACCGCTACGGCCATCACCAGCGCGTCGGCTACGACATCGCCTGCAACTGGAAGGTGTACGTCGACAATTACCTCGAGGGCTACCACCTCCCGCACGTGCATCCGGAACTCAACCGCATGCTCGACTACCGCAGCTACGCCACCGAACTCGCGGACTGGCACTCGCTGCAGTGGAGTCCGCTGGAAAGCAATGAGTCGCTTTACGGCAACGGCGACGCGCTGTACTACTGGCTGTGGCCGAACACGATGCTCAACATCCTCCCCGGACGCCTGCAGACCAATCGCATCATTCCGCTGGCAGTCGATCGCTGCCGGGTAGAGTTCGATTTCTACTACGCGTCGATTCAAGGCGGGGACGACGACTCCGGCGAAGCACGCGCCAGGCGCGAGGCCGATCTCGCCTTCAGCGACGTCGTCCAGCACGAAGACCTCGGCATCTGCGAGGACGTGCAGCGCGGCCTGGCGTCAGGCTCGTATGTAGCGGGCCGGCTGAATCCGCTGCGCGAAAGCGCGGTGCATCACTTCCAGGAATTGCTGCGCGACGCGTATCGTGAACCGATCTTCGTAGGAGCGACGTAAGTCGCGACCGGATATCCCACGCGATCGTGTGGTCGCGACTGACGTCGCTCCTACGAAACGCTCGTCACTCATCGGAGGATCACCGCATGACCGAGCCACCGGGCGAGCCAATGAATGGCGGCACCACTGCATCTCGCCCGCTCGGCCTGTGGTCCGCCATCGCCCTCGTCGTCGGCAGCATGATCGGCTCCGGTGTGTTCCTGCTGCCGGCCTCGCTGGCACCTTACGGCGCCGCAAGCCTTCTCGGTTGGGCAGTGACGCTGTGCGGCGCGATCCTGTTGGCGTTGACGTTCTCCCGACTGGCAGCGAAATGGCCGCAAACCGGCGGCCCTTACACGTTTGCGCGCGAAGCGTTCGGCGACGCACCTGCGTTCGTGGTCGCATGGAGCTACTGGGTATCGGTGTGGTGCGCGAACGCGGCGATCGCGGTCGCGTTCGCCGGCAGCCTCGGCGCGATCTTTCCGCCATTGACGGCGACCCCACTGCGCTCGGCCGGTTGCGCGCTCGGCGCACTCTGGCTGTGCAGTGCGGTCAACCTGGCCGGCATGCGCCAGGCCGGACGCATGCAAGTTGTCACCACCATCCTGAAAGTCCTGCCGCTGTTCCTGTTCGGCGGCATCGCACTGTGGTTCGTCGACAGCAGCCACTACCGCCCGTTCAATCCCAGTGGCGAGTCGTTGCCCAATGCGGTGCAGGCGACGGTCGCGTTGACGCTATGGGCGTTCCTTGGCCTGGAAGCAGCGACTGTCCCGGCGGGATCGATCCGCGATGCGGAGCGGACCATCCCGTGCGCGACCCTGTTCGGCACCCTATTGGCAGGTATCGCCACCATTCTTGCGTGCACTGCAGTCCTTGGCCTGTTGCCTGCCGACGTGGTGAAGAGCTCGCAGGCCCCGATGGCCGATGCCGCGCGCAGCCTGTGGGGGCCGGTCGCGGGGATTGGCATTGCCGTGGTCGCCGCCGTGTCCTGTTTCGGCGCGCTCAACGGCTGGGTGCTGGTCTCGGCGCAGGTGCCGCTCGCTGCCGCGCGGGATGGCCTGTTGCCGCAACGGTTCACGCGCCTGGACAAGGGCGGCACGCCGGTGTTCGGCGTCATCGTCAGCAGCACTCTGGCCTCGTTGCTGGTGCTGGCGAACTACACGCACTCGCTGGTGCAGCTGTTCACGTTCTCGATCCTGCTGTCGACGGCTGCAACGTTGTTGCCTTACGTCGTCAGCGCCGCGGCGTGGTTGCGTCGCGGCGATGGCAAGGGGCGCGTGGTGGCGGCGCTGGCGCTGCTGTACAGCCTGTATGCGCTGGTTGGCACCGGCAGTGAATCGCTGCTCTGGGGTGGTGCGCTGGTGCTGGCCGGCCTGCCGATCTACGCATGGCGCAAGTGGCGGACTCGCCGTCCGAACGATCAGCGCCTTTCATAAGGCAAACGCTTCCGCCGTTGGCGGGTTACTTTTCTTTGATAGCGCCCAAAGAAAAGTAACCAAAAGAAAGCGGCCTTTCCCGACAGAGCTCACCAGAAGTGGATGGTTCCAGGACGATTTCCAGACTCGCCTTCCATGGCTCGGCTGCGGCTGTTGATTAAGAGCTGGGCGTACATCCTGTACGCCGCCCCGTTGGGGTCTAGCGTGGAATCTCGCCAGTGATTCGCACCTTAGAATCAAAAGCAAGCAAAAGCGAAGTGTCCCCAGCTCCATCGCCGTTTGCCTTTGATTCTAAAAATGCTTGCTCACAACTATCGTCCGCAGACCCGGAGGGCGGCGCACAGGATGTGCGCCGTTTTCCGACCGAGCCATGGATGGCGAGTCGGGAAATCGCATTACAACCCATACACCGAGTCAGCCGTGTCGGGGAAGCGCCCTTTCTTTTGGTTACTTTTCTTTGGGCGCTTGCAAAGAAAAGTGACTCGCCAACGGCGAAAGCGTTTAAAGCAAGTTGACTACATCCGATCGGTTGGCTCCACCGCCGGCATATCCGACACAGGCGCATCCGGGATGCGATGGCCGGTGTGCATTTCCCATCGCCAGAACGCCCACCCCAAAAACGCGAACACCGCCGCACCCAGTGCCAGGTTCAGCGGCACATGGCTCAACCACGGCGACAGTACGCCGGCGACCAACGCGTTCGATACCAGGCTCGTAAATGCCTGCAGCGACGACGCCGATCCGCGCTGGCGTGGATACATGTCGAGTATTGCCAATGTCAGGATCGGGAACACCAATGCGATCCCGAACGAGTTGAGCATCATCGGCAACACCGCCCACGGCACCGACGGATCCGGTACCAGCAGGTTGTAAAGCACGTTGACCGTCACCGCGACGCCGCAGCAGGCAAACCCGATCGCACTTTGCCGCGCGCCACTGGTACGTCCAGCGGTGCGGCCGGACACGAACGCACCAATCATCATGCCGCTGATCATCGGCACGAAGAACCACGCGAATTCATCGTAATGAAGCCGGCGCCCGTTCAGATGCAGGATGCCCAGCACGAACGCCGGCGCCGAAGCGATGTACAAGAACAACGCGCCGAAATTGAATGCACCCGCCGCCGCCAGTCGCTGGAAACGCGGATTGAGGAAGATACCAACGTAATCGCGCAGCAAGCGCCTTGGTTGCATCGACAGGCGCATCGCCGGCGGATGCGTTTCCGGCAGCCAGATCCAGGTCGCGAACAACAACGCCAACGAGAACACCACCAGGAACCAGAAGATCATCGGCCAGCGCTGCCAGCCCAGGATCCAGCCACCGATGATCGGCGCGATCGCCGGCGCAATACCAAAAATCATCGACACCTGGCTCATCAACCGCTGCGCATCGTCGCCGTGCAGCAGGTCACGGATCGCCGCGCGGCCAACGATCAATCCGACCCCGGCGGACAATCCCTGCAACGCGCGAAACGCAAGCAACGTCGGCAAGTCCCGTGACAACGCACACCCGACCGACGCCAGCGCGAACACCGCCAGCCCACCGAGGATCACCTTCCGCCGCCCGATCGCATCGGACAACGGCCCGTGCACGATGCTCATCAACGCATATGCAATCAGGTAAACGCTGATCGTCTGCTGCATTGCCAGTTTGTCGGCACCCAGCTGGGTACCGATCTGCGGAAACGCCGGGAAGATCGTGTCGATCGAGAACGGCCCGAACATCGCCAAGCCGCCGAGCAGGAGTGCCAGGCGGCGGATCGATACCGCAGGTGCAGTTGTCCCGTTACTCATCCGCGAACCATGCCTCTACGCCAGAACGTCATGTCCTTCGACTTCGCTTCGTTACACTCAGGACAAACGGTGCCAATAAATAACCCCGTTTGGCCTGAGCATCGGTGCGCAGCACCGAAGTCAAAGAAAGCATTAGGGGGAAGCGCCGAAGTGGAGCGCGTATTCACTGGCTCGGCGGCCCCTTGAGCTCGACCAGGTTGCCTTCCGGATCGAACAGATACTGCGACGGCCCCTCGCCCTGTGCGCCGTAACGCGAACCAAATTCTCCGAGCCGAACGCCATGCGCTTCGAGATGCGCAACGATTGCCTCTCGATCGAACGGTTCCACGCGCAGGCAGAAGTGATCCAGGTTGCGCCCTTCAACGCCCGGCGCCACGCCACCCATGCGGCCGAGTTTTCCGTCGATGCTGACCAGGTCGATCAACGATGTGCCCGCACGCAGTTGCAGCAGGCCGATTTCGTCCTGATGACGCTCGACACTGCAGCCCAGGACGTTGCAATAGAACGTCTGCATCGCAATGGTGTCGTGGACGCGCAGGACGATGTGATCGATCTGCTGGAGCTGATACGGCGGTCTGGTCATGGCAACGCAAACAGGCGGGATTACACATGGTAGCGCTGTGCCGGACGTGGGGTGGCCGTGGCTCGACACGAGACGCTCACGACGCCCCATTAACGCTGTGCCCGCCAGCATCACCGCTCGTCGCTGGATCGCCTCCTCCCCTCCCCAAGGAATTGCCATGGCTAGCCGCAAGAAGAGCAACACGTCCGCGCCTGCAGGTGCAACCATCGACTCGCGCGGCCACGGCGACGAACTGCATCAAGTCAGTGGTGGTAAGCATCCGCAGCTGACCACCAACCAGGGCACGCCAGTCTCTGACAACCAGAATTCGTTGCGGGCAGGTGCGCGCGGGCCGACGCTGCTGGAGGATTTCATCCTCCGCGAGAAGATCACCCACTTCGACCACGAGCGCATCCCCGAGCGCATCGTGCACGCACGCGGTTCCGCGGCGCATGGCTACTTCGAGCTGACCAAATCGCTCAAGCAGTACACCACCGCGAAAATCCTGACCGAGACTGGCAAGCGCACGCCGCTTTTCACGCGCTTCTCTACCGTGGCCGGTGGCGCGGGCTCCGTCGACACCCCGCGCGATGTGCGTGGCTTCGCGGTCAAGCTGTACACCGACGAAGGCAACTGGGACCTGGTCGGCAACAACATCCCGGTGTTCTTTATCCAGGACGCGATCAAGTTCCCCGATCTGGTCCACGCGGTGAAGATGGAACCCGATCGCGGCTTTCCGCAGGCGGGAACCGCCCATGACACCTTCTGGGATTTCATATCGCTCACGCCCGAAGCCATGCACATGATCATGTGGGCGATGTCCGACCGCGCGATTCCGCGTTCACTGCGGATGATGGAAGGCTTCGGCATCCACTCTTTCCGGCTCCTCGATGCCAAGGGTAATTCGACCTTCGTCAAATTCCACTGGCGTCCGAAACTCGGCCTGCAATCCACGGTATGGGACGAGGCAGTCAAGCTGCAGGCAGCCGACAACGATTTCCATCGCCGCGATTTATTCGAGGCCATTACCGCCGGGAATTTCCCTGAGTGGAATCTCGCGGTGCAGCTGTTCACGCAGGACCAGGCCGATGCATTCCCGTTCGACCACCTCGACGCCACCAAACTGATTCCCGAGGAGCTGGTGCCGCTGCAAGTGATCGGGCGCATGGTGCTCGACCGCTGGCCAGACAACTTCTTCGCCGAGACCGAGCAGGTCGCGTTCTGTCCTTCGCACCTGGTGCCGGGCATCGATTTTTCCGAGGATCCGCTGCTGCAGGGCCGTCTGTTCTCATACCTGGACACACAGCTTTCGCGACTCGGCTCGCCCAACTTCCACCAGCTGCCGATCAACGCGCCCAAGTGCCCGTTCGCCAACCAGCAACGCGACGGCCATATGCAGATGCAGGTGCCGACCGGCCGCGTCAACTACGAGCCCAGTTCGCTGGATCCGAAGTCCGCGCGCGAAACGCCGCGCGGGTTCCGCAGCGCTGCGGCCACCACCGCTGAAGGGAACAAATCACGGATCCGCGCGGAAAGCTTTGCCGACCATTACAGCCAGGCGCGCCAGTTCTTCCGCAGCCAGACCACGCCCGAGCAGGCCCACATGGCCTCGGCACTGGTATTCGAACTGTCCAAGGTAGGTACGCCGCACGTGCGCGAAGCCATCGTCGGCCACCTGCGACATGTCGATGCCGATCTGGCCAGGCGCGTGGCCACCGGTCTCGGCATTGAGGCGCTGCCGCCCGCCCCCGCCGCAGCGGTGAAACCGAAGGACATGCCGCCATCGCCAGCGCTGCAGATCATCGGCAAGATGAAGGACACCCTGGAAGGCCGCTGCGTTGGCATCCTCATTACCGACGGCTCCGATGCCGGCGCCATCAAGGCGCTTCGCAAGGCCGTCGAGGACGCGGGTGCCACGGTCAAGATCGTCGCGCCGAAAGTTGGCGGCGCCAAACTCTCCGACGGCAAGCGATTGCCCGCCGACGGCCAGCTCGCCGGCACCCCGTCCATGGTGTTCGATGCTGTCGCGCTGGTGTTGTCGGAGGCCGGTGGCAAGCAACTCGCACGCGAAGCCGCCGCGGTCGATTTCGTGCGGGACGCCTTCGGCCACCTCAAGGCAATCGCGGCCGATGCCGGCGCGCAGGCGGTACTGCAGGCCTCCGGCATCAGCAAGGATGCAGGCGTCGTCGATGCCGCGGACCGCAAGGGATTTATCGCGGCGGCGAAGACCCGGCAATGGGCACGCGAGCCGAAGGTGCGCACGCTGGCATGACCCGTGCCGCTCATCGCCCGCGGTTCGGTGGCCGCGTGCGATTGAGTCGTGCTGCCGGACCTGCTGGACACCGACGTGAAGTCCGAGCAGTTCGGCGCCTTGGCGCTAGTCCAGCAACCGCGCCAACGCCGTCCACACGTGATCGCGCAACAACGGCTGCACCCTCGCCACCGGATGCATGTTGTCGGCTTGGAACGCGGTCGGATCGCGTGCGATTGGCGCCAGCAGGAACGGCAGCAACGCGGTATCGAAGCGCTTGGCGAGGAAACGATAGTTGCCCTCGAACTCCTGCGTATACGCCGCACCGTAATTCGGCGGCAGGCGCATGCCGATCAGCAATACCTTCGCGTGCACGCCCTGCGCGGCACCGATCATGTACGCGAGATTGCGACGTGTCTGTCGCAACCGAAGCCCGCGCAGGCCGTCGTTGGCGCCCAACTCGATCACCACCACTGCCGGCCGGTGCAGCACCACTTCATGCACCACGCGTGCGGTGCCGCCATCGGTGGTGTCGCCGCTGATGCTGGCGTTGACCAGGCGCCAACCGGGCTTGGTCGCGGCAATCCGGTCCGCCGTCAGCGCCACCCAGCCCTGCGACGCGTCCAGCCCGTAGCCGGCCGACAACGAGTCGCCCAGCACCAGCACCGTTCTGGGCTGGGTTGCGGCGGGTGCCGCCAGGCGGGCCACGGGCTGGGCCTGGGCCACCAATGCCAGCACCAGCAACGGTGGTGCGATTGCCCATTGAAGCCACCGTCGCGAACCCGCATCTCTTGGTTTCATGCATTTCCTCCTGGCGTTCGGCGACAGTGCAGCCGGCCCCTCCAACCTCAGATGAAGGCGTCCTGCCGATGATCGTGACTCCCATGGATAAGGCCGACCGCGTCCGCATGCAAGCCAACTGCAATCTACCGCCCACGGCGATGCCTCCGGTCGCGCTGCACGTCAGCGGCCTCGGCAAGCACGTGCCACTGCCCGCAGGCGAACTGACGATTCTCGAAGACGTCAGCTTCGATATCGCCCGCGGCGACACGGTCGCGGTGGTCGGCGCGTCGGGCTCCGGCAAGAGCACGCTGCTGGCGCTGATGGCCGGCCTCGACACGCCCAGCAGCGGTAGCGTGCTGCTCGATGGCGCGGCGATGTCGACGCTCGACGAAGACGGCCGCGCGCGCGTGCGTGGCGAGAAGGTCGGCTTCGTGTTCCAGAGCTTCCAGCTGCTGCCGTCGCTGACTGCACTGGAAAACGTGATGCTGCCGCTGGAGCTGCGCGGTGACGCCGATGTCGAATCCCCCGCCCGCGCGATCCTCGAAAAGGTCGGCCTCGGCCAGCGTCTGGATCATTACCCGCGGCAGCTGTCCGGTGGCGAGCAGCAACGCGTGGCACTGGCACGCGCCTTCGTGACGCGGCCATCGCTGCTGTTCGCCGACGAACCCACCGGCAACCTCGACACCGTCACCGGCCAGGCGATCATCGAGCTGCTGTTCGCGCTCAACGCCGACGCCGGCACCACGCTCGTGCTGGTCACGCATGACGAACATCTCGCCACCCGCTGCGGCCGCGCGCTGCGCCTGGATGGCGGGCGACTGGTGGCGACGACATGAATCTCGTGCGTCTGGCATGGCGCCAATTGCTGCGCGACCTCAAGGCCGGAGACATCCGGATCCTGATCGCGGCGCTCATGCTCGCCGTGATCGCGGTGACCGCGGTCGGCTTCATCACCGACCGCGCCGAACGCGCCCTCGCCATCGAAGCCAATCGCCTGATGGGTGGCGACGCGGTGGTGCGTGGCGACAAGCCCATCGTCGGCGCGCTGCGAGCGGCAGGTGATGCGACCGGCTTGCGGCACGCCGAGTCGGTCGAACTCGACAGCATGGTCCGCGCCGGCGAAGGCGCCGATGCCAACCTGCGTCTGGGCGAACTGCATGCGCTCGGTGCAGGTTTCCCACTGCGCGGGCAATTCAAGATCATCGATGCCAGCGGTGCACAACGCACGACCACAGCGCGTCCGACGCGCGGCAGTGCATGGCTGAGTCGAGCCGGCGCCGTCGCCCTGCACGCCAGGATCGGCGACACACTCGCCATCGGTGAATCGAAACTGCGCCTCGACGCACTCGTGCTCGAAGA
>JANMAO010000074.1:0-1751 GCA_031359875.1 Lysobacter sp.
CGAAGGCCTGGTGCTGGTCAAGGATCAGACCTGGAGCGCAAAGCTCGCCCGCTTCGCGCAATTCCTGCCATCACTGCAGACAGGGCTGCCGGTGCCGGCCAAGTACAAGGCCGAAAAACCCGGCTCCGCTGCCGATCTCAATGCCTATCGCGCGATCTATTACGGCGGCAACGCCAACGTCGGCGCCAAGACCATCGCGATCAACCTACCCAACGACGAGCAGGTGCAACTGAAGAAAGGCACGCGCCGGCTGCAGCTGGAGAACGTGATGCAGGCGAAGTTCGACAACATCCTGGTGCCGATCGCCAAACAGCTGATCGCGCAGGAGCAGCTGAAGAACGTCACCTTCGACGCATTCTTTGAAGACACCATGTTCCACGAAGTCGCGCACGGTCTCGGCATCAAGAACGTGCTCGGTAAGGGCGGGTTGGACGGCAAGGGCACCGTCAGCAATGCGCTCAAGGACTACGCGTCCAACTTCGAAGAGGGCAAGGCCGACGTCCTCGGCCTGTACCTGATCGATGCACTCAGCAACCGCGGCGAGCTCGACAAGGGCAAGTTGCAGGACAGCTACGTCACCTTCCTCGCCGGGATGCTGCGTTCGGTGCGCTTTGGCGCCGCGGATGCGCACGGAAAGGCCAACATGATCCGCTTCAACTTCTTCGCCGAGCGCGGCGCATTCGTGCGCGACCCGCAGACCGGTCGCTACCGCGTCGATTTCGACAAGATGCGCGATGCGATGAACGCGCTCAGCGCAAAGCTGCTGACGGTTCAAGGTGATGGCAACTACGCCGAGGCCAAGCGCATGACCGACACGATGGGCGTGGTCAAGCCGGAACTCGCGGGCGATCTTGCGAAATTGAAGGACGCGAAGATCCCGGTGGATATCCGCTTCGAGCAGGGGCTGGAAACCCTCGGCCTGTCGCAGTACGTGAGTGCGCCGGCGGCGAAGTGATCTGGTTCATTTCACACCTGAAGCGATCACTTCCACAAAATAGAAAGGCCGGGCAATTGCCCGGCCTTTTTCTGACCGCCTTGGAGATCCGGCGTCAGCGCGCTTCCGCCACCTCGACCCCGTCCATTCCCTGCGACAAGGTGCGGGCGTCGCCTCCCTGGGCGAGCTTGATGCGCAGGCGGACTTCGTTGGCGGAGTCGGCGTAGCGCAGCGCGTCCTCGTAGCTGATCTCACCGGCCTGGTACAGCTCGAACAAAGCCTGGTCGAAGGTCTTCATGCCGAGGTTGCCGGATTCCTTCATGACGTCCTTGAGCTTGTGGATTTCGCCGTCGCGGATGTAGTCCTGCACCAGCGGCGTGCCGAGCATGATTTCCATCGCCACGCGGCGGCTCTTGCCATCCGGGGTCGGGATCAGCTGCTGCGCGACCACGCCCTTGAGGTTCAGCGACAGGTCCATCAGCAACTGGCCGCGACGATCTTCCGGGAAGAAATTGATGACGCGGTCCATCGCCTGGTTGGCGTTGTTGGCGTGCAGCGTGCACAGCACCAGGTGGCCGGTTTCGGCGAAGGCGATGGCATGGTCCATGCCCTCGCGCGTGCGCACCTCGCCGATCATGATCACGTCGGGCGCCTGGCGAAGCGTGTTCTTGAGTGCGTTGTCCCAACTGTCGGTGTCGATGCCGACTTCGCGCTGGGTGATGATGCAGCCTTCGTGCTTGTGCACGAACTCGATCGGGTCCTCGATGGTGATGATGTGGCCGGTCGAGTTCTGGTTACGATAGCCGATCATCGCCGC
>JANMAO010000122.1:0-16531 GCA_031359875.1 Lysobacter sp.
CCGGTGTGTCGTTTGCGGTTCTCCGGCGCGCCGGGGATCGGGCTGTAGGCATCGGCGATGTGCACCCATTCCGCACGCAGGCAGCGGAAGCTGCCTCCGAAACCGTACATCCGCGCCATCGGGGTGCTGCCGCAGAAATAAGCGTGGGTCTGCTCGGTGATGATGTTGACGTGGGTCGGGTCGGCAAACGCCTCGGGATTCGGAAAGGCGGGCGTCAGCGCATACAACACGCCATCGGGTGCGAGCACGCGCCAGATTTCCTGCATCAGGCGCACGAACGGAAACGTCGTGTCGAGGCCATCGGATGTCGCGAGCAGGCGCGGCACGTGCTCGAGGAAGTCGTAGGCCGAAACCGAGCCGAAGCTGTCGTCGGCGTACGGAATCGGCTGCAGCACGAGGTTCGCGACCCGGTAGTCGAAGTCGATGCCCGCGGGCATCGGACGAATGTCGATACCGGACAACTGGCCGCGCTGATACGGATTTCGCGGGAATTTTCCGCAGCCCAGATCAAGGTGACGGTCGGGAAGCATGCGCTCGGAAAGCGCGCGGTCGGTCAGCATCATGCGGCGCTCGGCGGCGGAGTCACCGCGATGGTACTGAAACGGTCGGATGACGCCCTCATCGGCGACCCAGCCGGCGCAGCGCCCGGTATTTGTCGAACACGTAGCCGGCGTGGACGACGTGGAACGTGCGCGCCATCGCACCATCCAGAAAGCCGCCACGCAACAGGTAGTTCTTCAGCCAGTAGCTGGTCGCATGCAGCGGCGCCGCCAAGGCACCGGCGCGCCGGCCTTCCGCGTGTTTCTGCTGCGCCCACAACGCGGCGTAGCGCGCGAGCTTGCTCCGATATTCGGTCAGCGAACGCGCGGTGTCGTGCTCGATGCGCGCGCGCAGGCGGGCGCTGCGGTGGCCGCGCAGGTCCAGGCGTTCGTGCACCGCGGCCGGCAGATACCGCAACTCGTTGCGGAACAGGCGTTCGACGCCTTCCGTGCCCCAGCCGCCATGGTTGAGCGGTGTGCCCAGGAAGTGCGTGCGCCGCGACAGCAGCCACACGTCGGCGTGTTCGACGTCGCCGCTGGCGAACGCGGCCCGCAACGTCGGCAAGGCCGCCGGATCCAGCCATTCGTCGGCGTCGAGCAGCAACACCCACGGCTGCGCCGCGCGCGCGATCGCGGCGTTCTTCTGCGCGGCAAAACCGAGCCAGGGTTGCTGCTCGACGCGCGCACCCGCAGCGCGGGCGACCGCGACGGTGTCGTCGTCGGAGCCGGAGTCGAGCACGATCACCTCGCTGCAGATCGCGGCGAGACTGGCGACGCAACGACCGATGCGGTCGCCTTCGTTGTTGGCGATCACCACCCCGGACACGGGCAGCTGCGCGCGGTCGACCGCGGGCGTCATCAACGCCGCTCCAGATCGCGATACGGAGTGACTTCGCCACTGCCGGGCGGACGCAAGGTATAGCGCTTGTAACTCCACTGGTATTGCGCGGGATCGCGGCGCGCGATGCGCTCGATCACGGCGTTGAGCGCCTGCACGCCGACCACCGCATCGGCCGCCGTCAACGCGGCCGGCGCGGATTCGATCCGCAGCCGGAACGACGGTGTCCAATCGATGCGTTCGCAATAGGCGAACAGCACCGTTGCGCCGCTGCGCGCCGCCAGTCGCGGCAGCAGGGTCATCGTCAGCGCCTGCACGCCGAAGAACGGCGCGAACTCGCCGTCGCCGGCCTTGGGCTGCTGGTCGGGAAGAATGCCGACGACCCCGGCTTCGCGCAGCTGCTTGAACAGCTGTCGCACCGCCGGCCCTTCGGCGCGGATCTGGGTCACGCGGCCGTCGACATCGGCGCGCACGCGTTGCAGGAACGCTTCCCCGATCGCCGATTCAGGCGCGCGATACAGGATCGCCAGTCGCGTGCGCGACGCCAGCCATTGGTTCAACAGCTCCCAGTTGCCGTAATGCGGTGCGGCGACGATCACGCCGTGGCCGCTCGCCAGCGCCGCGTCGAACAGTTCGACGCCCTCGGTCTCGCTGATCAGCGCCAGGTTCTGCGCATGCGCACGAGTCCAGAAACGCAGCGTTTCCAGCGCCTGGCGCGCGGTCGTGCGGAGCACCGTGCGCTGCAGGGCGTCGCGCTCCGCACGCGGCAATGCGGGCAGTGCCAGTTCGAGATTGCGGCGTACCACCCGGCTTTCGCGCGCATCCAGCCGCCGCCACAGCGCCGCGATGCCGTCGCCGATGCGATACAGCCCCGGCCACGGCAGGCGCGCGACCATCGCGACCAGCGCATGCAGGAGTCCGGCAATGAAATCGGCGATGAAGTCGGCGCGCATCGACGCAGTCTAGCGGCAGCCCTGCGGTTGACTGCGCTGGCGACCAGCACCGAGGATCATGGCCATGCTCGCCCTGATCCAGCGCGTCACCGAAGCCTGCGTCGCGGTTGACGACGACACCGTCGGCGCGATCGGCCCCGGCCTGCTGGCGCTGGTCGGAATCGAACCGGGCGACGGCGACGCGCAGGTCGCGCGCATGGCCGAGCGCCTGCTCGGCTACCGCGTGTTCGCCGATGCGGCCGGGCGCATGAATCGTTCGCTGGCCGACTGCGGCGGCGGATTGCTGCTGGTCAGCCAGTTCACCCTCGCGGCCGACACGTCATCCGGCATGCGTCCGGGCTTCAGTACCGCCGCGCTGCCCGACGAAGCTGAACCCCTGTTCGCCAGGCTGGTCGAAATCTGCCGGCAGCGGCACATCGGTGTGGAAACCGGGCGCTTCGGCGCCCATATGACGGTGAGCCTAGTCAACGACGGACCGGTCACCTTCCTCCTGCGAAGTTGACCGGCTGCAGAAACGCTGTCGTAACCGGGCTTTCCCGCGCGCGGCGGCGCGTTGGGGCCGGATCGCAGGCGGAGTTTGCTGGCGGCGCGGTCAACGACGGACCGGTGACCTTCCTGCTGCGCGCGTAGACGGGCCTTGGCCCGCCAGCATCTGAGTACAGCCCGTATGCGAGTTTCACTTGCGCGCGGCGGCGCGTTGAAGCGCTTGGCAGGCGAATTTCCACCTTGCGCGCAGTATAATGCAGGGTTCCCTACACCCTTTTCCGGTAAATACGCCTCCATGGCCAACGAACGACAGGCTCCGCAGTCCGACATCAAGATCCTGATCAGCAAGGGCCTGGAACAGGGTTACCTGACCTACGCCGAAGTCAACGATCACCTACCCGACGACATGGTCGATCCGGAGCAGATCGAAGACATCATCGGCATGATCAATGGCATGGGCATCGAGGTGCACGAAGTGGCGCCCGATGCCGAGACGCTGTTGCTGGCCGGCACCTCCGGCAGCAGCCGCGAAGTCGACGACACCGCCGCCGAGGAAGCCGCGGCGACGCTGTCCGCGCTCGATGCCGAAGGCGGCCGCACCACCGATCCGGTGCGCATGTACATGCGCGAGATGGGCACGGTCGAGCTGCTGACGCGCGAGGGCGAAATCGCCATCGCCAAGCGCATCGAGGAAGGCCTCAACCAGATGCGCGCGGCGCTGGCGAGCTTCCCGTGGTCGATCAACCTGCTGCTGCAAGACTACGAGCTGCACAAGGCTGGCAAGAAGCGCCTGGCCGAGATCGTGGTCGGATTTGTCGGCACCGAAGAGGAAATGGCCGCGGCCGAAGCCCTCAAGGTCGAAGCGGCGGCGGCGCTGGCCGAGGCGGCCGAGAACGGCGAGGAAGACGACGACGACGCGGCCGAGGAAGAGGAAGCCGGTCCGACCGGTCCGGATCCGCTCGAAGTGGCACGCCGGATGGAGGCGCTTGCCGCCAGTTACGCCAAGTTCCAGAAATCCTTCGCCAAGAACGGCCCCAGCGCCAAGCCGGTGCTGAAGCTGCGCGAGGAGATGGCCGAGCAGTTCATGACGCTCAAGCTGCCGTTGCCGCTGACCGACACCCTGGTGCGCAAGCTGCGGGAGGTGCTGGGCCAGATCAAGGATCACGAACGGCGCATCCTCGACCTGTCCACGCGCGTGGCGAAGATGCCGCGCAAGGACTTCATCCGTTCGTGGGAAGGCAACCAGACCAACCTGCACTGGGTCGACGAGGTCCTCAAGCGCAAGCAGAAGTGGTCGTCGGCGCTGCGCGACGTCAAGGACCAGATCATCGCCGAGCAGGAAGCGACCATCGGCATCGAGCATGCGATGCACGTGACCCTGGCCGACACCAAGGACATCAGCCGCGCGATGGCGTACGGCGAGGCAAAAGCGCGCAAGGCCAAGAAGGAAATGGTCGAGGCCAACCTGCGCCTGGTGATCTCGATCGCCAAGAAATACACCAACCGCGGCCTGCAGTTCCTGGACCTGATCCAGGAAGGCAACATCGGCCTGATGAAGGCGGTCGACAAGTTCGAATACCGTCGCGGCTACAAGTTCTCGACCTATGCGACGTGGTGGATCCGCCAGGCGATCACCCGCTCGATCGCCGACCAGGCGCGCACCATCCGCATCCCGGTGCACATGATCGAGACGATCAACAAGTTGAACCGCATCAGCCGGCAGATGCTGCAGCAGTTCGGGCGCGAAGCGACGCCCGAAGAGCTGGCGAAAGAGATGGACATGCCCGAGGACAAGATCCGCAAGGTCATGAAGATCGCCAAGGAACCGATCTCGATGGAAACACCCATCGGCGACGACGAGGATTCGCACCTCGGCGATTTCATCGAGGACACCAACGTCGAGTCGCCGATCGAGAACACCACCAACATCAACCTGTCCGAAACCGTGCGCGACGTGCTCGCCGGGCTGACCCCGCGCGAAGCCAAGGTGCTGCGCATGCGCTTCGGCATCGACATGAATACCGACCACACGCTCGAGGAAGTCGGCAAGCAGTTCGACGTCACCCGCGAGCGCATCCGCCAGATCGAAGCCAAGGCGTTGCGCAAGCTGCGGCACCCGTCGCGGTCCGAGCAGCTGCGCAGCTTCCTCGATATCGAGTAAGTAGGCGCCGCCTTTGCGGCAAACGAACGAGCCCGCCACCCCGGCGGGCTCGTTCGTTTGGCCGGCTACACTTTCGGTGCGGGCCTATAGCTCAATGGTTAGAGCAGAGGACTCATAATCCTTTGGTTCCAGGTTCGAGTCCTGGTGGGCCCACCAAGCGTTCTTTACACATGCCTCACTGGCGCTTAGCACGCGAGCTGTCAGGCTCTCCCGGTCGCATTCCCGCGACGTTGACGGGAGTCAACCATGCATCCCTCGATCAAGCTGCTCGGCTTCACCACGCTGTTCCTGGCCTTGGCCGGCTGCGGCAACCGCGACACCGACGAGAAATCCGCGGCCCAGGCCCCACCTCCGGAAACCACGATGCCGGCGCCGGCACCGGCGGAGACCCCGGCCCCCGCGCCGGTAGCAGCCAGCGTGCCCGCCCCCAAGCTGCAGGCGGCAATGCGCGGTCTCTGGCATGACCACATCGCCCACTCGCGCGAGTACGCAATGGCCGTGCACGCGCACAACGCTGCCGATGCGAAGAAGGCCGCCGATGCGGTGGTCGCCAACGCCAAGCAGATCAGCGCCGCGGTCGCCGGGTTCTACGGCAAGCCCGGCGGCGACCGCCTGATGGAGCTGCTCGGTGGCCACTGGGGCGCCATCAAGGCCATGACCGACGCACGCGCCAAGAACGACACCGCTGGCGCCGACAAGGCCATGAAAGATGCCAGCGCCAACGTCGACGAGATCGCCAAGTTCCTCGCCGGCGCCAATCCCAACCTGCCCGAAGACACTGTGCGCGGCTTGTACCTGGCGCATGTGGCCCATCACTCGCAGCAGATCCAGCAGATCATGGCCGGCGACACCGCGGGCGAAGCAACCAGCTGGGCGGACATGCAGACGCACATGGACGCGATTGCCGACGCGCTCACCGGCGCCCTCGCCAAGCAGTTCCCGGACAAGGCCTCCTGACCCTTGGACAGCAGGACGGCCAGCCGCGCCCCCGCGCGCTCAGCGATCCGCAGGCGAGCGTTGGCTGCACCCGACGCGAATCCACTGCACGACTGGTCAAAACGGATCGCCTGAGCATGGCGCAAGGTCTCGCCCGCTTCGGCGACACCCAGCAGCGGCTGTTGCGACAGCTGCTGCTGGCCCCGGAGGGCTCGGCGGTCGAAAGCCTGTGCGTGCGCCTGCGCATCAGCCACAACGCGGTCCGCCAGCACCTCAATGCGCTGCTCGGCCACGGCTATGTCGAGCGCATGCAGGCGCGCGCGACCGGCGGCCGTCCGCAGGCGCAGTTCGCGCTGACTGCGGCCGGGCGCGAGCTGTTCCCGCGCAACTACGGCGCGATCGCCGGCGCGCTGCTGGCGCAGTTGCACACGCGGATGGGGGAGGCGGAAGTCGGCAGCCTGCTCCAGGATCTCGGCGCCACCGTCGCCGCCACACAAGCGGCATTGCAGCCTGGCGACGGCCCGGACGGCATGGCGCGCGCACTGGCGGAGCGGCTCGATGGGCTCGGCTACGAGGCGGTGCCGGCGCGCCACGGTGAGGAGTGGCAGGTGGAGGCGTTCAACTGCGTGTTCCATGCCTTGGCCAAGCAGCATCCGCAGGTGTGCAAGTTCGACCTCGCCTACCTGGAAGCGGTCAGCAACCGTCGCATCCACCACATGGAATGCATCGTCCGCGGCGGCAATGTCTGCCGCTTCCGCATCGGCACCGAGCCGCCCCATCGCGGTGGGGGTGGT
Source organism: Lysobacter sp. (assembly GCA_031359875.1). GTDB lineage: Bacteria > Pseudomonadota > Gammaproteobacteria > Xanthomonadales > Xanthomonadaceae > Cognatiluteimonas. The sequence goes on from JANMAO010000122.1 coordinate 6,708, forward strand.
CAGCCCGAGAGTTGACGCCGGGGTCGTCGCCGCGGCGACAATGCGGCGATGGACACCCCCGCCCTGCTGGACACCGTCGAACGCGAGACCGGCCCCGCGCCCCGCTGGACCGTGCTGTGGCTGCACGGCCTCGGCGCCGACGGCCACGACTTCGCGCCGATCGTGCCGGAGCTGCTCATGCGCGATGGAAGCCGACGCGACTGGCCAGCGCTCCGCTTCGTGTTCCCACACGCCCCGCAGCGCGCGGTCACCATCAACGGCGGCATGCGCATGCGCGCGTGGTACGACATCCGCGACGCGGCGTTTACCGAAGGCAGCCGCGCCAACCGCGCCGACGACCAGGGCGTCCAGACGTCGATCGCGCAGGTCGAAGCGTTGATCGCGCGCGAGGCCGCGCGCGGGGTCGCGGCCAACCGGATCATCCTCGCCGGCTTCTCGCAGGGGGGTGCGATCGCGCTGGCCGCGGGCCTGCGCCGCAGCACGCCGCTGGCCGGCGTGGTGGCGTTGTCGAGCTACCTGCCGATGCACGATCGCGCCGCGCACCTGCTCGCTCCGCAGGCGACGGCGCAACCGCTGTTCATGGCCCACGGCAGCCAGGATCCGGTGGTGCCGTATACGGCCGGCGAACAGAGTGCGACGTTGCTGCGGCAGCTGGGCTTCGCCGTCGACTGGCACGCCTACCCGATGCCGCACTCGGTCTGCGCCGATGAGATCCGCGACCTCGGCGACTGGCTGTCGCGCCGGTTCGCGGCGGCCTGATCGATGCAACACGTCGAGCCGGGGATATGCGGCGATCCAACCAGCCGCCTTCCTCGGCCCGAGCCGCCGGAACACCGGCGGCGCCCAGCATGCGCAGCGCAGCATCGGCCATCGCCTCACTTAAGCCTGCGGCCCGCGCGCACGCATGACTGCCGCGTGGCAGGACGGCTACTATCGTTGCGAACTCACGGTGCCGCTCGCCGCGGAGGCGCGCTCCAGATGACGCTCCAGATGAAGGCCGCCGGGACATGAATGTCGCCACGCAGGACGCGCACGGCGCCATGCGCGTGGTCATCGTCGACGACGAGCCCCTGGCGCGAGCGCGTCTGCGCGAGTTGCTGGCCGAGCAGCCCGGGATCACGGTGGTCGCCGAAGCCGGCGACGGCCATGCCGCCCTGCACGCCTGCGCCGAGCAATCACCGGACCTGGTGCTGCTCGACATCGTCATGCCCGGCATCGACGGCCTCGAGACCGCGCGCCATCTCGCCGCGTTCGAACCCAGGCCGGCGGTGGTGTTCTGCACCGCGTTCGATGCGCACGCGCTGTCGGCGTTCGACGCCGCCGCGATCGACTACCTGGTCAAGCCGGTGCGTCCCGAACGCCTCGCGGCCGCACTCGAACGCGTCCGCACCTTCGCCGCCGGCCGCCAGCAAGCCATCTCGACCCAGCCCGGACCCCGTCGCACCCACCTGTGCGCGCGCATGCGCGGCAGCCTGCGCCTGATCCCGGTCGAGGACGTGCACTATCTGCAGGCTGAGGAAAAATACGTCGTCGTCCACCACGCCCGCGGCGAGGATTTGATCGAGGAGTCGTTGAAGTCGCTGGAGGACGAATTCGGCGAGCGCTTCGTGCGCATCCACCGCAACTGCCTGGTGGCGCGCCACGAGATCATCGAACTCAAGCGCGCCGCCGACGGCCACATGCAGGCCGTGCTGCGCCACGGCAAGCAGCCGCTGGAAATCAGCCGCCGCTGCGTGTCGAATCTGCGCGACACGGTGAAGCATTTGTAGCGGTGGTCAACGCCCTTCCTTCTTCCCTTGCGGGAGAAGGTGCCCCGGCATTGATCAAAGCTGGGGCGGAAGAGGGGAGCGGGCGAGCCCGTGCTGTCTACGTGACACAGAGCCGCGCTGCGCGCACCCTCTTCCGGCGCTTCGCGCCACCTTCTCCCGCAAGGGGAGAAGGGAAAGCCAAGGCGCACAGCGATAATGCCGTCATGAAAATCCTCCGCATCGCCACCCGCAAAAGCCCGCTCGCCCTGTGGCAGAGCGAATTCGTCGCCACCCAATTGCGGGTCGCGCATCCCGACCTCGACGTCGTGCTGGTGCCGATGAGCACTCGCGGCGACGAGGTGCTGGATCGCTCGCTGGCGGCGATCGGTGGCAAGGGCCTGTTCCTCAAGGAGCTGGAGCTGGCGATGCAGCACGGCGACGCCGACTGCGCCGTGCATTCGCTGAAGGACGTGCCGATGGAGCTGGAGCCGGGGTTCGCGCTGCCGGCCATCCTCGCGCGCGGCGATTATGCCGACGCCTTCATCAGTCCTCGCTACGACACCGTCGCCGCATTGCCGCGCAATGCACGTGTCGGCACGTCCTCGCTGCGGCGGCAGGCGCAACTGCGGGCGCGTCGGCCCGACCTCGACCTGCGCGACCTGCGTGGCAACGTCAACACGCGGCTGGCGAAACTCGATGCCGGCGACTACGACGCGATCGTATTGGCCTGCGCCGGATTGCAGCGGCTCGGCTTCGATGGTCGTATTCGCACACGGCTGGAGGCACCGGACTGGCTGCCGGCGCCGGCACAAGGCGCGCTTGCGATCGAATGCCGCGACGACGACCCCACCACGCAGGCGGTGTGCGCGACGCTGGACGATGCGCCGACGCGGCGCTGCGTCGAGGCCGAGCGCGCCATGAATCGCGCGCTGCATGGCAGCTGCCACGTCCCGGTAGGCGCGTATGCGCATCTCGCGGCGGGCAAGCTGTTGTTGTCCGGCCTGGTCGGCTCCGCCCGCGATGGCCAGATCGTGCGCGCACAGGCGTCGACATCCGACGCCGTGCCGGAGCAGCTGGGACAGGACGTCGCCAGGCAACTGCTGGCGCAGGGCGCACGCGCGCTGATCGATGCCGGCGCCGAACCCGACACCGGTGCGTACGTATCCTGAATGAGTGCGCAGCGTTCGTATCCCGGGTGCAACGCAGTGATCCCCGCGATCGACGAACAAATCGCCTCAGTAGTACAACGTCACCAGATGCTTCGCCTCGGCGAAGAACAGCCAGCGCTCGACGAACGCGCCGACCAACGCCGACACCGCGGCAACACCGAGCCACGATGCGGGATCGGCATGCAGCAGCCATGCCGGGAGCAGGCACAGCATCGGCACCAGCGCGAACAACCCAACCGCCAACCATCGCAGCCGACGCGCATGCCGGCGCGCCACCACGAACGCCATCTCGCGCGTCAGGTAATTGGCTTCGGTATGCGGGCGCTCGAACACGGTGACCGTGCGCGCGGGCAGCCCGACCGCATCGCCGCGCGTGGCCTGCAACGGCGTCGCATCGAGGTCGCGCCAGTAGCGCCACTTGCAGGCGACCACCGCGATCGCGGCGACGCCCGCGGCGATTGCCGAGACCGCATCCGTTGCGATTCCGTGCGCGGCGAAGACCGCGAGCGACAGAAGTCCGCCACACCACAGCGCGAACAGCAGATACACCGGCACGACCAGCCGGTGCCGCCACGCCGGGATCGGCTTCAGCGAGGCGTAGATCATCGCGGTGCAGGCCACCGTCGCCACTGCCCCCGCGATCAGTGCGATCGCGCTCAGCGTGCCGAAGGTGTTGAGCGCGGTCGACGTGCCGACGGCATCGGTTGCGAGCATGCCCGGCAACAGTGCTGCACCCAGCAACAATGCAGGCACGTAAGTGAATACCGAGGCCACACCTTCGCGGGACAGCCACGACGTGCGCCATTGCGACAGCGCACGCCACGCGCGCTGCGGCTTGCCCAGATGCGCCAGCGAGCTGAGCAGGCCGATCGACACCAGCGCCAGCGCCAGCAGCAGCGACACCAGCAGCGGTCGCGCCGGCTGCCGGAGCAGCGCCGCCAACGCCGTCCAGACCAGCAAGCCGTAACCGGCGCCAGACAACGTGGTGAAGAAAATGACGGACAGAGCCGGATGCATGCGCGGTTATCCGATCACGGGCGTGGTGCCTTCATCGGCGCAGGATCCGATCCAACCGCGCCGCGATGACACCCGCGGGCAGGATTGCTGCAACGCGCCGCCGCGCGCAAGGAAACCCCGCTAACTCCATGCCTGTAATCCTTGTCGCACTCATCGGCGAACGATCCGGTCAAGCCGCGCCGCGATGACACCCGCGGGCAGGATTGCTGCAACGCGCCGCCGCGCGCAGGGAAACTCCGCTAACTCCATGCCTGAAATCCTTGTCGCAGTCACCGGCGCAGGATCCGGTCCATCCAGCGCAACGGCGATGCCATGACACCCGCGACGGCTTCGTCGGCCGCCGCAACACCTGCACCCGCACGCCGCGGTCGCGGCGGCAAATACCGGTTGACCGGCTGATAGCCCAGCTCCGGTAGCAGCGCCACACCACCGCGTTCGGCGACGAGTCGGGATACCTTCGATTCGGCATCACCCAGATCGCCGAAGTGCCGGGCCTTGGTCGGACAGACCTGCACGCAGGCCGGCTCGCGCTCGGCTTCGGGCAGGTTCTCGTTATAGATGCGGTCGACGCATAAGGTGCATTTCTTCATCACGCCTTCGACCGGCGACATCTCGCGCGCACCGTACGGACACGCCCACGCGCACAGGCCACAGCCGATGCACTTGTCCTCGTCGACCAGCACGATGCCGTCCTCGCCGCGTTTGTAGCTGGCACCGGTCGGGCACACGGTGACGCACGCCGGCGTTTCGCAATGCAGGCACGAGCGCGGGAAATGCAATGTCTGCGCCGGCTGCGCATCTTGTTTCGTCGCTCCCGCGCCGCAGGCGTTGGTGGCTTCGAGCTCATAGCTGTGCACGCGGTTGAACCAGACGCCGCTCGGATCCTTGCCGTAGGGCTGGGTGTCGGTCAGCGGCCCGGCGATGCCGCCGGCGTTCCATTCCTTGCAAGCTACCGCGCAGGCGTGGCAGCCGACGCAGGTGTCGAGGTCGATCACCAGGCCGAGCTTGACCTTCGACGGTGGCGGCAGTGAGGTCATGGCGACGCCTTGCTTTTGTGTTGTGCGTTGCGGAAACGCACGCCGTAGCGCAGCGGCGTTTCGTTGGCCTCGGCAAAGGCCAGCGGCGCGAACTGCGGCGCGCTTTCCCCGGCGGTTTCGGTCTTGCGGATCGAGACGCGCAAGTCGAACCACGCTGCCTGTCCGGTCACCGGATCGGCGTTGGCGTAATCGCCCTTGGGCGTAACGTCGGAAATCAGATGATTGAGCAGGAACCCTTGCTTCGACTCAGGCGCGTCCGCCGACAGCTTCCACGCACGCTTGCGTTTGCCGAGCGCATTCCAGCTCCAGACCGTGTCCGGCTGCACGTTGGCGGCGAGCTTCGCCTGCACCGTGATCGTGCCGTGGTGCGAGGTGACTTCGATCCAGTCCTCGTCGCCGATGCCGTAGCGCACGCCGGTCTGCGGATGCAGGTACAACCAGTTGCGCGTCGCGATCTGCCGCAACCACGCATTCTGCGAACCCCAGGCGTGGTACATGAACATCGGTCGCTGCGTCACTGCGCTGAGCGGGAAGGTGTCGCCACTGGTCTGCGCGCCTTCGAACGGTTCGTACCAGATCGGCAGCGGATCGAAATACGTCGCCACGCGCTGGCGCTGTTCCGGTGGTGGCTGCACGGCACCGTGCCCCTGCGCGGCCAGCCGGAATTTCTGCAGCGTCTCCGAATACAACTGCAGCACGATGGGTTCGGCATTGGCGACGAAGCCGAAACGTTGCGCCCATTGCAGGTAACCGCGATTGGCCATCTTGTAGTAGCGCGCATGCTCGGGTAGCGCCTCGCGCCAGTAGCCGTTGTTGGCGATGTAGGCGTCGAGTTGCTGCGGATTCGGGGTGCCCTTGCCGTGCTGGGTGCCGTCCTCGCCACGCCAACCGGCCAGCAGGCCGACGCCCGGCGTGCGCTCGTGGCGGATGATGTAGTCGGCGTAGTCGGCGTACGCCGGCGAACCATCGGCGTGCACCATGCCCGGCAACCCGAGCCGCGCACCGAGCTCCAGCAGCACCGACTGGAAGCCGCGCACGTCGCGCGGCATGCCGTCGTCGTGTTGCGTCGCTGGATCGAACACGGGATGCCGGATCGCGTCGGCGACACCGTCGGCGTCGGAGATCGGCCGGTCGAGCAGCGAGATCGCGTCGAAGCGTTCCAGGTACGTCGTGTCCGGCAATACCAGGTCGGCGTACGCGACCATCTCCGAGGCGTAGGCGTCGGAATAGATGATGCGCGGAATCTTGTAATTTCCGTCGGCATCCTTGTCGGTCAGCCACTGCATCGTCTCGCGCGTGTTCATCGCCGAGTTCCAGCTCATGTTGGCCATGAACATCAGCAGGGTGTCGATCTTGTAGGGATCGCCGGCGTGCGCATTGCGGATGACGGTGTGCAGCATGCCGTGCGCGGCCAGCGGATAGGCCCACGAGAAGGCATGGTCGATCCGGCGCGGCTGGCCGTCGCCATCGACCAGCAGGTCTTCCGGCCCGTGCACGAAGCCAAGTGGGGCGGCGTCAAGCGCGCCGTTGGCCTGCCGCGTCTTGCCCGGACGATTGCCGGGTGGGATCGGTTTGGGATACGGCGGCTGGTAGCGGAACGAGCCCGGCGCATCGACCGCGCCGAGCAGCAGCTGCAGGAGGTGCAGCGCGCGACAGGTGTGGAAGCCGTTGCTGTGCGCGCTGATGCCGCGCATCGCGTGCATCGCCACCGGGCGGCCGATCATCTCGGCGTGTTCGCGACCGTGGGTGTCGGTCCATGCGATCGGCAGGGAGAACTTGCTGTCGAACGCGGCCGCGGCCAGCTCGCGCGCAATCCGGCGGATGGTGTCGGCGGGAATGCCGCAGCGTTCGCTGACCGCATCGGCTGCGTATTGCGGATCGAGATAGCGTTCGGCGATCAGCTGGAATACCGGTACCGCGCTGCGGCCGTCGGGCAACGCGTATTCGCCGACCACGGCCGGCGCGATATCGATCGCGTTGGCTTCTGTCGGCGCATTCGCATCACGATCCCAGCACAGCGCACGGCCTGCAGCATCGCGTGCAAACAGGCCGTCATCGGCGCCGCCGGAATTGCGGATGACCAGCCAGTGCGCGTTGGCATAACGCACCAGGTAATCCAGGTCGATGCGATCGCTGCGCAGCAGCTCGTGGATCAGTGCGAACGCGAACAAGCCGTCGGTACCGGGACGGATGCCGATCCATTCGTCGGCGATCGCACCGTAGCCACTGCGCACCGGATTGACCGCGACGATCTTGGCGCCGCGCGCCTTCAATTTGCCGAGCCCGAGCTTGATCGGATTGGAATCGTGGTCCTCGGCCACGCCCCACAACATGAAGTACTGGGTGTGCTCCCAGTCCGGTTCACCGAACTCCCAGAAGCTGCCGCCCAGCGTGTACAGCCCGCCGGCAGCCATGTTGACCGAGCAGAACCCGCCGTGCGCGGCGTAGTTGATGGTGCCGAACTGCTGCGCCCACCAGCCGGTCAGCGCCTGCGACTGGTCACGGCCGCTGAAGAACGCGAGCTCATCGGGATTGCGCGCGCGGATCGGCGCGAGCCAGCTGGTCGCCAGTTGCAGCGCCTCGTCCCACTCGATTTCCTTGAACTCGCCGCTGCCGCGTTCGCCCACGCGCAGCAGCGGCTTGCGCAGGCGCGCCGGCGAGTAGTGCTGCATGATCCCGGCCGCGCCCTTCGCGCACAGCACGCCCTGGTTGACCGGGTGCGACGGATTACCCTGGATGTAGCGGATCCTGCCGTCGGTGATCCACACCTTGATCCCGCACCGGCACGCGCACATGTAACAGGTGGTGGTCTTGACCTCGTCGCCGGGCGACGGCGAAAGATTGAGCTTGGGCTCGCGCATGCAGGCATTGTGCCGCGCGGCGGCAAGACACGCACGCAGAGGTACCTGCAGCGCGCCGCCGCGCGCCGGGAGACCCACATGCTCGTGGCCTGGCCCTAGCGCCGCTATCGGATTCGCATACGACACCCTTCGGCGCGCCGGCGCGCGCTTTAACTTCCGCATGCGAGATCACGCTGCAACGCCGCGACAGGACCCGCACACCCTCGCTGACTCCAATGCGCCGCCGCGCGCTTTGAAATCCACTTGCCGCTCCTGGAGAAACGCCCGACCCGACTGTCTCGGCAACTCGCCCCTCAAGGTCGACAGTGCCTGCGCTCGAAGTCCAGCTCCTGCTGCATTGCCTTCGCGTCCTGCCCCGCCATCAAATTGCCGATGTTGGTTCGATTGCGTGGGCAGGGGTCGGCCTGATAACCCACCGGAGCGAACAGGTAGCCGCCAACGGCGGCGACCAGATCCCCGGGAGCGCGCGGTCGTTGCATCAAGAAGCGACCATCCCTTTCGCCCGGCAAATGCGGTTGGCGACTTGCGAACGGGTCTGGCCGCGGAATGTTCCCGTCCGTTTCCCGCTGTGCCCATGCGTGTGCCTGATCGAGGAAAGTCGCCGAAAGCGGCCTGGCCTCGGCAGGCAGTGCTGGCACGGGCAATCCCGGCTTGGTCATGACCGCGGCAGCTTCACGCCGAACAAGCACCGGTCGTTCGACCACCCGCTTTGACAACATGCCCCGAGGGGCGACGTGCGACCGAGGAGGCAATCGCGCGGGAATGTAGATCACCTGCAGCGCAGGGTCATCGGCCGCCGCAACCTGGAGCGGTGTAACCCGGATCAGATACCACCCCATCAAGACATGCCACGCCAACGCCACGCTGCACGCGATGCCGTGATCGCGCCACTTCCCTGTCCGCATACGTGCTCCATGCCGTTGCCGACGCGGAGTGTGCGCAGTGCCGGGTTAAATGGAAGTTAGGCGCTGCGCTACGGCAGGTCGACCCGCAGCGTCGGGTCGTTGAAGCGGGAGTAATGCATCATGGTCGTGGTCGCCTTGCCCAGCGCCTTGCCGTTGACCTGGATCTGCAATGGATACCCGTTGGCGCCAATCCACAACGTCGATTCGCTTGGTTGAGGCTGGGTGTTGGTCACCCGGTATTTCTTCGCCGGTTGTCCGTCCACCACGTCGACACCGAGCGACTGCACGCTCATGGTGGCCATGTTCTTGTCCAGGTTGGCCGGGTCACGCCACCGGGTCAGGGTGCCCTTGGGCATCGGCACCTTCATCTGCCGGCCGTTGATGCTCATGATCATGATGTCGCCGATGATGGTCTGGGTGCCCATCGGCAGCTTCATCCGGAAGCGATCGGGTGCGACGAAGTCGATCTCATTGCGCATCGGGTGCGCGCCGGCCAGGGCCATCGTGGCGTGATAACTCCTGGCGGCAAGGACCTTCTGCATCGAGGCCGCGATCTCCTCCTTGCCACCGGCCAATGTCGCGGCGCTGGCGAACAGCAGCAATGGGATGGCGTAGCGAATGGCGGGCAGCGACATGATGAACTCCCGTAGTTGGTGACGAGCGCAGTGTCCCGATGGCATGCGCAATGCCTCGATGGCGTGATCCCAACGCAAACCAGAGTGGGACCGGCCAAGCTTGCCAGCAAACGTTGCGCGGGCACAGCCGCAGTCCGATGCCGGCATAATCCCGGCATGGACCGCTACGAACGCATTCTCGCCCTGCATCGCACCCTGAAGTCCGCGCGTTATCCGGTGACGGTGCCACGCCTGCAGGAAGAACTGGGCTGCTCGCGCGCCACCGCCTACCGCGACCTCGCGTTCCTGCGCGATGCGCTGATGGCGCCGGTGGTTGGCGATGGCGAAGCCGGCTTCCGCTACGACACCAGCGAAGGTGACCGCTTCGAGTTGCCGGGGCTGTGGCTCAACTCCGAGGAGCTGCACGCGCTGCTGGCGACCCAGCAACTGCTCTCGCGCAGCGGCGGCGGCAT
>JANMAO010000106.1:0-4389 GCA_031359875.1 Lysobacter sp.
ACTCGCCGTGGAGATCGGGCAGGACGACGCCGATGGTCTGGGTGGAGCGGCTGCTGAGACTGCGTGCCGCATGGTGCGGGCTGTAGCGCAACTCCTGGGCGATGCCGAGCACGCGCCGGCGCACCTCATCGGCGACATACAGATGGCCGTTGAGCGCACGCGACACCGTCGCGACCGAGACATTGGCCCGGCGCGCGACATCCTTGATGGTGACTGCGTCCCCCATCGCCCCTCCGCGATTTACTGCACCCGGGGCGAATGTAAACGTTTTCAGAGAAAAGTGTAAAGCCTTCGTTATATCGGGATGCGGTTCGCACTTCCTCATTGCACGTCCACGCTATATGGCGTGGCTTTCGAGCCCATTTTCTCCGGCAACGCAACCGCCAATCGTGCTGCGATGCAGCATCGAATCCGACAAGCCTATTGCGCTTCCGACTGCGTCCTGGCGCGTATCGACAGTGCGTGGATGTCGGTTTCCATCATCGCGCCCAGGGCCGCATAAATTGCGCGGTGCCTGGCGAGCGGTGCGATCCCTGCGAATGCGTCGCTGACGATATCCACGTTGAAGTGGCCGAGGCCATCGCGCGCTCCGGCATGACCGATGTGCCGATGACTGTCATCGAGCACCTCCAGCGATACCGGTGCCAATGCTGCGGTCAGCAACGCCCGCATCCGGACGATGCGTTCGCCATTGGCGGACGGCACGCTCACGGCAGCACCCGGCGAAATGGCCGTACCTCGACCCGCTGGTAGACACCGGCTGCGACATAGGGATCCGCCTCCGCCCAGGCACGCGCCTCGGCCAGCGACGGAAATTCCGCGATGACGATGCTGCCGCTGAAACCGGCCGGACCCGGATCATCAGCGTCGATCGCCGGGCATGGTCCTGCCAGCAGCAGGCGACCGGCATCGCGCAGGGCCTGCAGCCGCGCGAGATGGTCAGCACGCGTCGCCATCCGCTGCGACAGGACATCGGTGCCGTCGTAGCCTTCGATCGCATACCACATGGGTTCGCCCCCTGTTGAATGGATGGAATTGTATCGGCCGGATATGTCCCGCAACCTCCGGCAACGTCCGGCAGCTTCATGCCCACCGCATCGGGCCGGTGCTGGACACGTTCCGGCGCAGCCCGTACCCTAGGGTCCATTGTTCGAGGCCGGATCGCAGCGGCCACCAAGCTCCGACGCGACCTGGGTCCAGTCCTTGTCGCACCGGATCCGCTGCCAGCCACCGACCTGCCCCCGCGGCCCTGTAAAGACGCTCCTTCTCGCTGTCCGCCGCCTCCCGCGGTGCACTTCGCGCATAGAGTCAGGGGAATTTAAATCTTGCGACGTTGCTGCAGACGTCATGCAAGCGAAATCACGGCCGCGTCGACAAACGCGCGCTCCAGCGACACCGCCTGGCCAGAGCGGCCACTGCTCCACGACCATTGACGCATGACAGTCGAATCCGCGCCCGACGCGACATCACAAACGCATTCCACGCATGCTCCGCAACAGCATGCTTCCCAGCAGCATGCTCCCCAACAGCATGAAATGCCGCTGGCGATGGTGCTTGGCCAGCCGGTGCTGCAGATTCCGCAGGATCTGTACATCCCGCCGGATGCACTGGAAGTCATCCTCGACGCGTTCGAAGGCCCGCTCGACCTGCTGCTGTACCTGATCCGCCGCCAGAACCTCGACATCCTCGACATCCCGGTCGCCGAGATCACCCGCCAGTACGTCACCTACATCCAGGCCATGCACGAGATTCGGTTCGAGCTGGCCGCCGAATACCTGGTGATGGCCGCGATCCTGGCCGAGATCAAATCGCGGATGCTGCTGCCGCGATCGACCATGGACGACCCCGAGGAAGGCGACCCACGCGCCGAGCTGGTGCGCCGGCTGCAGGAATACGAGCGCTTCAAGCAGGCGGCCGAGGATATCGACGCCCTGCCCCGCCAGGATCGCGACACGACTCCGGCAAGCGCCTTCGTCCCCGACCGTGCCTCGGTCAAGCTGCCGCCCCCGGTCGACCTGCGCGAAATGCTGCTCGCGCTGCACGACGTACTCAAGCGCGCCGAGCTGTTCACGCGGCACGCGATCAAGCGCGATGCGCTCAGCGTGCGCCAGCGCATGGGTGAACTGCTCACGCGACTGGAGGATGGCAAGTTCCATCGCTTCGAATCGCTGTTCGAGCCGCGGGAAGGCAAGCTTGGCGTCGTCGTCACCTTCCTCGCATTGCTGGAGCTGGCGAAGGAGCATCTGCTTGATCTGGTGCAGGACGTTCCGCTGGCCACCATTTACGTCAAGTCGCTTGCCATCGGCGAAGGCAGTCCCGCCGCGCTGGAGTTGTCGAGCGAGTTCGACGACGAAGCCGATGCGGCGAACGATGTTTGAAGCTGCCGCTCATCACCTGATGATTTGTAACCCCACCGTTCGTCCTGAGCGTAGGCGCAACGCGCCGAAGTCGAAGGACAATTCGATTGACGTCCTTCGACTTCGGGCCTGCGGCCCTACGCTCAGGACGAACGGCAACTTCCATTTCCGGCTTGAAGATTGAACTGATGGACCAACAACTCATCACCCGCATCGTCGAGGCTGCCCTGCTCGCCGCCAACCAGCCGCTGGCGCTGGTGCAGCTCCACGCCCTGTTCTCCCTCGACGATCCCTCTCCCGACGGCAGCGTCGAGTTGGCGCTGGAAACCCTGCAGGCCGGCTGCGCCGAGCGCGGCGTCGAGCTGGTCGAACTCGCGTCCGGCTTCCGCTACCAGGTCAAGGTCGACGTGCACCCTTGGATCGCGCGGTTGTGGACCGAGCGTCAGACTCGCTATACCCGCGCCACGCTCGAGACACTGGCGCTGATCGCCTATCGCCAGCCGATCACCCGTGGCGAGATCGAGCAGGTCCGTGGCGTTGCGGTCAACAGCAACATCATCAAGGCACTGGAAGAGCGCGAGTGGATCCGCGTCGTCGGCCATCGCGACGTGCCCGGCAGGCCGGAACTGCTCGCCACCACCCGGACCTTCCTCGACTACTTCGGTTTGAAGCGGCTCGACGAACTACCGTCATTGTCGGAGCTTAAGGACATCGGCGAGCTCGACCCGCAACTGCAGTTTGAGGGCGACCGCATGCCGACCGAAGGCATGCCGATCGGTGATATCGCGACCAATGCCGCACCGCAAGACGAACAAGACGAAACCACCACCCCGCCCGCCGCCGATGTGCAGGACGACGACGCGGATGCCTTCAACCCAGACGAATCGCAAGACGAATCCAATGACACCGCCCTCGCCGAAGACGGCGACAGCGACCGGAGCCACACATGACTGAGAAACCACGTCGTCCGCTGACCCTCAAGCGCGACAGCGACACCACCACGCCCGAAGCCCCACGCTTGGAGGAACGCCTGCACAAGGTCCTCGCGCAGGCCGGACTCGGCTCGCGCCGCGCACTCGAGCAGCGCATCGCCGACGGGCTGGTCAAGGTCAATGGCGAGGTCGCCCAGGTCGGCATGTCGATCACCGGCGGCGACAAGATCGAGATCGACGGCCGCACCTTCGTCGCCAGCGCATTGACCGAACCCAGCCGCGTGCTGATGTACAACAAGCCCGAAGGCGAAGTCACCACGCGTGAGGATCCCGAGGGCCGCCCGACCATCTTCGAAGCGCTGCCCGCACTGAAGGGCGCGCGCTGGATCGCGATCGGCCGCCTGGACATCAACACCACCGGCCTGCTGCTGCTCACGACCGATGGCGAGCTCGCCAACGCGATGATGCATCCGTCGTTCGAGGTCGAACGCGAATACGTCTGCCGGGTGCGTGCGCCCGAGGGCGAAGAGACCGTTTCCGACAAATTGGTTGACCGGCTGCAGCGCGGCGTTGCGCTCGAGGATGGCCCGGCCAAATTCGACGAAGTCGAACGCATGGGCGGCACCGGCGCGCAAGATGGAATCGGGCACGACTGGTTCCGGGTCCTGCTCAAGGAAGGCCGCAACCGCGAAGTGCGTCGCTTGTGGGAATCACAGGGCTGCCAGGTCAGTCGCCTGAAGCGCATCCGTTACGGCAAGGTCGAGCTGCCGCAGCCGCTGCTGCGTGGACAGTCGCAGGAAGTGGCGGCCGACAGGGTCGAAGCATTGCGCAGGGAACTCGGACTCGAGGACGGCACCCCATCGGCGCTGACGCTGCAGCCCGTGATCGGCCAACGCAAGGCGGCGAAGTCGACCGTGCAGGTCGGTGGCGAGCATCGCTCGCCCGGTTATGTCAGCGGCCACAACACCGCCGACGAAGGCCGCGAACTGCGCCGTTTCGACAACGTGCGCGAGGATCGCGGTCGTGGCCGCGGCGGCCCGCGCAAGCATGGCGGCCTTACCGTCAGCGGCGAAGCGGCTGCCAAGCAGGCACATAAACCG
>JANMAO010000173.1:0-2278 GCA_031359875.1 Lysobacter sp.
TGATTACGTGATCGTGCCGGCGGTGGTGAAACGCGATGATCCGGTGCTGCTGGCGTGGATCGCCGCGCAAGGCGCCAAGGGCGGCACCATCGTCAGCATCTGCGACGGCGCCTTGGTGGTGGCCAACAGTGGCCTGATGAAAGGCCATCGCGCGACCGCACACTGGGCCACCGAAGGCTTGCGCGCCAAACAATATCCCGACACGCATTGGGTCAAGAATGTCCGCTACGTCGCCGACGGCAACATCGTCTCCCGCGCCGGCATCAGTGCCGCGATCCCGACATCACTGGCGCTGGTGGAGGCGATCGCTGGCCACGCGCGCGCCGCGGCGCTGGCGCAACAACTGGGAGTCACCGAATGGGGCAGCCAGCACGACAGCGACCGCTTCCATCCGCATTTCGGCCGCAACCTCACCGCGTTCGCAACCACCATGGTGCTCAATCCGCACTTGCACGGGATGCAGCACGTCGGCGTGCCGATCGCGGCGGGCGTGGACGAGATCGCGCTGGCGCTGACCGCCGACGCCTACTCGCGCACCGGCCGCAGTCATGCGCTGTCGCTGGCCGCATCCGCTGCGCCAATCACCACGCGCAATGGCCTGGTCGTGGTGCCGGACGTCGTCATCGGTGGATCGCGACCTGTGAATCAGGTGTTGCCCACGTTCGACGCGACACCGTCGGCGCGCGTGTTCGACCAGGTATTGGCTGGAATCGCCGTCCGCTATGGCAGGTCGACCGCTTACGGCGTCGCCCTGGACTTCGAATATCCCGGCTTCCGCAATTGACGTGCGCGTGATGCTTGCGCGTGTCGCAGCAGCCACAATGACGCCGGCCCATGAAAACGCAGCCATGAAAACGGCCATGACTCCGAACAAGCCCTGCCGCGTCGTCCTGCTGGCGTACGACCAGATGAACCTGCTCGACCTGTGCGGTCCGTTGCAGGCGCTGGCGACGGCCGCGCGCAGCACGAGTGGCGAGGGCCCGCCGCTGTACGCAACGATCGTTGCCTCCGTCGACGGCGGTCTGGTCACGACCGGATCGGGCTTGCCGGTGATGACGGTGGCGCTGTCGACGCTCGAGGGTGTGGCGATCGATACGCTGATCGCGCCCGGCGGCTGCAAGGGCGATGAATTCCATGCGCCGGCGGCGCTGGTGGCGTGGATCGCACAGCGCGCGTCGAGCGTGCGGCGACTGTGTTCGGTGTGTACCGGTGCGTTCCTGCTGGCTGCGGCCGGACAACTGGATGGGCGCCGCGTGGCCACGCATTGGGATTGGGTGACGCGGCTGGGAGATCTGTATCCGGCGATCCAGATCGATGCGGACAAGATCTTCATCCGCGATGGCGCGATCTGGACATCGGCCGGCGTCAGTGCCGGCATCGACCTGACGCTGGCGCTGATCGAGGAGGACTTCGGCCATCAGGTCGCGATCGATACCGCGCGACAACTGGTCATGTTCATCAAGCGCTCGGGCGGGCAATCGCAGTTCAGCGTGCCGCTGGCGGCGCAGGCCCACGACGACGGACGCTTCGCCGAGCTGCACGCCTGGATCGCCGCACACCTGGGCAGCGACCTGAGCGTGGAGCGCCTGGCGGAACAGGCAAACATGGCCCCGCGCACGTTCGCGCGCGTGTATGCCGCGAAGCTTGGCCGCACACCCGCAAAAACCGTCGAGGCCATGCGCATGGAAGCCGCATGTCGAGCCTTGGAGGAAACCGAACTACCGCTGAAAAGCATCGCCATGGCCGCCGGTTATGGCGATGAGCAAACGCTGCGGCGCGCGTTCCAGCGCCAACTCGGCATCAGTCCGACGGCGTATCGCGACCGGTTCTCGGCGCACGCGGCTGGGAGCATCGACGCATTGGTGTGAGCTCGCGGCACGCGATTTGACTTCCGGCAATGGCGCGCTGATTTTGCGTCGCAGTTCGACGCCGCCGCATGCCATGGCATTTCCCTACCTTGCATCACTGCATGCGCCGACGGCGTCCCGGCCCGTCGGCCGACAGTGGCGAGGCGTCGAACACGGGATCGTGGATGACGGCGCGATCGCGCCGTTGGCCAACCTGCCTGCCCACCTCAAGGACGAGGACATGAATCTCCGTGCGATTTCCCTGTTGTTATCGTGGTGCCTGCTGTCGCCGGCCCTGTTATCGCCGCTGCCTGCGCCGGCGGCGACGCCGCCGCGGGTGATGCTTCCGATGGTCTACAAGTCCGACGTCGATGTCGGCAATTATTGGATCAGCGAAAAGCTCGACGGCGTGCGCGGGCGCTGGGACGGCC
>JANMAO010000113.1:0-9040 GCA_031359875.1 Lysobacter sp.
GCCTGCAGGCGCCCGTTGCACAGCGCGTACAGGAACAGCGAGCGCGCGAGCCGATGCTTGAGGCTACCGGTCGGATGCGAGGCCTCGTCCTTGAAATAGAAACCGATGCCGGGAAATCCGGGGAACTCGAGATGCAACAGATGGGTGTCGGCGGAGCGCGCGGCTTCCTGTCGCAACCGCAGCAGTGCCTGCCGGTTCCATTCGCGCCCGCCGTTGGCAATGGAGGCGACCGCTTCGAATGGCGTGCTGGCCTGGGACAGGGTGCGCGGCATCGTCAGACTCCGGTCAGCAGCGCATGCACGCGCCGGGTGAGGTGTTCGAAATACAGGTCGATGTAGCTGATGCCGTTCTCATGATCGATCAGGTAGGGGTTCATCAGCGTGTGTCGCAGGATCACCAATCGATCGCCGCCGCCGTCATCGATTTCGTCGTCACGGCAACCGAGCGTCGCCGGATCGAGCCCGACCGCGGCGAAGATTCGCTGCAGCTCGTGTGCACCGAGCGCTTCGGGCCGCAGGGTCGTGACCGAACCGAAGAACTGCTTGAGTTGCAGCGGTTGGCGTGGATTGCAGCGCAGCTCGTCGTGCAGACGGCGCACGAATGCGTTCGCGCTGGCGACATCGAGATTGCCGACGGGGTTGAGTGCAAGGCAGACCAGATTGCTGTCGGGCGCGAATGGCACCAGCGCATGCGCGACGTCGCCGATGTCGCGGGCGAACTCCAGTGCCCGCACGTGAAAGGCCTCGGCCGCGAGCACCGTCTGCCGCAGCAGCTGGCCGAAATGGGCATGGTCGAGTGGAAGCACCTTGTGCGTGACATGGACCGCGGCGGCGGCCGCGCCCGCCTTCGAGCCTTCGGGGATGAACTGACCCAGGTGGCGGTAGCGCGCGAGGTAGTCGTCGGCCGACGTCGTATGGAAAACGTAATCGGCTTCCTCGGCGAGGAGCGCAATCGCGCGATGGTCGCGACAAATGAAGGCACCGGCACCGTAGGGCAGGTAGCCGAGCTTGTGCGGGTCGACGGTGATCGAATCGGTCCGGCCGAGCGCGGCGAAGGCGGCATGGACCTCGGGCTGCGGAAACTGGCGGAAGTCGCGACCGACTTCCTCGCGTGGACGCAGGCTGCCGTCGGGATTGCGGAATAGTGTTGCGAGATAGCCGCCCCAGGCGGCGTCGACGTGCACGCCGAAACCCAGTCCGCGTGGTTGCCAGCGATCGCGCGCGGCCACGACCGCGTCGACCGGATCGATCGTGCCGTATTCCGTGGTGCCGAGCACGGCCACGACCAGCAACACCGGTTGTGAGTTACGCGCATGAACTTCGAGTGCCTCTTCGAGTGCCTTGGCATCCAGCCGCATGCCGGTCGCAGGCAGCAACTGCAGCTGCTCGCGACCCAGTCCCAGCAACTTCAGGCCCTTGCTCCAGGAATAATGCGCTGTGATCGGCGCGAGCACCTTGGGCACGCGCAGGTCGGGATGTCGGGCGAAGAAGCCGGCGAGACCCAGCTGCTCGATGCGTTGCGCCGCGACGCGCTCGCGCCAACGCTTTTGCTCATCGTGCTTCTGCGTCGCCAGCCAGGCTTGCCATTGCCCCAGCAGCGCGATGCCGGCATCCGGGCCGAGGTTGAACGCGGCCCAGTCGTCCTCGGGCAACGCGATTTCCGGCACCTGCGCGGCACACAGCGCGACCGGAAAGGCCTTCAGCGCGAGTGCCAGTCGCAGCGCCTGGTAATTCGCGAGCGTGCCGCCCGATGTCAGATGGCCGAAGGCGCAATCGGCGCGCGCCGGGTCGTCGGGATAACCGAGCATCCGCGCGAGCTGCAGGCCGACCTGCACCTCCATGTCGACCGTGACCGGCGCGGCGTCCTCGCTGACATTGTTCGGGTTGTACGGCAGGGTCAGGATCTGCGCCGCGAGTCCCGGCAGCAGCAGGTCGGACACCATGTGTCCCATGTAGCGCGGACTGTGGAACGGCACCGACTTCTTCAGTGCGGCAGACAACTGGTGGAGCTCACGGCGCAGACGTGCCTCGAAGGCCTGGTAGTCCGGGTGCTGCGCCGCATGCGTCGGGATCGCCGGCGGATCCTCGGGATGGAAGTTGCGGCGCCAGTACACGTGGTCGCGCAGGCCCTCGACAACAAGTTTCTCCAGCAGGGTGTCGTTCTCGCCGTATGGCCCGAGGAAACAGGCATCGAGGATTGCGCGATCCGGGTCGCGATCCGGGTCGCGATCGGGATTGCGATTGGGATCGCGATCGATTGGGATGGGAATGGACATGTCCATGCAGCGGTGCTCCGGCACCAGGCGGTATCGACAGGCTAGGTGCCACGCCCGCGGACCACATTGACCCTGATCAACCCGGAGCGTGATCGACGCGCCATCGACCGAAACGCGCGTCGCATCGCGGCGCATGACGTCGAGTACTTCAACCAAACCAGTGGAAGAAGATCCCGAGGGGATGGTGCGCGAGCGCGATGGTGATGACGAAGGCGAACGTCAGCAGTGCCGCGACGTAGAAACCCGCGCGTGCCCTGCGGGTGCGTGCGTGCCGCAACGCGAACGTCGCCAGCACCACGTAGACGACAATCAGCGTGAGCTTGGTCGCCAGCCAGCCGTTGCCAAACATCGCCCACGGCAGGATCGTCAGCAGCATCAGCGCCGCGGTCAGCAACGTCGTGTCGATCGCATAGCTGAGCCAGCGCACCGGCAACGCCAGCGGCCAACGCGCGCCGGACAGCACGGCCGCGCCGCGGATTGCGAACAGCGATCCGCTGGCGACGACGCAGGCGATGTGAACTGATTTGATCTGCGGATAGAACTCGATCAGGCCGCTGCTCATCCCGGTCTGCCGTCCGCGCGTGGCGCCAGGTAGATGCGGCCGATGCGCGCGACCCACGGCGCGAAGGCCAGCAGCCAGCCGCAGGCGGCGATCGCCTGCCAGGCCATGCTGTCCGGTGCGAGTTCGGCGGTGATGCGCAGCAGCGCGACCAGCTGGATCCCGATAAACGCGAACCACGCCGCGCGCGGCATCACCAACGGGCGCCCGGAATGTCCCTGGGTCACGCGCGTCACCATCGCGATCAGCACGCTGCCGAAGAAACCAATGAACAGCGCATGCGCCGGTGCACGGCCGAGCCAGAACATGCCAGTGGCGGAGTACGCCAGCGACTGCGCCGAAAACAGCGCGAAAGCGATCGGCAACCATGCGAGTCCCAGGAACAGCACGGTGAGGATTCCCGGCTTCGGACCGCGTGGCCACCAGCGCCACAGCAGGGTTGCCGTCAGCGCAAGCAACGCCAGGTCGGAAACCCAGAGCCAGCGGTAACCGTGCAGCAGCTCCAGTGCGAGATGCAGCATCGCGAGTGCCCAGAACACGCCCAACAGCCACAGCGGTCGCCACGGCTTGTAGTCGACAACAACACTGCCGGCGAAGAACGGGAACATGCGGTGCGCAACCGTCACATACACCGGCAGCAGCAGCCCGAAGGTGCCGATCTTGATGCTCGCGAACGCCCACAATGGCGATCCGCCGAGCACGAACGCGGTCCATGCCACCAGGCCGATCAAGCCCAGGCACAACGCTGCGAAGCACGAACGCGCGTGCCACGTGCTGCCTTTCTCGCGCCATAGCAGTGGGGCGAGCGCGGTCACGCCGGCGAGCCAGCCCGCCAGCGTCATCAGCAGACCGACGACGATGCCGGCCTCCCAGCCCAGGGCACCAAGCAAGGTCGCGACTTGTCCGCCGAACAGGCCCAAGCCTACGGGCAGGTAACGCCAGCGCGCGATGTCGGGCAAACCCATCCATCGCGGGAACGTCGTGAGCAGGAAGCCAAAGAAGAAACTCGGCAGCATCTGGTACTGCATCACGAACGCATGCAGCCAGCCTGCATAGGGCGTCGGCTGCGGCATCGCGAACAGCGGCCAGCGCGTGCTCAACAGCCACGCTGCCCACCACGCCATCGCCAGCATCAGGTTGCTTGCACCGATGAAGAACATCAGCCGGTGCGGCGTGCGGGCGAGCAGGCGTGGTGACAGCTTGAGCGGCGCGGACAGCGAAATTGGTTTCATGGCGCCAGTCTGGGCTGTCGACGCGAACGTTACCTTGATCCAGGTCAGCAGCGCCGTACGCGTGGCATCGGCAACAACCGCCCGCAAGAAAAAGGACCCTTGCGGGTCCTTTTTTTGTTCCTTGTCACTGCTGGCTTGGGGTTCAGCCCCCGCAGCCGGTGGCGGCGACGCCGGTCCGCGTCACTGCGCGAAGCGCCAAGGCGCGCCCGACAAGGCTTTCTCCAGTCAGCCTTATGGGGCAGGCTGGGTGACAGCATTCATTTGCAGGGTAACGGCAGTCTGCGCCAGTAATCTGCCTTGCACCGATGCGCCCGTTTTTACGGCGACATTGGTTTTAGCCAGCACGATTCCCTCAAAGTGTGCGGTCGTCCCAATAGCCACGCCGCCGGCGACCTGCCAGAAAACGTTCTTGGCTTGTGCGCCTCCGGTCAGGGTCACCCTCGTCGCGCTGGCCTGAAGCAACGTTCCCGCGACCTGGAAGATAAAGACATCATTCGGGCCGCCATTGAGCGTCACATCGTTTGAGATCATGACCCCAGTGCCCCACTTGTAGAGGCCAGGGCGGAGTGTCAGTCCACCAATCTCGCCAGCGCCGACTTCAGTAAAATCGGGCGATGAGCGTCCTTGAGCATCTTGGTACGCAACTTCCATGTCGAGGACAGCCAAGGTCAGGAATGGGGCGGCATTCACCGTGCACGGAAGGGGACCTGCCGCATCGACTGAGAAAATCATTCCCGACACTTCTGTACACGTCACCAGAATGGCAGCGCCGGTGATTGGACTGGATCCTACATTTCCCGTCACTGCAGATGCATAAACGTCTGTCACTCCCGTTTTTGACAGAATTGCGAAAGTACCCGCGGTTCCAAGATCAACTGGTGCCTGGCCGGCGATTGCGGCGAATGACGTGCCGAACGCAGCTGCGGCCAGCATGATTGCCATCGACAGATTTCGCATTCTGGAAGCGCTTTTCGTTGGTTTCATTAATATTTCCTTTTTGTAATGCGATGCAGCAGGGCTAGCAGATACGCGGGCATTGCCCCGATGCATCGCATCAGGCGCCCGCCGTCGGGAATCTTTCGGAACGATAGCGAAGGTCCGGGCTATTTACCCTGGCCAAAATTTGATCACCGCTGGTGATCCCATCTATCGACGAGGTCAAGAGTAACGATCGCCTTGGGCGCTTTCTTAACGCGTCGTCACGGCTGACGGGAAACGCCACTTGACAAACCCAGGAAACATGGTCGGGAGAAGAGAAAAACGGAGGCGGCACTTGGCCGCCCCGTGTCTGCGGACGGACGCTGGATCAACGGCGCGTGGCTTCCGTCACGCCCGGCAGTACCGGCTCACGCATCGGCGCGATCCACAACCGCAGCACGAACCACGACAGCGACAGCGCACCGACACTGAAGATCGTGTCGCCCGGAACGCGCATCCAGATCAGCAGCTTCACGATCGGCTGCTGCATGAACTGGGCCGAACGCGCATACGCATAGCCATGCTCGATCACGGCCAGCAGCTGCAGGATGCCCAGCGGCAGCAGGGTGAACAGCGCCATCATCGTCAGGCCGATGTTGAGGCACCAGAACGACACCTTCAGCGGCCGCGTGTCCCACACCATCTGTCCACGCAATCCGCGCAGGCAGAACAGCATGAGCGCGATGCCGAGCATGCCGTACACGCCGAACAGCGCGGTGTGGCCATGCAGCGCGGTCAGGTTGAGGCCCTGCATGAAGTACAGCGACAGCGGCGGGTTGATCAGAAAACCGAACAGGCCGGCGCCGACCAGGTTCCAGAACGAGACTGCGATGAAGAACAGCACCGGCCATTTGTAACGCGCCATCCATGGCGTGACCTTGCCAAGTTTCCAGGTGTGGTACGCCTCGAAACCGATGTAGGCCAGCGGCACCACTTCCAGCGCGCTGAAGCTCGCGCCGAGCGCGACCACCGATGTCGGCATGCCGACGAAGTACAGATGGTGCAGGGTGCCGAGTACGCCGCCGGCCATGAAGATGATCGTCGCGAACAGCACCGCCGTGGTCGCCACCGAAGTCTTGATCAGGCCGAGGCGGGTGAAGATCAGCGCCATCACCGCGGTCGCGAACACTTCGAAGAAGCCTTCGACCCACAGGTGCACCAGCCACCAGCGCCAGTACTCGACTTCGGAGATGTGGGTGTGCTCGCCCCACATCAGCGCCGCGCCGTAGAACAGCCCGATCGCGACCGTCGACAAGAACAACAGGCCGACGATCGACTTCGATGCGTTTGCCGGACCACGCAGCACCGGCCACAGCGCGCGGCCGACCAGGGTCACCCACAGCAGCAGGCCAACGAACAGGAACCACTGCCAGAAGCGGCCCATGTCGGCGTATTCCCAGCCCTGGTGGCCAAACCAGAAGTTGTACTTCAGGCCCAGTTTCTGCATCACCGCAAACCACTGGCCGGCGAACGAGCCGACCACGATGATCAGCAGGCAGACGAACAGCGCGTTGACGCCAAACCGCTGGAATCTCGGTTCATGCCCCGACAACGCAGGCGCGATGTACAGGCCGGTCCCAATCCATGCAGTCGCGATCCACAACACCGCCAATTGCGTATGCCAGGTGCGGGAGAGCGAGTAGGGCAGGTATTGAGACAACGCGAATCCGTAGGCCTTCTGACCCTCGACCTGGAAGTGCGCGGTGATCGCACCGAGCAGGATCTGGGCCAGGAACAGCGCCAGCACCACCCAGAAATATTTCGCGGTCGCGCGCATCGACGGGGTGATCCGCAGCAGTGCGAACGGATCCGTCGCCGGGATCGTGTGCGGTTCCTCGGCGCGACCGTGGCTGACCGCGTAATGCCAGCCAAGCGCGGCGATCGCCGCGATCAGGAACAGCACGCTGAAGACCGACCACAACCACAATGCGGGTGGCGGTACGTTGCCGACCAGCGGTTCGCTCGGCCAGTTGTTGGTGTAGGTGATCTTTTTGCTGGCGAGCACGCCGTTGGCAAACGCACTGTCACTCGACACGCCGGCGTTGGATGCGCTGGCGCCGTTGTCCGGACGCTCGGTCGTCGCCGCCCACGCCGTCCACCAGAAGAACGCGGTCAGCGCGCGCCGGTGCTCGATCGTATCGACCGTGCCGTCCTTCATTGCATAGGCTTCGCGCAGGGCCGCGGTCGCCGGATCGTTGCCGAACAGGCTCTCGTAGTGCGCGGCAACATTGGACAACGCAATGACGCGATCCTGGGTCAGCGTGATGGTTTTGGTTGCAGGGTCGTAGGTGTTGGCCCGCATCATCGCTTGCAGGCGCGCACGCAACGCGGCCTGCTGCTCGACCGGCAACTCGGCATAGGTCGCCATGCCGCCGTCGCGACGTGCCCACAGGTCGAGCACCTCGGTGGCCTCGCGATGCAGCCAGTCCGCGCTCCAGTCGGGGGCGACATAGGCGCCGTGGCCCCAGATCGAGCCCAGCTGCATGCCGCCCATCGATTGCCAGACCTCGCGGCCTTCCTCGATATCGGCACGCGTGTAGACGACGGCACCATCGCGCGCGACGACCTGCTCGGGGATCGGCGGTGCGGCGCGGAAAATCTCGCCTCCCGCCCATAACAGCACGGCGAATGACGCGATCAGCAGTACGGCCAACGCCAGCCATAGCTTGCGGGTATTACTCATGGATGGGTTCATGGACGGTCTCCAGTCTGGATGCCGCCATCTTGGTTGTGGCCCAATCGTGCCGCCATGACTCAGGTCAAGTGGCGCGATCTGCTTGCGGGTCCTGGTGTCGGCGGCGACGTGACCGGCGCGTCACGCGATCGCGCGTGGCTCAGTTGCGCAGCACCGGAGCGGCCAGGGCTTCGAGCTTGCCGCGGTCGACCAGTTCGACTTCGCGCCGATCGACCTTCAGCAGCCCTTCGTCCTGGAAGCGCTTGAGTACACGGCTGACGGTTTCCGGTGCAAGCCGCAGGTAGTTGGCGATGTCGGTCCGCGCCATCGTCAGCTGGAACCGATCTGCAGCAAAGCCGCGCGCTGCCAGCCGTTGCGACAGGCCGATCAGGAACGCCGCCATGCGCTGGTCGGCGGTCCAGTCGCCGGATAGCAACGACGCATTGCCGATGTCTCGGCTGAGCAGCCGGAACAGATGCTGTTGCAGGCCGGGCAGGCGCGCGGCGAGCAACGATATTTTCGGGAACGAGAACCGGCACAGCATCACCGTGTCAAGCGCGACCGCATTGCACGGGTAATGCGCGCCGTCGATCGCGTTGAGGCCGATGACCTCGCCGGGCAGATGGAATCCCAGCACATGTTCGCGTCCATCGCGGTCGACGACATAGGTCTTGACCGTACCGGCGCGGACCGCAGCGATCGCCTCGAACGGATCGCCTTCGCGAAACACATGGTCACCAGCATGCAGCGGGCCGACATGTTCGACCAGGACGTGCAGGTCCATCAGCGCACTCTTGTCCATGCCATGCGACAGGCACGCTTGCGAGAACGCACAGGTCGAGCAGAAATGCAGCGCGTCGCCGTCGTCGGCGAGCGTGCGGTGGTCGACGCGTGGAAATGCTGGTTCGCTCATGCAGCCGGCCGCACCCCGTTCAAGCTGGCCCCGTTCAAGCACGCCCGGCATGGCGGGCTCAGATCGCGCGGGAAAAACGCGGCATGGTCACCACGGCGGATTGGTCGAGGTATCGGTCGAAGCACATGGCGATATTACGCAGCAACAGCCGGCCTTGCCTGGTCACCACGATGCGATGCGGTTCCCGCCGGACCAGGCCGTCGTCCACAAGTGCTTGCATGCGCTCGAGCGCCTGCGCGAAATACTGGTCGAAATCGATCGCGTAACGGCGCTCCAGCGCATCGATCGGGATCTCGCCCTGGCACATCAACTGCTGGATCAGGTCCGCACGCAGCTGGTCGTCCTCGCTCAGCTGCATGCCGCGGAACACCGGCAGGTGGCCTTCGTCGATCGCCATCTGCCAGCTCGG
>JANMAO010000200.1:0-6973 GCA_031359875.1 Lysobacter sp.
GCTGCGCGGCATGCAGTAACGGCAGCGGATCAGGCTTGCGCACCGGCAGCGTGTCGCCGCCGACCAGTACCGCGCAACGCGTGTCCCAGCCGAGCAGTGGCAGCAGTCGCCGGGCGAGATATTCGGGTTTGTTGGTGACGATGCCCCAGCGGCTGCCGGCCGTTTCGATCGCAGCGAGTAACGCTTCGATGCCGTCGAACGCCGTGCCGTGTCGCGCGAGTTCGTGCTGATAGATCTCGAGAAACATCGGGATCATGGTTTCGCGCGCATCCACGTCGAGTTGCGGAAATCCCGCCGCAAGCATTGCACGCGCACCTTTCGAGACATGCGGTCGCAACATCTGGGCCGACATTTCGGATTCACCGCGCTCGGCGCGCATGACATTGATCGTGGCCACGAAATCTGGCGCGCTATCGAGCAGGGTACCGTCGAGATCGAACAGCACCAGCTTCGGGAACATCCCGATGGTCATGCCGGTTTCAGCGCGCAGACGAGATAGTTCACATCGGTGCGCGCGGAAATTCGCGCGGCATTGCGCCAAGGCTCGTACAACAGGCCACTGACGTCCTCCATCTGCAGGCCACTGTCGCGCAGCCATGCGGCAAGTTCGGACGGCTTGATGAAGTCGCGGTATTGATGCGTTCCTTTCGGCAGCAATCGTGCGATGTACTCAGCCCCGACAATCGCCAGCGCAAAAGCGGCCGGCGTGCGGTTCAACGTCGACACGAACAAACGCCCACCCGGCTTGAGCAGAGTGGCGCAGGCAGCGAGTATCGAGGCCGGATCCGGCACGTGTTCCAGCATTTCCATGCAGGTGATCGCGTCGTAGCGGTTGGGCTCCGCCGCTGCAAGCACTTCGATTGACGTCAGCCGGTAGTCGACCTGGACGTACGATTCGAGTCCATGCAGCTTTGCGATTTTCAACAGATCCGGAGCAAGGTCGATCGCAATGACCTTGGCGCCTTCCCGCGCCAGCGCCTCGCTGAGCAGACCGCCGCCGCAACCGACGTCGAGCACTCGCGCGCCGGGCAATGTCACGCGCTCCGCCACGTAGCCCAGCCGTGCCGGGTTCAGCGCATGCAGCGCCTTCTGTGGGCCTTCCGGGTCCCACCAGCGATGCGCGAGTTCGTTGAACTTGTCGAGCTCGGATTGCGAGAAGTTGTCGTCGCGGACGTTGTTCATTGCGGCACCTTGATCGCGGCGACGCGCTCGCGCCATTGCCGTGCGTTGGCAACCAGTGCAGCCGGATCCATATCCACCAATACCCGTTCGCGCAACTTGCGCCGGCCGGCGATCCAGACATCGCTCACCTGTTGGCGACCGCAGGCGTAGACCAGCTGCGAAATGACATGGTGCAGTGGCTGGGTTTCGACCTGCGCCAGAT
The DNA here is from genome assembly GCA_031359875.1 of Lysobacter sp. Taxonomy (GTDB): domain Bacteria; phylum Pseudomonadota; class Gammaproteobacteria; order Xanthomonadales; family Xanthomonadaceae; genus Cognatiluteimonas. The sequence goes on from JANMAO010000200.1 coordinate 1,385, forward strand.
CAACGAAGGCGAGGTCGGCCTGCTTGCCGGGCTCGATCGAGCCGACCAGATGCTCGAAGCCGAGCGCGCGCGCCCCGCCGAGCGTGGCGGCATGCAGCGTCGTTGCCGCATCGAGCACGGATGCGTCGTCCGCCACGGCTTTCGCCAGCAACGCCGCGGTGCGCATCTCGCCGAACATGTCGAGGTCGTTGTTGCTGGCAGCACCGTCGGTGCCGATGGCGAGATTGACGCCGGCGCGCTGCAGTTTCGCCGTCGGGCAGAACCCCGATGCCAGCTTGAGGTTGGATTCCGGACAGTGCGCCACCGACACGCCACGCTCGGCACACAACGCGATTTCCGCATCGGTGAGCTGGGTCATGTGTACGGCGATCAGGCGATCGTTGACCAGACCCAGCCGATCGAGCCGCGCGAGTGGTCGCTGGCCATATTTGTGTTGCGACTCCGCCACCTCGTGCGCGGTTTCATGCACATGGCAATGCACCGGCAGGTCCAACTGGTCGGACAGCATGCGCAGGCGCTCGAAATTAGCGTCCGACACCGTATAGGGCGCGTGTGGCGCGAACGCCATCGCGACCAGCGGATCGTTGCGCCACTGGTCGTAGACTTCGGTGGCGCGATCGAAATATTCGTCGTCGCTGCGCGCCCACGCCGACGGAAAGTCGATGATCGGCAGCCCGATCCGTGCACGGAATCCCCAATGCTTGTAGGTTGCGGCCTGGACGTCGGGGAAGAAATAATTCTCGTTGCAGCAGGTGGTGCCGCCACGCAGCATCTCGGCGATCGCCAGCGAAATGCCGTCGCCGACGAAATCCGGTGCAAGCAGCTGTGCTTCCAGCGGCCAGATATGGCCTTGCAGCCATTGCATCAATGGCAGGTCGTCGGCAACGCCACGCATCAGCGTCATCGGGTTGTGGACGTGGGCGTTGACCAGCCCCGGGATCAGCACGCCGTCCGGACGCGACACGACTTCCCCGGCGATGAAGCGCGTGCGTGCCTCGGCGATTGGAAGCAGTGCGACGATCACGCCGTCCTTCACGGCGACGGCGTGGTCTTCCAGCACGGCACCGTGCGGCTGCACCGGCACCACGAAGCCGGCTTCGATGAGTAGGTCACAAGCCTGCAGGTCGCAGGACTCCGCGGTTCCCGGTGTCATCGGCTCACTTGACTCGCGAGAAGTATTCGCCCGAGCGGGTATCGACCTTGATGATTTCATCCTGGCCGACAAACAGCGGTACCCGCACTACCGCGCCGGTTTCCAGCGTCGCCGGCTTGCCGCCACCGCCGGAGGTGTCGCCACGCACGCCGGGGTCGGTCTCGACGATCTTGAGCTCGACGAAGTTCGGCGGAGTCACCTGGATCGGGGTGCCGTTCCATAGGGTCACGATGCAGTCCTCCTCGCCCTTGAGCCAGTTGGCGGCATCGCCGACGCCGGCTTTGTCGGCCTGCACCTGCTCAAAACTCTCCGGCTGCATGAAATGCCAGTGCTCGCCGTCCGCATAGAGAAACTGCATGTCGGTGTCGATCACATCGGCGCCCTCGAGGTTGTCGGTGGCCTTCATCGTCATCTCGACCACGCGGCCGGACTTGATGAAGCGGTACTTGATCCGGGTGAAGGCCTGGCCCTTCCCGGGCTTGACGTATTCCGTCTCTGTGATGACGCACGGCTCGCTGTTGACGAGGATCTTGAGCCCGTTCTTGACGTCGTTCAGGCCGTAGCTGGCCATGGAGGCTCCTGCGGGGCCGCCAAGCAGGGCGGCTAAACTATGGGATTGGATGACCGGCAACCCCGTGTATCCGGGCCGGCTGGATGAAGACGCGACATGATACCCACTACTGCGAACCCACTCACCCTGCCGCTTGCGCATCCCGTCTTGGCAGACGGATCGAGGCCCAAGCAGCCAGCGAGTATCGAGTCCCGCTCAGACTGGAAGCGCCTGTGGCGCGAGGCGGTGCGCGATCCGCGCGAATTGCTGGGGCTGCTGGGCCTGGAATCGCTGGCCGGGCGCATTTCCGATACTGCCGCGGCACAGTTTCCGTTGCGGGTGCCACGCGGTTTCGTCACCCGAATGCGCCACGGCGATCCGAACGACCCGCTGCTGCACCAGGTGCTGCCGCTGGATGACGAGGAGCGGCTTGTCCCCGGCTTCGGGCTGGACGCGGTCGGCGACGGCGCCGCGCGCACCGCGGCTGGCGTACTGCAAAAATATCGCGGCCGTGCGCTGCTGGTGACCACCGGTGCGTGCGCGGTGCACTGCCGCTATTGCTTCCGTCGGCACTTTCCGTACGGCGAGGAAACCGCCACCCGGGATGGCTGGCAAGCCGCCATTGAAGCAATCCATGCCGACACCACGATCGACGAAGTGATCCTCTCCGGCGGCGATCCGCTGTCGCTGGCCACCGCCAAGCTGGCCGAACTCACCGCCGCCCTCGCCGGCATCCCCCACATCAAGCGCCTGCGCATCCATAGCCGCCTGCCGGTCGTCCTGCCCGAGCGGGTAGATGCCGAGCTGCTGGCGTGGCTCGGCGCGCTGCCTTGGCCGGTCGCGGTCGTCGTCCATGCCAACCATGCCAACGAGTTCGACGCCGCCGTCGATGCCGCGCTGGACCGCCTGCGCCGGGCCGGGGTGCTGCTGTTGAACCAGGCAGTGCTGCTGCGGGGGGTGAATGATTCAGTCGAGGCGCTGGCTGCGTTGTCCGAGCGTGCATACGTAGCGGGCGTGCTGCCGTATTACCTGCATCAGCTCGACCGCGTGGCGGGTACCGCACATTTCGAGGTTTCCGACGCCACTGCCCTGTCACTGCACGCGGCCTTGTCGGCGCGCCTGTCAGGCTACCTGGTGCCCAGGCTGGTGCGCGAAATGGCCGGGGACTCTGGCAAGCGTCCGTTGTCGATTGGTTGATTGGCAGATGTCCTGATTTGACGATGGCTGTTTGGGCGCAGTGCGTCTTATTGGACGCAATGACGGCCATCGTGTAGAAACCGCCCCTAACGGAGAGCTGAATGCAGAATGGTCCTGACACCGCGTTGCGCCTGATGATCGTCGACGACAGCGTCGAGGACGCGGAGGCGATTGTCAGCGCCATGCGCAATGCCGGGATCGCCGTGCGTCCGCTGCGCCCGGCGTCAGCCGCCGAGCTGGGGACCATGCTCGGAGCGCAGGTGATCGACCTCGTGCTGGCCGCCCAACAGTCCAGCGGCGTGCCTATGGATGAAGTGCTGCAACTGGTGAAGTCCAGCGGCAAGGACCTGCCGGTGATCGCTGTCGCCGACCGCGTCGACGAGACCAGCATGAGCCAGGCGATTACCGCCGGCGTCCGTCGCATCGCCCTGCGCCACATGCCGCAGCAACTGCTCGCTGCGGTGCGCATTGAATGGGCGGACCTGGAAACGCGCCGCGCGCTGCGCCGGCTCGAGGCCCAGGTGCGCGAGACCGAACGCCGCTGCGACGCCCTGATCGAATCTTCGCGCGAGCCGATCGCGTACGTCCATGAGGGCATGCACATCCGCGCCAACGGCGCGTACCTGGAAATGTTCGGTTACGAATCCTTCGACGACATCGAAGGCATGTCGCTGCTCGACCTGGTCGCGCCGCAGCATGTCGAGGGCTTCAAGAAGCTGTTGAAATCGCTGAGCAAGGGCGATGCGCCCCCGCCCCGATACGAGCTGGAAGCCCGCGATTCCGCGGGCAATGCCTTTCCCGCGGTCATGGAATTCACACCCGCGCTGTATGAAGGCGAGCCGTGCCTGCAAGTGGTGTTCCGGCGCCAGGAAACCGATCCCGAACTTGCGCGCGAAGTCGAGGAGCTGCGCCAGCGCGACCAGGTCACCGGCCTGCTCAACCGTCCAACCTTCCTGCGTGCGCTGGAAGATGCCGTCGCCAGCGCCGCGCAGAACCAGGGCCAGCATGGCCTGTTGTTGCTCGAGCCGGATCATTACCAGCGCCTGCTGCAGGAGATCGGACTGGATTCGGCCGATGCAATCCTGGCGGCGATCGCCGAGCGATTGCGCAGTGTGCTCGACAGCGCGTCCACGGACGGCGAGGCGCTGGCCGCGCGCTTCGGCGAGCACAGCCTGGCAGTGCTGGTCCGTGCCGACCATGTTGCCACCATGGCCTTGGCCGAACGCATCCGCGAGGCATTTGCCTCGCATGTGTTCGAGATCGGGAGTCGCTCCAGCGCTATTACCGCCAGCATCGGTGGCGTACAGATCGGCGAAAAGATCGCGAGCGTCACGCAAGTGCTGGCCAAGGCCAACCACGGCGTGCAGTCGTCGATCGGCGTGGGCGGCAACCGGTTCGAGATCTTCGATCCCAGCGCTGTCGATCGCGCCGAGGAAGAGCGCATCCAGGCCTGGGTCACGCGCCTGCGCGATGCCCTCGATCACGATCGCTTCGTGCTCTATTACCAGCCGGTGATCAACCTGCAGGGCGAGCCGGGCGCCACCTATGAGACCTATATCCGGCTGGATGCCGGCTCGGGTGAAATGGTTCCACCGGTAAGCTTCCTGCAGATCGCCGAAGAACATGGCCTGCTTTGGGAAATCGACCGCTGGGTGGTAGGACACGCCATCGACGTGATCGGGCAGCGCATGCGCGCCGGACAGCCGACCACGCTGTTGGTGAAAATCACACAAGCCTCGCTGGCCGACGACAGCCTCGCCCGCTATGTCGGGGAGAAGCTAGCCGAGCATGGCGTCAGCGGTGAGCATCTGGTCTTGCAATTGCCGGAAGCCAAGGTGTTCACCCATCTGCGTGCAGCGCAGGAGTTTGCAGGCGCGGTCGCCCGCCACAATTGCCGGGTGGGGCTGGAACAATTCGGCGTCGGACTGGATTCGTTCCAGCTGCTTTCGCACTTCGACCCGGCGTTCCTCAAACTCGACCGCAGCTTCATGGAAGACCTGGCGAAAAACAGCGGCAACCAGCAGCGCATCCGCGAGATCGCGACCAAGGCGCGCAGCCTGGGCATCCGCAGCATCGCCGAATTCGTGCAGGATGCAGCCAGCATGTCGATCCTGTTCTCCAGCGGAGTCGATTACGTCGAAGGACATTTCCTCGCGCCTGCGGGACCGGAGATGAATTACGACTTCGAGTAGGCTCGCGACGGCCCCTGTAGAGCGGAGCTTGCTCCGCTGTTTTGCTCCCGGACAAGGCAGCGGAGCAAGCTCCGCTCCACAAGATCAGCAATGAACGACGATGGCATGACGGTTACGCCACCACGCCCTGCCGCATCGCGCTGCCGTCGATCTGCAAGCTGCGCAGTGCGGCGATGCGTTCCTCCAGCGGCGGGTGACTCATCAGCAAACGCCGCAAGCCGCCACCGTTACCGCCGCTGATTCCGAAGGCTGAAACCTGCTTGGGCAACGTGCTCTGGCCATGGTTCTGCGCCAGGCGTTCGAGTGCCGCGATCATCTTGTTGCGTCCGGCAAGCGCGGCGCCTCCGGCGTCGGCACGGAATTCGCGATGCCGCGAAAACCACATCGCGATCATGCTGGCGAACAAGCCGAACACCAGGTCCAGCACGAACACGATCGCGTAGTAGCCAAGCCCCGGCGCGCCGTCGCGGCTGCCGCCGATGTACCCGTCGATGACC
>JANMAO010000204.1:0-3351 GCA_031359875.1 Lysobacter sp.
TCGGACTACGACAAGGAGAAGCTGCAGGAGCGCGTGGCCAAGCTGGCCGGCGGCGTTGCGGTGATCAAGGTCGGCGCGAGCACCGAGATCGAGATGAAGGAAAAGAAAGCACGTGTGGAAGACGCTCTGCACGCGACCCGCGCTGCAGTGGAAGAAGGCGTGGTTCCGGGCGGCGGTGTTGCCCTGATCCGTGCATTGACCGCGGTCGGCAAGATCGTCGGCGCCAACGAAGACCAGAACCACGGCATCCAGATCGCCCTGCGCGCGATGGAAGCGCCGTTGCGCGAGATCGTCGCCAATGCCGGTGAAGAGCCGTCGGTGGTGTTGAACAAGGTCAAGGAAGGCACCGGCAACTACGGCTACAACGCGCAGACCGGCGAGTACGGCGACATGGTCGCGATGGGCATCCTCGACCCGACCAAGGTGACCCGTTCGGCGCTGCAGAACGCGGCCTCGATCGCCGGCCTGATGATCACCACCGAAGCGATGGTGGCCGAGCTGCCGAAGAAGGACGAGCCGGCCATGGGTGGCGGCGGCGGTGGCATGGGCGGAATGGGCGGTATGGATTTCTAATCCACCCGGCGATACGTGATAAGCGAAAAACAAAAAGCCCCGCCTCGGCGGGGTTTTTTTTGTGGGTACGAATCGCTATTCGATGCCGTGGTGCTTGCCCTGCCATGGACGATAGAACGCGCGCAATTGTTCGATGTCCGCGCGCATGTCGTCGCCGGGGTGGAACACCGGGCCGATGCCGATCACCTTGTCGGGGTAATGCAGGTAGACAGGCACGATGGGCACGCCGCTGGCCTTGGCAATCTTCCAGAAGCCGATCTTCCAGCGCGTCACGGGTTTGCGCGTTCCTTCCGGAGCGAGCGCGTACCAGAACCGGTCGCCGGCATCGAACAGCTTGACGGCCTGGTCCAGCACCGGGTTGTCGGGGCCTTCGCTGGCGGGGAAGCCGCCATAACGCCGCAGGATCGAGGCGAGCACCGGAACCTTGAACAACACCGGCTTGCCCATGATGCTGACCGCGAGGCCGATCGCGGTCGTTGCGCAGTACATCCAGAGCCCGTCCCAGTTGGACGAGTGCGGCGCGAAGATGATGACGGCCTTTGGCACATCCGGCGGCACGCCATGGATCTTCCAGCCCGACAGGCGCAGCAACCCGCGCGCAAGCCCGCGCTCCCATGCGCGCACGCTAGCCTGCGGCGCCTGCGGTGGCAGCGGGGGCACGGCATAGGCATCGGTAACCGGCCGTGGCGGTGTCGATGAAACGGTCATTTGCCCCGGATTCCGCGGTTGCCTGCGCTGTGATCGAGGATACGCGATGCCGTGTACGGGCCAGTAACATTCTCGAAGACAGCGGCCGCGCTTCTACAGGATCTTGAGCGCGACAACGGCATTGCTGCGCTTCTGTGCGTATTGGCACACTGACTTTGCGGACTGGTGAGCAAGTGGCATACGCGGGATTGTTCCAGTGCCGGAATCTTTCCCCTCTCCGGTGGTCCATTCGGACCAAACCTTCCCTGGAGGTACGCCATGAATAGGAAACTGACAATGTGCTTACTGCTGATCGCTACGAGCCCTGGCGCGGCTTTCGCCGTCGCGCCGGTTGCGAAGCTCAGCGACCTGGCGACGGTGACTGGCCTGACCGAGCGCCAGGTACAGATGGTCGTCGGCGCCCATACGGCCTATCCGGAGTACCTCACGTCGTATGACTGGGCACGTCGCAAGTTCGTCCACGCCCTGGGCGAGCAACGCTACAACGACCTGATGGCCGGGCGTGAGATCGTGCTCGACAACGGGCAGCGGTTGGCACTCACCGATCGCTGATGCGTAGTTGAGCGAGACGACAAGGCCCGCGCAGGAAGCGGGCCTTTCGTCTGCGGCGGCCAGCTCACAGCGAACGCAGGAACGCCACCATGTCGCGCTTCTGGCGATCGTCCATGTTGATCGCGAACCGGGTGTTGTAGAAATCGACGACGTCCGTCAGCGACGCGGCGAAGCCGTTGTGGAAATACGGCGGTCGCGCCGCGAGACCGCGCAGGATCGGACCCTTGAAGCGGCCGATGTCCTTCCACTTGCCGGTGATCAGTGCCAGGCCCGGATCGGTGGTCTGCACGGTGATGCCGGTGGTCTTGTTGCGCAGCGTGTACAGCGGCATGTCCGGCGTGCGTCGCGAAGCGTCGGTCAGGCCGATGTTCAACGGCAGCGCTACCGAGTGGTTGCCCACGTTTGGTGAGTTGTGGCACGTCGTGCACGTGCCCGGGATGCTCGGGACGCCAAGCGCGTCGTTGAGGCCGCCGACACCGGTGATGTTGATCGGCAGGTGGTTGAACAATTCCTCGCCACGGGCGATAGAGGCTCGTGCACGGTTGCGCTGCGAGTTGTTGTCGATCTGGTTCCACGCCGTGAACAGGGCCATCGATCCGGGATCGAAGATCGAGCCGGTGGGATCGGCGCCGAGCGTGTCGTTGAGCCCGACATGGAAGCGCTGCGCGGCGAGCACGCGTGGACCGCCGATGGCGTCATCGTCATTGAGGAACTCGGCGGCATCGTCACGGATCTGTGCCGTGGTCAGGGCGGTCTCGAAGGAAACGATTTGCGCCAGCTGTTCGCTGCTCGGCGGAGTTGCCGCCTGGGCATGTCCCAGCGTCGCGTCCTTGGCCTGGTGGATCAATGCCGACTGCAGCGCGGTGTTGGATTGTCCGGCATGCATCGGCGGCAGGAACGGCGTTACCGTTTCGCGTCCGTCCCACATCAGGCCGGTGACGAAAGCCAGGTTGGTCGAGGGCAGCACGCGGCGAAACAGCGACAGTTCCGTTGTGCTGGCAAAACCATAGGGGTCCTGCACGTCTGCGAGAGTGAATTCGGCGCTGGCGGGAATGCCGATGCCGACGCGGATGACCGCGCGCCGCAATAGCATGCTGTAGGCGTTGCGCCGCGCCGAGACAGTGGAGACGTCCGCGTTGGGTGAATTGGAGCCGTCGTTGCGACGAAAGATCGGATCGTTGCCGCCGGTCGCCGCGAACCGGGCCTGCAATTCCAACGGCGTGATCGACCATGCCGCGCTTTGCACGTGGCAACTGCCGCACGAGCGGCCGTTGGTGCCGATGCTCTGGAAGAACGCATTGGTGGTATCGATCGCACCGGCGTGATTGATGGTGCGCAACCAGCCGGACGCATCGCGGGTGGTCATGGGATCGTCGTCGTGGCCGTGCTCGTCTTCCGCGCGCTCGTCCATGGCGATTGCGGACTGCGTGCCAACGGTCACCGGCGTCGGGGCGATCAGCGCCGCCACGGCCCGGCTGACATCGGGGAAAGACTGGAGCCGCGGGAACTCGCCCGACA
>JANMAO010000206.1:0-7564 GCA_031359875.1 Lysobacter sp.
TTGCGCCAGATCGTCCTGACCGGGGTGTTGCTGGTGCTGGCACTGCCGGTCGCGCGCGGCCACAGCCTTTGGTTCGGCGCGCTGCCGTTGTGGCTGCTGGGCATGCCTTTGGCCAGTTGGTGGGCGCTGCATCGGTTCCGCCTGCCGGCGCGGCCACAACCGGCGCTGTCGGTGGCGCGCCGGCGGCGCCACCCCGTGCAGGCGCGACGACGTCCCGCCGTGGTCACGGGCAGACGGATCGCCGACGTCGCATAAGCGGAGCGGGGTGTGGCGGTCGACAGCACACGCCGTGCTAGCGTTTGCGGCTTGCCGATGCCGTCGTCGGCCACGCGGCAATTGCCGCCGACCGCCACGCCAGGACGTCACGCCCAAGCCACCATGTCCCCGACTGCAACCGATCCCGATGCGCGCGATCCGCATGCCTGGCTGGAAGACGTCAGCGGCGCCGCGCCGCTGGCCTGGGTCCATGCGCAGAACGCGCGCACCGATGCCGAGCTGGCGGGCACGCCGCAGTTCACCCAGCTCGAAGGCGACCTCCGCGCGATCCTCGATTCCGACGCCAGGATCCCGGAGGTCGAAAAGATCGGCGCGTACTACTACAACTTCTGGAAGGATGCGCGGCACGAGAATGGCCTGTGGCGGCGCACGACACTGGCCGAATACCGCAAGCCGCAGCCGCACTGGGAAACGGTGCTCGACCTCGACGCACTGAACCAGGCCGAGCACCAAAACTGGGTCTGGCACGGCGCCGAGTGCCTCAAGCCCCGACCTCCCGACACGGTGCACGCGCGCTGCCTAATCGCGCTGTCGCGCGGCGGCAGCGATGCCGATGTCACCCGTGAGTTCGACCTGATCCGCAAGCAGTGGGTCACCGACGGCTTCTTCCGGCCCGAATCCAAGGGTTCGCTCGGCTGGATAGATCGCGACACGGTGTATGTCGCCACCGATTTCGGCGCCGATGCCCAAGGGATGAGCGCAATGACGGCGTCGGGCTATCCGCGCATCGCCAAGCAGTGGCGGCGTGGCACGCCATTGGCGACGGCGGCGCTGGTCTACGCCGGCCAGCCGACCGATCTGGCGATCGCCGCGAGCCACGACCCGACGCCGGGGTTCGAACGCGACTTCGTCAGCCGCACGCTCGATTTCTACCGCGACGAGTTGTACCTGCGCGGTCGCGACGGCACACTGACCAGGATCGCCGTGCCCGATTCGGCGATCAAATCCGTACATCGCGAATGGCTGACGCTGCAGCTGCGCGAGTCATGGACCCTTGGCGGCACCACCTACCTTGCCGGCGCGCTGCTGGCGGCGCGCCTGGCGGCGTTGCTGGCCGGCGAACCTGCCTTCGACCTGCTGTTCGCGCCCACCGCGGCGACCTCGCTGGCCAGAATCACCTGGACCCGGCACCACCTGCTGCTGAACGTGCTCGACGACGTCAAGCACCGGCTGTCGGTGCTGACCCCGGGTGCGACCGGCTGGGTCCGCAGCGCCTTCGTCGGCGCCCCTGACTTCGGCACGCTCGGCGTGGCCGCGGTCGATGCCGACGACAGCGACGCGGTATGGCTGACCGCGACCGACTACCTGACCCCGAGCACGCTGGCGCTAGCGGAGGTCGGCCAGCCGCCGGAAGTGCTGAAGACGATGCCGGCGTTCTTCGATGGCGCGCGCAATCTGATCGAGCAGCATTTCGCCACGTCGAAAGACGGCACCCGGGTGCCGTACTTCCTGGTGCGGCCGCGGGATCTGCAATTCGACGGCAGCGCACCGACGTTGCTCTACGGCTATGGCGGCTTCGAGGTATCGCTGACCCCGGGGTATTCGGGCACCGTCGGCAAGGGCTGGCTCGAACATGCCGGTGACCGCGGCGGCGGCGTGTATGCGGTCGCCAACATCCGCGGCGGCGGCGAGTACGGGCCGCGCTGGCACCAGGCCGCGCTGAAGCACCACCGGCACCGGGCATACGAGGATTTCGTCGCGGTCGCGCAGGACCTGGTCGCGCGCAGGATCACCTCGCGCCCGCACCTGGGGATCATGGGCGGCAGCAATGGCGGCCTGCTGGTCGGCAACATGCTTACGCAGCATCCCGACCTGTTCGGTGCGGTCGTGGTGCAGGTGCCGCTGCTTGACATGAAGCGCTACAGCCACCTGCTCGCCGGCGCCTCGTGGCTGGCCGAATACGGTGATCCCGACACGGCCGACTGGGAGTACCTGCGCACGTTCTCGCCGTACCAGTTGTTCGACCCGGCGCGCACCTATCCACCGACCTTCCTGTGGACCACCACCCGCGATGACCGCGTGCATCCGGCGCACGCGCGCAAGATGGCGGCGAAGATGCTCGCCGCCGGCCAGGACGTGCGCTATTACGAGAACACCGCGGGCGGCCATGGCGCGGGCGCCACCAACCAACAGGCGGCGCACCTGTGGGCGCTGACGTATCGCTTCCTGTGGCGGGCGTTGCAGTAGGCGGCCAGCTGCGCCGAACCCGGGAAGCGGTTTTGTCCCACGCTGCCGCAGGCGCCGATAGAGCGGGACGCGGCACGTTCGCAACTGCGGACGCACGCGACTACGGGTCGCCCCGCCATGAGTTCCACCGCGCCGCGATCACCCTTAGACTGCGGCCTGAACCGCCGCGCCCAATGCGGCGGACGCTCGAGGAACTGCGCATGCCCTGGGTCTTCCTGCTGCTGGCGATCGCCGCATTCGCGGTCGCGCTCAAGACCACGTCCGTGGCCCTGCTCGCGCTATGCCTGTTGGTGGCGCTGGGGTTGTTGCTGGTCTGGGTGTTGGGATTACTGGCGCAGCGCGTCGGCAGCCGCAGCCGCGACGAATCGATGCTGCTGGATCCGCAGGAGCTGCGGCGCCTGCGCGAGCAGGCCGAGGCGCGCCGCGCTGAAGTGCCGCCGTTACAGCCATCACCATCATCGCCGCCAGCCGAACCGCCGGTGGCGTGACCCGCGACGGGAGTGCGATGACCGTCCTCAGTGTCAACGTCAACAAGATCGCGGTGCTGCGCAACTCGCGCGGCGGCCAGGCGCCGGATGTGCTGCGCGCGGCACGGGTCTGCCTGGACGCCGGCGCGCATGGGATCACCGCGCACCCGCGTCCGGACGCGCGCCATGTCAACGCGCACGACGTGCTGGCACTGGCGGCGCTATGTCGCCAGTACGGAGTCGAATTCAATCTCGAAGGCAATCCGTTTGCGCCGCCCCGCGCGGGCTATCCCGGATTCCAGGCGCTGTGTGCGCAAGCGCGACCGGTGCAGGCAACGCTGGTGCCGGACAGTGACGCGCAGCTGACGTCCGACCACGGCTTCGCGTTCGGCCGCGACGGCGCGCGGCTGCGTCCGCACGTCGCCGCGCTCAAGGTGCTGGGCTGCCGGGTCAGCCTGTTCGCCGATGTCGACGATCCCGACCTGGCCCAGGCCGCCGCGGTGGGCGCGGACCGGATCGAGCTGTACACCGGGCCGTATGCCGAAGCCTGCGCCGCGGGCGATGCGGGCGAAGCGATCGATGCTTGCGCAGCCGCAGCGCGGCGGGCGCAGGCCGCCGGACTGGGCGTCAACGCCGGCCATGACCTCAGCCAGTCCAATCTCGGCGCGTTCCTCGCTGCGGTGCCGGACGTGCTCGAAGTCTCGATCGGGCATGCCCTGATCGACGACGCGCTGTATGCCGGCCTGGATGCAACCGTGCGTGCCTACGTCGCGATCCTCGCCGCTGTGCGCTGACACGGATCGAAGCGAGTACGCCCGCCTTCCATGCAGGCCCGGGCGGACGAAAGCGCGATGGCAGCGAACCTCCACCCTCTGCCGGCGATGCCGGGAAAAGCTCCGCTCTACATTCGGCTACGCGCGGCATACGTGCTTTGCGGCGAGCCCCGCTCAGTGCATCTCACTGCCGATATTGTGGATCCCCGCCTGCTGCGCGAGTGCCAGCGCACGGACGAACGCCTGATAGTCGCTGTCGTCGGCCGCGGCGATGCGCAGTCGCAGCTCGGGCGACCGCGCGTGTGCGTCACGCAACGCGAGTCCCAGGTCCGTGCGGCTGAGGGTCTGGCCATCCAGCGTGTAGTCGCCGGCCAGGTCGATCTGCAAGCGCAGTTCGCGCACCGGCAGCGGCGCACCCTGGCCGGGTGCCAGGTTCAATGGCAATGGCCGGTCGAGCAGGGGCGTTGCCACCATGAAGATCACCAGCATCACCAGCAGCACGTCGACCAGTGGCGTGATGTTGATCGTGGCCACTTGCTGGTTCTGGATCGCGAAGGCCACGGTCGTCCCCATCCGCCGCGGGCGATTCCCGCCAGTCGGTTATCGCGCCGGCTCAGTGGCAGCGGCGTGAGGATGACGCCTTGGTCCGCGCACAAGAAAACGCCGCCCGATGGGCGGCGCAAATAAGCGGGTAAGCGTTGCGATCAGGCCGCGGCGCACTGCAGGTGCGCCCAGCTTGTGGCTTGCCTATTTCTTGACGAAACCGATCTTCTGCATGTCCGCGTTGCGCGCGGTTGCCAGCACCTTGGCCAGGATGCCGTAATCGGCCTCGTCGTTGGTGTCGATCTCCAGCGTCGGCTGGTTGTTCGGATCACGCTGGACCTCGCTCTGCATCCTGTTGCGCAAGGCCGAGATCGGGGTCGGGCTGTCATTCCAGAACACCTGGCCCGCGGCGTCGATGCGCAGCCGGATCGGCTCGGGTGGGTTGCGGTCCGGTGGCGGCGTGGTCGAATGCTGCGGCAGGTCGATATCGATCGGATACGACAGCATCGGCGCGGTCACCATGAAGATGATGAGCAGCACCAGCATCACGTCCACAAGCGGCGTGACGTTGATGTCAGCCATCGGCGCGCCGGTACCGGAACTGGAACTGAAAGCCATCGTCGGTGCTCCTTAATGCCGTTCTTTGGTGGCGACGAAGCCGACCTTGGCGATGCCCTGTTGCTGGGCAAGATTGACCACGTCGCTGACCACGCGATATTTGGTGGTCTTGTCACCGCGCACGTTGACCTCGGGCTGCGGGGTCTTCTGTGCCTCCACCGACAGCTGGCTTTCCAGCTGGTCACGGGTGACCGCCGCATCATTCCAGTACAGCGAGCCGTCCTCTTTCACGGTGACCGTGACCGGGGGGGTGGCTGGCACCTTGTCGGGGCGGTGGTCGAGGTTGGCCTGCGGCAGCTCCACCTGGACCTTGTGTGCCATCAACGGCGCCGTGATCATGAAGATGATGAGCAGGACCAGCATCACGTCCACGAGGGGCGTGACGTTGATCTCCGACATCGGCGCGCCGGTTTGGTTGCCAGTACTGAAGGCCATGGGGCCGGACTCCGTGTTGCTGTTCGACGCGCTCTACGCGAGCGCGATCCAGGGCGACGTTCTAGACGACTTAATGCTTGGCCGGGAGTTCGCCCACACGGGCACCGGTGGCGAAGAAGTCATGCAGGTCATGCGCGAAGGTGTCGAACTTGTTGTAGGTGACGCGGTTCAGGCGCACGAAGAAGTTGTAGCCGAGCACCGCCGGGATCGCCGTGAACAGACCGATCGCGGTCATGATCAGGGCCTCGCCGACCGGGCCGGCGACCGCGTCGATCGACGCCTGGCCGGTGGCACCGATGCGGATCAGGGCGCCGTAGATGCCCCAGACCGTACCCAGCAGACCGACGAACGGGGCGGTCGAACCGACCGTCGCCAGCACCGTCAGGCCCGACTCCAGCCGCATCGATTCGCGGGTCACGGCCTGACGCAGGGCGCGATCGACGAACTCGGAGCGGTTCAGCGACTCGACCAGGCGCGAGCCTTCGTGGCGCTGGTGGTGGGCGGCGGCCTGGGCCGCGTCGAGCGCGATCTTGGAGAACGGCTCGCGGCGCGGCTGCTCTTCCATATAACGGATCGCGTCCTGCGCGTTCGTGGTTTCCCAGAACGTGCTGACCACGCGATCCGCGCTACGGCGCAGGGCCACGTTCTTGAACAGGTTGATCACGATCCAGTAGATCGACATCGTGGACATGATCAACAGGGTGAGCAGCACGGCCCATTGGACTGCGTAGTTTCCAGGCGTGCTGATCATTTCACTGATCAGATGGTCGACACCCATCTGGGTCAGCGCGGTGGCAGCATTGCCTCCGGTCGCAGCGGCGGCGGTAGTGGTTTCCTGCAGCATGACGCTTACCTTTGGATGTTGGGGTTGGGAGAGACGCTGGAGCAGTGGAACGGGTGGGGCGTGTAGGGAGAGTCTGGACCTAAGCGGGTCAACACGGCGACTTGAAGCTGATGGGCACGCGCACGCGCCCTGCTGCCTTCTGGCCGTTACGCACCGAGGGATTGAAGTTCCATTTGCGTGCCGCGTCGGTCGCGGCGCGATCCAGGTCGCGGTTGCGGCTGGATTTTTCCACCGAGACGTTGGTGACGTTGCCACCGGCATCGACATCGACGACCACGACGACTTCGCCGCCGACGCACTCGCGTAGCGCCGCCTGCGGGTATTGCGGCGGGTTCATGTTCTTCGACGAAATATCGACGCTGGCACCAATATCGGGCGACGGCGAGGGTGGCGACGGCGGCGACGGCGGTGGCGCGGCGATCGACATCGGCGTCGGCGTGTCCATCACGACCGGCGGCTCTTCCGGCGGCGGCGGGATCGGGGTCGGTCGCGGCGGTGACAGCTGCTTGATTTCCACCGGCTTCTGCGGCGTCGGTGGCGGTGGCGGCGGTGGTGGCGGCGGTGGCGGCGGCTCGATGATCACCACCCGGGTGGCGTCTTCGGCCGGCTTTTCCATCCCCGGCGGCGTGACCGGCGCCAGCAACAGCATCAAGGCCGCGGCATGCACTGCGATCACAAAGGTCATGCCGGCGATGCGCGGCCAATTCAGACCTTCATCGTCGTTCTTGTCGGTGTTCGGCAAGCGTTGCGTCATGCGGGGGAACTCGGGTGTGGCCGGGCGCGCTCGCGCCACGGATCAGGATGACGAACCGCGGCGAATGTCGCCGCGGGAACCTGCAAGCTTATACCAATCGAGGCAAATGGATAACCATCGCCCGCCCGGTCTGTGATCACTTGCCGGTTTGGCCGGCAAGTTTTTTGGCTTCCGCGGACGCCTTGACGCCCTTCTGGAGCGCTTGCTGCGCCGCCTGCCGGGACTCGGGCAAGCGCTTTTCGTTGTACAGCACGCGCGCCAGGTTAAGTGCAGCCTCGCCATCGGTCGCCATCGGCGCCGCGCGCTGATACATCGCGATCGCGGTGGGAACGTCGCCGGCTGCGTACGCCGTCTGGGCGATGATGGAGTACGCCTGGGCCAGATCCGGTGAGGGTTTGAGCACGCCCTTGGCGAGCCCGGCGTCGATGACCGCGACGGCGTCCTTGGGTTTGTTGTCGTTGAGGTAGCCCACATACAGCGCCCGGTACTGGGTGGCGTCGGTCAGGGCGCCTTTTTGTTGCGCCGCCGCGAGCAGGGCGTTGGCCTTGGCGAACTCATTGGCTTGTTGATAGGCGGCGGCGGCATTCATCAGCGCCTTGGTGTTACCTGGATCGCGCGCGTAGGCCTGTTCGTACAGGGCGGCGGCATCATGCGGGCGGTTGAGCTC
>JANMAO010000214.1:0-13972 GCA_031359875.1 Lysobacter sp.
GACGGGCCCGGCGCCACCATCATTCGAAAATGCGCTTGTCCTTGGCGTATTCCTTAGCCTGGTTGCGCGTGATCAGGCTGCGCTTGACCAGGTCCTGCAGGTGCTGGTCGAGCGTCATCATCCCGAAGTTCTGCCCGGTCTGGATCGCCGAGTACATCTGCGCGACCTTGTCCTCGCGGATCAGGTTACGGATCGCCGGGATGCCGACCATGATCTCCCACGCCGCGGTGCGTCCGCCGCCGACCTTCTTCAGCAACGCCTGCGAGATCACCGCGCGCAGCGATTCGGACAGCATCGAGCGCACCATCGGCTTCTCGCCGGCCGGGAACACGTCGATGATGCGGTCGATGGTTTTCGCTGCCGAACTGGTGTGCACGGTGGCGAAGACGAGATGGCCGGTCTCCGCGGCGGTCAGCGCCAGCCGGATGGTCTCCAGGTCGCGCAACTCGCCGACCAGGATGTAGTCGGGGTCCTCGCGCAAGGCCGAGCGCAGCGCCTCGTTGAAGCCGTGGGTGTCGCGATGCACTTCGCGCTGGTTGATCAGGCACTTCTGCGCGGTGTGGACGAACTCGATCGGATCCTCGACGCTGAGGATGTGGCCGTATTCGGTCTTGTTGATGTGGTCGATCATCGCCGCAAGCGTGGTCGACTTGCCCGAGCCGGTCGGACCGGTCACCAGGATCAGGCCCTGTGGCTGGTCGATCAGTTCCTTGAAGATCTTCGGGCAGCCCAGGTCTTCCAGCGTCAGCACTTCGGAAGGCACCGTACGGAACACTGCGCCGGCGCCGCGGTTCTGGTTGAACGCGTTGACGCGGAAGCGGGCCAGGCCCGGGATCTCGAACGAGAAATCGACCTCGAGGAATTCCTCGTAGTCTCGGCGCTGCTTGTCCGACATGATGTCGTAGACCAGCGCGTGGACCTGCTTGTGGTCGAGTGCCGGGATGTTGATGCGGCGGACGTCGCCATCCACCCGGATCATCGGCGGCAGGCCCGCCGACAGATGCAGGTCGGATGCCTTGTTCTTGACCGAGAATGCCAACAGTTCGGCGATATCCATGCGTGCTCCCCTGCACTCGACTATAGCGACGGCTGTTCGTTTCCGCGGGCGCGATACCCGCTGGAAACGACGACCCCTGAACCGCAGTATAGGCCGAAATTCCGGGCGTCAACCCGCCACTCAACAGGACCCCTGACGTGCCCTCGCGCGCCTTGAATACACTCTTTCAACACCTTGATAACGCGGCGCGACAGGCCGGTCGGCCATTGCCACGATTATTGGCGGTATCCAAACACCAGCCCGCGACCGCGGTCGCGGAATTGGCGACTGCGCTTCGGTCGCTCCCCCGGAACCAAGGTGAACAGGTCCCGGCCTTCGGCGAGAATTACGTCCAGGAGGCGCGGGCCAAGCAGGTTGCGCTCGCCGGCCTTGCCCTGGAATGGCATCTGATTGGTCATCTGCAATCGAACAAAGCGCACGAGGCGGCACGCTTGTTCGACTGGGTGCAGACCGTGGACCGGGCGAAGCTGATCGGCGCTCTCGCCGCCCATCGCCCCACCGATCGCGCGCCGTTGAACGTGCTGGTGCAAGTGAACATCGACGACGAGGCCAGCAAGCACGGCTGCCGGCCGGACGACGCCATGGCGCTGGCAGCCGCCATCGTCGCGCAGCCGCGGCTTGCGTTGCGGGGGTTGATGGCGATCCCGGCGCCACATCCGGACATGGACCGCCGACGTACTGCATTCCGGCGCATGAAGACCCTGTTCGATCAGCTGCGCGGCGACTATCCGCAGGCCGACACCTTGTCGATGGGCATGAGCGAGGACTGCGCCATCGCCGTCGCCGAAGGTGCGACGATGGTGCGGATCGGTACCGCGCTGTTCGGCGCACGGCCGCAAAAGGACCTGAGCGCGTGAACAACGAGGATTCGATTGCCTTCATCGGCGGCGGCAACATGGCTCGCAGCCTGATCGTCGGTTTGCTTGACGACGGCGCAGCCGCGGAGTCAATCCGCGTCGCCGAGGCAGTCACTGAATTGCGCGATGCAATCGCTTGCGACTTCGGCGTGCCGGTGTTCGCCATGAGTACGGACGCGGCGGCGGGTGCCAGCATTTGGTTGCTGGCGGTCAAGCCCCAAGGCATGCGTTCGGTGTGCGAGGCACTCAGCGAGGTCGCATTGCGCGATCGGCCCCTGGTCGTGTCGATCGCCGCCGGGGTTACCACCGCGCAACTGGACCGGTGGCTGGGTGGCGGCATCGCGATCGTGCGCACGATGCCGAACACACCTGCCCTGCTGGGTGCCGGCGTCACCGCGCTGTATGCCAATCCGCAAGTGGACGCCATCGGTCGCCAGCGCGCGGAACATCTGCTCGCCGCTGCTGGCGAAATGCTGTGGTTGAGCGATGAGACAAGGATGGATGCCGTCACCGCTGTATCCGGCAGCGGCCCGGCCTATGTGTTCCTGCTCGCGGAGGCCATGCTGGACGCGGCGCTGGCAGAGGGGCTGCCACCTGATGCCGCGCGCACGCTTGTGCTGCAGACCGTGCTGGGCGCCGCCCGCATGCTGACTGAAGACGACGCCACGCCAGCCGAGTTGCGCCGTCGCGTCACGTCCGCGGGTGGCACGACCCAGGCTGCGATGGAAACGTTGGCCACTGGCGGCTTCAACGCGCTGGTCGCTCGCGCGATTCGTGCCGCCAGCGAGCGCGGCCACCAGCTCTCGACCGCCAACGATTGAATCGGGCCCCTGCCATGTCAAAACGCTGCGTTCCTCGATGGGCACTCGTGTTGCTGCCGCTTCTCGCAACCAGTGCCTGCAATGGCTCGCAGGTGCCGACGCCGGAGGCATCCCGAGCCAGCAACTTCGCTACCCCGGTCGACCACGGCGATACAGTGCTGCGGCTGGGCGACGTGAGCATCCGCGCCAGCGTGGTCCAGACTTCGGTGCTGCCCGCGTCGGTCGCGCGGCAATACGCCATCGATCGGAATCCGAAGACCGTCCTGCTGCTGGTCGCCGTACGCAAGGGGCCATCTGCTGGTGAAGTCGCGCTGCCGGCCCGGGTCACGGCGACCGTGACCGACCTACGTGGCGGAACGCAGGACATCACGATGCGTGAAGTGCGTACCGAAACGCTTGTCGACGCCATCGGCACGACCCAGACGACATTGCCAGACACGCTGCGTTTCGACGTGATCGTCACGGTCGCGGGAATGGCGCCGGTGAAGATGCAATTCGAGCGGGAGTTCTATCCGCTGTAGTCAGCGCGGTGGCGTCTTCCAGCGCTTGATGATCCTCGCGATCTCACGCACGCCATCGGTCAGCGCCGCCGGTCCCGGCTGCAGGATCAGCGGCGACTTGATCTCGTGCAGCTCGCCGTCGCGCACGGCCGGAATCGCTTCCCAACCCGGCCGGATAGCGACCTTGTCCGGTCGGAATTTCTTGCCGCACCACGAGCCAAGGATGATGTCGGGCGCACGCCGGACCACTTCGTCCGGATCTTCGACGATGCGTTGTTTCGCCAGCGACTCGGCCGCGCGCTCGGGGAAGATGTCGTCGCCGCCTGCGATGCGGACGAGTTCGGCGACCCACTGGATGCCGCTGATCAGTGGCTCGTCCCATTCCTCGAAATACACCTTCGGCCGTTGCGGCAATTGCGCGGCGTCGCGTTCAATAACGTCCAGTCCACGGCGGAGTTCATCGGCATAGGCATTCGCCTTTTCGGCGACGCCGACCAACGCACCAAGGCGACGGATGTAATCCAGGATGCCATCGACACTGCGATGGTTGCTGATCCACACCTCGATGCCATGGCGGATCAGCGCGCTGGCGATGTCCGCCTGGATGTCGGAGAAGCCGACGACGAAATCCGGCTTGAGCTTGAGGATCTCGCCGATCCTGGCCGAGGTGAACGCACTGACCTTCGGCTTTTCCCTGCGCGCGATCGTCGGGCGCACGGTGAAACCGCTGATGCCGACGATCCGGTCCTGCTCGCCGAGCACGTACAGGGTTTCGGTTGGCTCCTCGGTCAGGCAGACGATGCGGCGCGGGCCGATCATGGCGCAGTTCTTCCTGTAGGAGCGACGTAAGTCGCGATCGACGCGTCGGTAGCGTACGAATCGCGATTTACGTCGCTCCTACAAGAGCAGGATCCCGCCCTCACGGATACAACATCCGTTTGCTCCACTCCTCGACACGATCGCGCTCATACAGGTCGCGCTGATGCAGCCGGAATTCCGCGCCATACCAGAACTCGATCTGTCCGGGCTTGACACGCAGGCCGGTCCAGCGCGGCGGCCGCGGCGCGTCGCGGCCGTCGAACTCGCGCTCAACCTGCGCGAGACGCTGCTCGAACGCTTCGCGCGATTCAAGCGTTTCAGATTGCTTCGACGCCCACGCGCCGAGCTGGCTGACACGCGGACGCGAAGCAAAATAGGCGTCTGCCTCGGCATCCGACACGATCTCCACCGCACCCTCGATCCGTACCTGGACGCCATGGCGCACGCGCGGCCAGTAAAACAGCAACGCCGCATGCGGGTTGGCTTGCAGCTCGCGCCCCTTGCGGCCGTCCAGGTGGGTGTAGAACACGAAGCCGCGTGCGTCGTGTGCTTTCAGCAACACGGTGCGCGCCGACGGCCGCGCGTCGCGCGTCGCGGTGGCGAGCACCATCGCGGTGCGGTCTGGCTCGCCCGCGGCGAGTGCCTCGTCGAACAGCACCTCGAACGTGGCTAGAGCTTCGGCATACAAGGCATGATTGGTCATTGGGTTATTGTCGCGCGATGAACACGCCACTGCATCCTTCGACGGGACATCCCCGGTGAAGCCAGGCTATTCCGACGCCTTCGTCGCGGACATCCTCGCCGACGCGCTCGGCCACGATTGCCGCACTTACGCCATTGCCGGCTTGCAGGGCACCGGCAAGTCGACGCTCTCGGCGCAGACGACCGCGCTGGCCGCGAGCCGCGGCCTGAAGGTAGTGGCGCTGTCGATCGACGACTTCTACCTGGGTCACGACGCACGGCGGCAGCTCTCGCGCAGCGTGCATCCGCTGTGCGCGACGCGCGGGGCGCCGGGCACGCACGATGTTGCACTCGCATGCGAGGTGCTCGATGCGTTGCGTGCCGGACGTCGTACCACCTTGCCCCGGTTCGACAAGATCGCAGACGACCGCCTGCCGCGCGTGGAATGGCCGACCGTGCAGCATGCGGACCTCGTCATCCTCGAAGGCTGGTTCCTGAAGGTGCCGCCGCAAACCGAGGCGGAGCTTGTCGAGCCGATCAATGCGCTTGAACGCGATGAGGATCCGCACGGCACCTGGCGGCGCTGGAGCAACGACGCACTCGCCCGCGACTATCCAGCGCTGTGGTCGCGGCTGGATCGGCTGCTGTTCCTGCAGGGCCCTGGCTTCGACATCGTCCCGCATTGGCGCTGGCAACAGGAACAGACCCTGCAGGCTGCGCACCCCGATCGACAGGCGATGACCCGCGAACAGGTCGAGCGTTTCGTGCAGTTCTTCGAGCGCGTCAGCCGGCAGTCCATGCATACGTTGCCCGACATCGCCGGGCGGACGATCCGGCTCGATGCGCAGCGCAAGCCGATCGAGGGGCAAAGAGGGGAAGGGGTTCAGAGTGAATTTCGTGCCGACTGACTGAGATCATTCGGATTACCGGGTCACGAAACTTCACTCTGACCCCTTTTCCGAACCCGTTTTCCGATGCCGCGTCACTGCACGACGAAGCTCACCCGCAGGTTGACCCGCCACTCGGTGACGTTCCCATCGCTGTCGGTCACGACCTTGATTTCGTTGACCCACGCACCCTTTATGTTCTTCACCGATTCCGAGCACTTCTTCAAACCGACCTTGACCGCGTCTTCCATGCTGGTTTTCGAGGCGGCATTGAGTTCGATGATCTTGGCAACCGACATGATCGTTCTCCCGGGATGCGGCGGCTGTTCCGCCGTCAACGAAGCCTAGCCGCCCGCTTGTTAAGCAAGCGCTAGCGGAAAGGCGCTGCTAGCATTCAGGCATGAATCCTGCCCCCAACCTGGTGCTGGTCGGTCCGATGGGCGCCGGCAAGACCTCGATCGGCAAACGCCTGGGCGAGCGCTTCCGACTCGCCTTCGTCGACGCCGATCGCGACATCGAGCTACGCACGGGCGCAGCGGTCGGCACCATTTTTGAATGCGAAGGCGAAGCTGGTTTCCGCGCCCGCGAGCGTGCGGTGCTTGCCGAATTGCTTGCTGGCGACGGCCAGGTGATTTCCACCGGCGGCGGCGCGGTGCTCGATGCCGGCAACCGCATGCGAATGCGCGAGCGCGGATTCGTCGTCTATCTGCAGGTCGGCGTGGCGGGCCAACTGAAGCGGCTTGCGCGCGACCGCACGCGCCCGTTGCTGCAGCGCGAAGACCGCGAGGACGTGTTGCGCCAGCTCTCCGTCGCGCGCGCGCCGCTATATTCCGAAGTGGCCGACCTGTGCTTCGACACCAACGACCTGACATCGGCGGACGCAGCGGCTGCACTGTCGCAACTGCTCGACGGGCGCTGGCAGCGAGGCTTGGTGGCGGCCCTTCCTCTGGGCGCAGGACAGACGTGAGGACGTCCATCCGCACGGTCGACGTCGGCGGCGCGCAGCCCTATCGTATTGCCATCGGGCCGGGCTTGCTCGACGACGGTGCGGCGCTCGCGGCGCATGTGCGTGGTCGCCATGTGTTGATCGTCAGCGATACGCATGTCGCGCCGTTGTACGCATCAGCACTGGCGGCAACGCTGCAGCCGCACATCCCCAAGGCGCGCACGATCGTCACGTGCCTGCCCGCTGGCGAAGCGGCGAAAACCCTGGACGGTTTCGCCGAGCTGATGCGAGAACTCGCCGATTTCGGCGCCACTCGCGACGCCTGCGTATTCGCCCTCGGTGGCGGCGTGGTCGGCGACCTCGCCGGTTTCGCCGCGGCTTGCTGGATGCGTGGCATCGATGTCGTGCAGTTGCCGACGACACTACTGGCGATGGTCGATTCCTCCGTCGGAGGCAAGACTGCGGTCGACCTGCCACAAGGCAAGAACCTGGTCGGCGCATTCCACCCGCCGCGCGCGGTGTTCGCCGACACCGCGACGTTGCGCACGCTGCCAGAGCGCGAACTGCGCGCCGGCTTCGCGGAAGTCGTCAAGTACGGCGCGATCGTCGATGCGCCGTTCCTCGACTGGCTCGAAGCCCATGCCGATGCCCTGCTCGCCCGCGATGGTGCCGCGCTCTCCGAAGCGATCACACGCAGCTGCGCGCACAAGGCGGCGATAGTGGAGCGCGACCCGTTCGAACGGGGCGAGCGCGCCCTGCTCAATTTCGGCCACACCTTCGCCCATGCGATCGAGAGCGAGCAAGGCTATGGCGGCCTCAATCATGGCGAAGCAGTCGCGGTCGGGATGGTGCTGGCGGCGCGCTTGTCGACTGCCCTCGGCCTGGCGCCGAACGCCGACGGCGAGCGCCTGTACGCGCTACTCGCGCGCTTTGGCCTGCCGGTTGCACTGCCTCCCGGTCTTGAAGCCGAGGCCCTGCTTGCGCGCATGCGGCTGGACAAAAAAGCGCAGGCGAGTGGCTTGCGTTTCGTATTGTGGGACGGCGCGGGCGCGGCGCGGGTCGTCGCCGATGTCGCGGACAGCGCGGTGCTGGACGTGCTGCGCATGGCTTGAGTCGGCGGCCCGGCTACAATATCCGGCCATGCGCATGCTGCTGCAGCAACACCCTGATGGCCGCGAAGCCCCCCGCTTCGTGCAACTGATGCTGGAACCCGACCTGCTCGGGGGCTGGGCACTCGTGCGCGAGACCGGGCAGATTGGTGGCCGCAGCCAGCTCAAGCGCGAACAATACCTCGACCAGGCCAGCGCCCAGGCCGCCTTCGAACACGCCCGCGACGCGCAACTGAAGAAAGGCTTCCAGCTGATGTTCGCCCAAGGCGCGGAAGCGCCGAAATGACCGTCACGTCCGTTCGTCCTGGGCGTAGCGAAATCGCAGGACATGCCCGGCAGCCCTTCGACTTCGGCGCGTCGAATTCGAACGCCCGGGGTCTACGCTCAGAGCGAACGGTATCCACATTGAATTGAGAGGAAGGTTCTTTTGTCGACCCCCCTGAAAAACGATCGCCTGCTCCGCGCCCTGCGCCGCGAACCCGTCGATTGCACGCCGGTCTGGCTGATGCGCCAGGCGGGCCGCTACCTGCCGGAGTACCGCGCCACCCGCGCCCGCGCCGGCAGCTTCCTGGCAATGGCGAAGACACCCGAGCTGGCCTGCGAAGTCACGCTGCAACCGCTCGCGCGCTTTCCACTCGATGCCGCGATCCTGTTTTCCGACATCCTCACCATCCCTGACGCGATGGGCCTGGGGTTGTATTTCGTCGATGGTGAAGGCCCGAAGTTCGAGCGGCCGGTTCGGAGCATGCAGGACATCTCCAAGCTCGGCGTGCCCGACATGGAAACCGAACTGCGCTACGTGATGGATGCGGTGCGCGTGGTGCGCCGTGAACTGGATGGGAGCGTGCCGCTGATCGGCTTTTCCGGCAGCCCATGGACGCTGGCCTGTTACATGGTCGAAGGCGGAGGCAGCGCCAACTTCGCGCGGATCAAGGCGTTGGCGCTGAACGACCCGGCCGCGTTGCACCTGCTGCTGTCGGTCAACACCGACGCGGTGATCGCGTACCTGTCCGCGCAACGTGCGGCCGGCGCGCAGGTGCTACAGGTGTTCGACACCTGGGGCGGCGCGCTCTCGCCGGCGATGTATCGCGAATTCTCGCTGCCGTACCTGGTCCGCATCGCCCGTGAACTGGAACGTGGCAGCGGCATCGATTGCACACCGCTGATCCTGTTCGGCAAAGGCAACGCGCCCTATCTCGAGGAACTCGCGGCCAGCGGTTGCGAAGGCCTCGGTGTCGACTGGACGGTGACATTGGAAGAAGCCGCACGCCGTACGCAAGGCAAGGTTGCCCTGCAAGGCAATCTCGATCCGGCGATGTTGTACGGCTCGCCCGATGCCATTCGCGCGCAAGTGCGTATCGCGCTCGACAGCTACGCGGCCGGCAGCAGCGGCTCGCGCGACGGCCACGTCTTCAACCTGGGCCACGGCCTGTCGCCCGACATGAGTCCGGATCACGTCGCCGCGCTGGTGGATGAAGTGCACCTCCATAGCGCGCGTTGATTTCCATGTTGGGGGGCCAGGGCCCGCCGGACGTAGGGCGGGCCATGGCCCGCCGTTCACCGCCCGCACGGATTGCCACTCCCATCTGCCGTGCTGTCCGCGATCCGCTCGCTATAGTCGGTGCGTCATCCCGCTCCGGCTTCCCGCCATGACCTCGCAACCCGCATCCCGACCGCCGATCCCGCGCACGATCTGGATGCTGGGGTTCGTCAGCCTGTTCACCGACATGGGCTCGGAGATGGTGCACAGCCTGCTGCCGGTGCTGCTCACTGGCCTGGGCGCCACCGCGCTTACCATCGGCTTGATCGAAGGCTCGGCCGAAGCCCTGGTGCTGGTCACCAAGGTGTTCTCCGGCTATCTCAGCGACGCGATAGGGCGGCGCAAACCGCTGGTGTTGCTCGGCTACGGACTGGCGACGGTAGTAAAGCCGCTGTTCCCGCTGGCCAGCTCGGTGGCGATGGTCACGACCGCGCGGCTGCTCGATCGCTTCGGCAAGGGCATCCGCGGCGCGCCGCGCGATGCGCTGGTCAGCGACCTCGCGCCGCCTTCGATCCGCGGCGCCTGCTTCGGCCTGCGGCAATCGATGGATACCGTCGGCGCCGTACTCGGGCCATTGTTCGCGGTTGCATTGCTGTGGCGGTTTGCGAACGACATGCGCACGGTGCTGTGGTTCGCGGTGATACCCGGCATCGTCGCGGTATTGCTGTTGCTGCGTGTGCCGGAGCCCGCGGACACGGCAAGCCGCATCGCGCGCTTGCCGCTCAGTCGCGAAGGCCTGTCGCGACTTGGCGCGCCGTTCTGGCGGCTGGCGACGCTCGGCATGCTGATCGCACTCGCCCGCTTCAGCGAAGCGTTCCTTGTATTGCGTGCGTCCGAACGCCACGTGCCGCTGACTTTCATCCCGCTCGTCCTGGTGGTGATGAGCGTGGTCTATACGCTGACGTCCTATCCCGTCGGTCGCCTGTCCGACCGCATGTCGCGCACGACGCTGCTCGCGCTCGGCATGCTGGCGCTCGCCGCCGCGGATGTCGCGCTGGCATCGGCGGACGGCTTCGGATTGTTGTTCACCGGCATCGCGCTATGGGGCCTGCACATGGGGCTGACCCAAGGCATTCTCGCCACGCTCATCACCGACGTCTCACCAACCGAATATCGCGGCACTGCCTTTGGCGTGTTCAATCTTATTTCTGGCGCCGGGTTGCTGGCGGCCAGCGGACTGGCCGGGTGGTTGTGGGATCGACAGGGCCCAACGACGACGTTCTGGGCGGGGGCGGTGATTGCGCTGCTTGCGACGATTTGCGTGCCGCTATCTGAAAGGAACAAAGCAAAGTCGATGTGACTGTCAGCAATCGGCCAAAAGCCGTCATCCGCTCACCGTGCTATCCGACGTAAATCAGGTATCTCTTTCGCTATCGGTTTAACCGCATGCGTTTTTTCTCTTCCATGGGTTGTGCGTATCTTTTAAAAGCGGCCTTTGGCTGAAGATTGGAAGATCAGCGCTGGCTATGCGCGAGCGCCGTTTCGGCCGTACGCCGTCGTTGCGCCGGGGTCAATGAGGCGCCAAGTGCATGGAACGCACATGCTCAAGTTCGACTTCGAGCTCCGCGATGCGTTGGTCCTTTCTCTGCAACGCAGCCGTGACATCTTCGGCTTCGACCCGTGGCGGAATATGTTGCGGGCAATTGGCATCCCAAGCATTTACGGTAAACAGCATCACTTGTTCGGGCTTGGCTTTGTAGCCCTCGGGCATCAACCGCGCGAGTAGGTCGGCGTCAGCATCCACGACACGCGCCTCGCCCCATACCTTCACGCGCTTGCGCTGGTGGTAGTCGATCAGGAACAGGTGCGCCTTGGGATTTTCAGCAAGATTTCCCATACTGATGAATTGCCGATTGCCGGAAAAATCGACGAAGGCGAGCGTGCGCTCGTCGAGCACGCGCAGGAACCCCGGCGGGCCGCCGCGATGCTGGATGTAGGGTTGGCCTTCAGCATTCACGGTCGCCAGGAACACGCTGCGCTGTTCGGCGATGAAGGCTTCGAGATCGGGCGTGATACGCGTCTGCCAGGAACCGGCCGCTTCCATGTGCGCATACGCGCGGCGCGAGCCCTTGCGCGTCTGCAGGGCTTTCACCGTCGGGGTGAACGCGATGTCGCTGGCATATTGCTTGGCGGCCATGGCGCTACAGCCCGAACTCGCCCAACGAAGGATGCCCGTCCGGACGGCGGCCCTGCGGCCAGCGGAATTTCCGCGCGACTTCGGCGATCGGCAGATCGTTGATGCTGGCGATGCGCAGCCGCATCAACCCGGCGGCGTCGAACTCCCAGTTCTCGTTGCCGTAACTACGCAACCACTGGCCCGCTTCATCACAGGATTCGTAGGCGAAGCGCACGGCTATGCGGTTGCCGGCGAAGGCCCAGAGCTCCTTGATCAGCCTGTACTCGCGCTCGCGCTGCCACTTGCGAGTCAGGAAGGCTTCAATTGCCTCGCGGCCTTGCAGGAATTCGCAACGGTTCCGCCAGTGGCTGTCGGGCGTGTAGGCGAGCGCCACCCGCGCCGGGTCGCG
Source organism: Lysobacter sp. (assembly GCA_031359875.1). Taxonomy (GTDB): domain Bacteria; phylum Pseudomonadota; class Gammaproteobacteria; order Xanthomonadales; family Xanthomonadaceae; genus Cognatiluteimonas. The sequence goes on from JANMAO010000214.1 coordinate 11,743, forward strand.
CGAATTCCATGCGTCCTCGGCCAGGCGCACTTTCTGCGTGGCCGTTTCCAGCGAAAAAGGCGGCAGCGGCGGGCGAGTCATGGCGCACTCCAGGCGATTTGTACGTGTTTCGGCAACCGGCCATGCGCGAGGCATGGCCGGCCGTTCGTGCCGGTTGATGCTTATGCGGCCAGACGCGCGTCGACCACCGGGAAATCGACTTCGGTCTTGGCGACCTCGTTGATGTAGTTGGTCCAGGTGTTGAGCGCGACGTGCTGCACGATCTCGACGATCTGCGCGTCGCTGTAGCCGGCGTTCTTGACCGCGAGCACGTCCTCGGCGCTGACCTTGCCGCGCGATTCCGTCACCTTGGCGGCGAAGCGCACGGCGGCGTCGGCTTTCGCGTCATTCGATGCGCCGGCGCGGTTGGCGGCAATCTCGGCGTCGTCGAGTTTGGCGACGTTCTCGCCCAAGTAGGCGTGCGCCGACAAACAGTAGCTGCAGCCATTGATCTGCGCTACCGCCAAGGCGATGCGCTCGCGGGTCGGTGCCGGCAGCGCGCCCTTGCCGAGTGCACCGGACATGCCCAGGTAGCCTTCGAGCGCGGCCGGGCTGTTGGCCACCAGCCGGAACAGGTTGGGAACCATGCCCAACTGCTTCTTGACGGCTTCCAGCATCGGCTGGGAAGCGGCGGGAGCGGATTCGATCGTGGCGGGGATGGCGATACGGGTCATGGCTGTTCTCCGGTGTGGCGGGTTGATGGGCGCGGCGGCCCGGTGGAGAAAGCGTAGATGCTTCCGCAATAAGGCACTAGATGCTATATCCGATACGGACTCTTCCATATTTTGGAATTAATCAATGGATCGGCTCGATGCGATGGCGGTGTTCTTGGCAGCCGTCGAGACCGGCAGCCTCTCGGCCGCCGGTCGCAAGCTCGGCATGCCGCTGCCGACCGTGAGTCGAAAACTCTCGGATCTGGAAACGCACCTGCACGCGCGTTTGTTCAATCGCTCGACGCGCAAACTCACGCTGACCGATGCCGGACGCGACTACGTCGCTGCATGCAAGCGCATCCTCGAAGACGTCGTCGAAGCCGAGCGCAACGCCTCCGGTGAGTACAGTGAGCCGCGCGGCGAACTGGTGATCGCCGCCCCGCTCGTTTTTGGTCGCCTGCACGTGCTGCCGGTGACCGCCGAATTCCTCAAGGTCCATCCGCAAGTCGATGTGCGTCTGTCGTTGAGTGATCGGGTCGTGAACCTGATGGATGACCACGTCGATCTCGCCGTGCGCATCGGTGAATTGCCAGACAGTCGCCTCACCGCGATACGCGTCGGAGCGGTACATCGCGTGATTTGCGGTAGCCCGGCCTATTTCGCCGAGCGCGGCATGCCGGAGGTCCCCGACGACTTGAGTGCGCACGCGTGCGTCTCATTCGATGCGCTCAGCGCGGCGGATTCCTGGCGATTCATGCGTGATGGCATCGAGTCTGCAGTACCGGTTCGCTCACGCCTGATCGTCAACACCGCCGAGGCGGCCATCGATGCGGCGATCGCCGGCGTCGGCCTTACCCGCGTGATCTCGTATCAGGTGGCCGATGCGCTACACGCCGGTTCGTTGCAGTTGGCATTGCGCGATCACGAAACAGATCCCGCTCCCGTGAGCATGCTGTTCGACGGCCGGCGACGCCTAGCTTTGAAGCTGCGCGCCTTCCTCGATTTCGCGACACCGCGCCTACGCGAAAGACTATTGGCAGCAACGCAAGTCGGATGCCGACCGTAGCCGGCATGGTTGACGGCCCCGCGAGCGACCGCTTTAGGTCGATATCCGTCACTGCTCCTCCACCACTTCCGGCAACAATCCCTCAATCGCCTCCGCCAACATCTCGCCCGTCAGCGGCTTGCGCAGGAAGCCGTCGAAGCCGGCATTGCGTGCGAGTGGCTCAGCTTCGGCATCGGCGCGGGCGGTGACGGCCAACAGTGGCGCACTGAATCCCTGCGCCCGCAGTTGCCGGGCGAGCGCAAGCCCGTCGAGGCCGGGGAGATCGAGGTCGAGCAACGCGATATCGAAACGCGTGCCCGCGGTCTGGGCCAGTGCGGCGAGGCCGTGCGCGACGTGGACGACGCGGTGGCCTTGCGCCTGCAGCAGGCCGACCATGACTTCGGCGACGGTGGGATCGTCCTCGACCAGCAGCAGGTCGAGTGCGCGACACGAGCCCGCCATCGCTGGCTGGAATGCCGCGGCGGGCCCGACC
>JANMAO010000012.1:0-5660 GCA_031359875.1 Lysobacter sp.
CTACAGCGAGAGGCTGGCCGAGGCCGGCATCGAGCCCTCGGTGGGCAGCACCGGCGACAGCTACGACAACGCATTGGCCGAGACCATCAACGGGCTGTACAAGGCCGAGATCATCCACCGGCGTGGGCCCTGGAAGACACGCGAGGCGGTCGAGTTGGCGACCCTCGAGTGGGTCTCGTGGTTCAACCATCATCGTCTGCTTGAGCCCATCGGCTACATCCCGCCCGCCGAAGCTGAGGAGAACTACTGGCGCCTACAAGCTCAGGCGTTGACCACAACCAAGGCCGCCCCGTCGGCCGTGCTGCAGGAGGGTTGATCCATGAGTACATGGCCCAACCGGGGGGCCTCCGGCGGCCCCTGCGGGGGCTGGAATAATGAAAGTCCGAACAGCCAAAAGAAGCCAGACCACACCGGTTTGACTCAAGCCAACAGGCCTCCTTGAAAGCCGGGGCGGCTCAGTACCTGCTAGCCTTTTTCGTTTCTGGCGCGAACTGGTCGTCATGTGACTCGCCACAGCAAGAGTGGTTGTGGACTGTGGTGCATTAACATGACCAGCGAACTCGAAAGCCGCGATCCCATTGAGGCCCAAGAAATCCATTGCGGCGTAAGTCGCCAGTCGGTCAATGGACTGCACCGCTCTCGCGGTAAGCGCTCCTCATCATTTTCTCGCGAGCGTCCGATGCGGCAAGGTCCGAGAATGCACCGCCAGTTCCTCGAGGAGTCGCCTTTGCCCGCCTATTCAACTCACCGCGTCGCCGGTTTCGACGGCTTGCGTGCGGTTGCCGTGATCTTGGTCTTTTTCCAGCACAAAATCTCAGATCGATGGCAGATGGGCGAACTCGGCGTGAAGATTTTTTTCGTGCTGAGCGGCTTCCTGATCGTCGGAATCTTGCATGAGCAGCGTCTGAAGATTGAAGACGGTAGCTCCGTGCGCAGCCAATGGTTGACGTTCTGGAAGCGCCGAGCCCTGCGGATATTCCCGATTTACTACTTGACGCTTTCCGTCGTCGGTGTCTTGATGGCGATGAAGCTCCTGATGCCGTCCGGCTTCGCAAGCTACTGGGTCTTCGGCAGCAACTTCTTCCTCTATTTCGACGCGCTGGCGGCTGGCGCCGTTCAGTGGAGTGCGGCGCATCACATCGCGCATTTCTGGACGCTGGGGGTAGAGCAGCAGTTCTACATTCTCGCGAGCGTCTTGGTGCTTTGCACCCCGAGCTCCAGGCACGTAGCTTTGATGTGCGGCCTGATCGCGATGTCGCTCCTGTCGTTCGCCTGGCAAGCCGTCTTCGACGGCGGCAACCACTACAATTTTCTGCTGCCGGCGCAGAACCTGATGTACCTCGCGGCGGGTGGGTTCCTGCGATTGCGCGGTGCTCCCAAGGTGGGGCTCGCTGGGGTCAGTGCGGTCGCGGCCCTCACGTCGGTCGTCCTGCTACACCCGATGCGCGATGTGATCTGGCTCGTCATCTACGTCCAACCGGCCTTGGGGCTCCTGACCGCATGGTGTCTGGTGGCGCACGTTGTTCGCTTCCAGTCGGGCGTGCTCGTTCGCTGGCTGGAGCTGCGACCCATGGTCTACCTGGGCACGATCAGCTACGGTTTCTATGTTTATCACCAACTGCCGCCGCGTCTTGAGTATTTCGCTGCCGCATTCGACCTCGACCTTGCCTCGAGAGCCGTCAGGTATGTCTGGGCGGCATGGTCGTTCGCGGCGACCTTGCTGATCGCAGTGGCGTCCTGGCATCTTCTGGAACGACCTTTGCTGCGGCTGAAGAACAAGCGCAGCAAGCTGGCCGCCGTCTGATCAGCCGGCGCGCCGCGTCCTATTGGGGAGCAGATGGTTGCAGATGGAGAAAACGTTTTCCCCCAGGTGGACGAAATCCCGGTCCTGGGAGGCATGCCAGCGCAGAAAGCTTTTGCTCGTGTTGCCGCGCGGGAGCATCCAGTCGTGCAATTCGATGATGATGACCGGAAAGCGGGCGAACTCCTCTCCCAAACGGTCGAACAACCCGTCCTCGCCACCTTCGATGTCGATCTTGAGGATGAACGGCGAATGAACGTGACCGACCAGATCTGCGATGGTGAAGGCAGCCACCTCGCAGATGGCCTGCGATGCGGCCGGGCCGGTGCGAAAGCCCCACTCGCCTTCCCCTGGATCCAGCAGGGACAGGCGCCCGGAAGTGGGTGCCAGTGCTCCCGGCACGCAGTCCACGTCCAGCCCCGCCACGTTTTGGCTCAGCAGGCGAAAATTGTCCGGATGAGGCTCGACGGCGATCACTTTCGCGCGCGGGAACACGGTCGAAAACCACACCGCCGAGGCGCCGATGTTTGCACCTGCATCAATTATCAACGGGCGCTTGGTCGCCTCGTAGTAGGCCGCAATCTCGTCGTTCCGCTTCAGCCGGCTGAGGTCGTAGTCACGCTGACTGAAAATCTGCTTGACGACCTCGAAGTCGGCGTGACTGCCGCGGTGCGCGAGCAGCCGTCCGCACACCTCACTGCTCTTTGCGGGCGCCGGCGGCGGCACGAGCTGGCGAAGCGCCCGGGCTAGGATGGGCGGCAGCCAGTCACTCTTTTTGATCAATTGTTGTCCTTTGCGCTGCGGCCAGCATCCAAGAAAGTCGTCCCGATCATGAGGTTCTCCAAACTCCGGCACACCGCGCTCGGGTTCTCATTGGAGACCTGGCTGCGGAAGACCGATCATATTGCCCCGGCCTCGCTCCCCCATTGGCGGTGGGAAGTTCCCCGCAGCGGCGGCCGATCCGAGATCGACGTGCTTTTGAAGGCCTACACCGACCGACCGCCGACCCAAGCGGCCACGTCCAAGGGTCACCCCGACATGGAATCGATCAAACGCCAGATGGGCGTGGGTGTGCAGCAACAACTGCTCGCCGGACGCGATGCCGAGGCGCTTCGTCAGCTCCACCGGCTTGCCTCCGTCGACCTGTTCGATGGGGATGCGTTTCGCCTCTTTCTCGCACTCACCGTCCACCTCAACTCGGCCACGCTCGCTGCCGCACGGCGCGCGTTGCGCGATCGGGTCGTCATGCACCTATCGTGTCGACCACGGATCGAGCGCGCTTTCCAGTCGCGCGCGAGCTTCGCGCCGTGCGAGGAGAACGGCGTCGCCCAGATCGTGGTCGTCGGTGACCCGCACATCCACCTTTTCGATTTCGACGCGTCGAGCGGCGTGTTGACGGTGCCGGCACCGGACACCTACGAGCACTTGCCACTGAAAACGATGTCGGCAATGTTCTTTTTTGCGCTGCTCGGGAACGTACAAGGACTGCTCAAGGTGGATGACGATCACAGGATGAAAGACAAGCACGCGTTGCTGTGGGGATTCTCGCGGCTCCAGACTGCCAGGGCGCTGCAGGTCGGCACGCTCAGCCGTACGCCCGTGCTCGGCTGGCACCCGCGGGCCTGGCACTTCGGAAAGTCCACCGATCCTGTCATCGATTCCAAGGTGTTCACGCTGCCGGGCACCACGCGGTGGGCTAATGGCGCAAGCGGCTACTACGTCAACCATGCGGCCATTCGTTTGCTGCTGTGGTCGTATGTCTATTTTCCGGAGTACATCGCGATCGGAATGTACGAAGACATCGTCATCTCCGATCTGATCGAACGCCAAGGCGGCCACCTCGGCCACATTGACATGCGCCGGGCATTGAGCGACACGGCAGACTACTGAGATGAAAACAGCCGCCCCTCGCTACAGGTTCGCATTCATCCTGACGACTGCAGCCGGGAACATCACCCGTTATCAGAACCTCCGGCGCTTCGCAGAGAGCGACCCGTCGGTCGAGTTCACCTGGGCGACCGTGTCGGGGTATGTCGGGCCAAGCGTGAGCCGCTACGCAGCCCTGTTGCCTCGGGTGTGGGTCGCGAGGTATTCGGTACTGATGAGCATTCTGCCGGTCCTGTGGCGCCTCCGCTCGTTCGATGCGGTGATGATTCACCAGTTCGAGGCAGAGGTCGTTTGCGTATTGAGATCGAGACTCATGGCGTCTCCGGTGCTGGTCGCGAGCACCGACGACGCGCCGATCGTCGACGAGGCCAGGTATCCGCTTTACCCATTTCAACAGGCCAAGGGCCCTGTTCGACGTGCGATTCGCCTGCGCCTGGATTTGTGGCGGGCGCGTCACTTCGACCGGTTGATCCCGTTCACGCGCTGGTCTGCAAAAATTCTGGTGGACGGCTGCGGTGTGCCACCGAGCCGCGTCTTTCCAATCCATGTCGGTCTGGATCTTGGACACTGGACCCGCAGCGCACCCCGCGGGCCGGCGATCGAGGGCCGCTTCAAGATTCTTTTCGTCGGTGGCGAGTTCGAACGCAAAGGAGGGGGCTTGCTGCTGCAGGTGTTCGAGCAACGTTTCGCCGAGGTCGCGGAGCTGCATCTGGTTTCGTCGAACGCCCCGTCATCACTCCCGCCAAACGTTTACGCGCACCGAAATGTGACCTCGGACTCGCACAGGCTGCACGACTTGTACAGTGAGTGCCACGCTCTGGTGGTGCCGACCACCGCCGATCTGGCGCCTTGGACTTACATCGAGGCCATGGCGATGGAGTGCCCACCGATCGGGAGCGATGTGGGTGCGGTATCCGAGTTGATCGAGGATGGTGTCACGGGGTTCGTCATTCCGGTGGGCGATGCGACCTTGCTAGGCGACCGGATTCAGTCGCTGATCTCCGACGCCGACCGCCGCTTGCGACTTGCCCGGGCGGGACGAGCCTGGGTCGAGCAGCACTACGACGCCGCGACCAATGTGCCGAACATCCTCAAGGTGATGAAGGAGGCCAGCGACAGCCGACGACAGGTCTGACCTCCGCTCTGTGGCCGAATGCGTCGCCTACCTTTGCGAATACGAGACACTGGAGCCGGGCGACGTGATGCGCGGCGCGATCGTCGGTCTCGGCGAGATCGAGGTCCGCGTCGAGGGCTGACGCCGCCTGAATGCAAAACAGCAAGGAGACAAGCATGAGCGATACGTCGACGGTATTTCCAACGCAAGCGCACTGGGAGAGCGAGGGGACTTCCCGCATCCCGTTCCTGACCTACACGAGCGACGCGCTGTACAAGCGCGAGCTCGAGCGCTTCTTCTACAAAAATCACTGGTGCTACATCGGGCTCGAAGCCGAGGTACCCAACCCGGGCGACTTCAAGCGCACGGTGGTCGGCGAGCGCTCGGTCATCATGACGCGCGACGCCGAGGGCGCGATCAACGTCGTCGAGAACGTCTGTGCGCACCGCGGCATGCGCTTCTGCCGCGAGCGCCACGGCAATCGCAAGGAGTTCGTCTGCCCTTACCACCAGTGGACCTACACGCTCAACGGTGACCTGCAAGGCGTGCCGTTCCGTCGTGGCGTCAAGCAGGACGGGCAGGTGCTCGGCGGGATGCCGGCCGACTTCAAGACCAGCGATCACGGCCTGACCAAGCTGAAGGTTGCCAGCCGCGGCGGCGTCGTGTTCGCCTCGTTCGACCCGGACGTCGAGTCCCTCGAGGAATTCCTCGGCCCGGCCATCCTCGGCTACTTCGATCGCCTGTTCAACGGCCGCAAGCTGAAGATCCTCGGCTACAACCGCCAGCGCATTCCCGGCAACTGGAAGCTGATGCAGGAGAACATCAAGGACCCGTACCACCCGGGCCTGCTGCACACCT
>JANMAO010000041.1:0-22177 GCA_031359875.1 Lysobacter sp.
CCGTTCAACATCACCTCGTCGGTGACGCTGGTGATCGCGCAGCGCCTGGCGCGTCGCCTGCACGACTGCAAGCGCGTGCAGCAACTGCCCGAGCACGCGCTGCTTGCCGAAGGCTTCACCGCCGACGAAGTGCATGCCGGCATCACCTTGTACGAGGCCGTTGGCTGCGCAGATTGCACCGAAGGCTACAAGGGCCGTACCGGCCTGTACCAGGTGATGCCGATGACCGATGAGATCCAGGCCATCGTCCTGGCCGGCGGCAACGTGCAGCAGATCTCCGACGCGGCACAGCGTTCCGGCGTCCGTGACCTGCGCCAGTCGGCATTGCTCAAGCTCAGGAATGGGGTGACCAGCCTCGCCGAAATCAACCGTGTTACCAAGGACTAACCCATGGCCGTGACCCGACCCGTCGCCAAGCAGACCGTCCGCCGCGTCGAAGCGCTGCAGATTTTCGTCTGGGAAGGCAAAGACAAGCGCGGCACCAAGATGAAGGGCGAACAGCCGTCCAAGAACGCCAATCTGGTCCGTGCCGAGCTGCGCCGGATGGGGATCACCCCGAGCGTCGTCAAGCCCAAGCCCAAGCCGCTGTTTGGGGGTGCGGGCAAGAAGGTCTCCGCCAAGGAGATCGCGGTGTTCAGTCGCCAGCTTGCGACGATGATGAAATCAGGCGTGCCGATCGTGAGCTCGCTGGAGATCATTGCCGGCGGGCAAAAGAACCCGAAGGCCAAGGCATTGTTCAACGCCTTGCGCTCTGACATCGAGAGCGGTTCTTCGGTGTTCGAGGCGCTGGGCAAACACCCCGTCTACTTCGATGAGCTCTATCGCAACCTGGTCAAGGCCGGCGAATCGGCCGGTGTTCTGGAGACGGTGCTGGACACCATTGCCAGCTATAAGGAGAACATCGAGAGCCTGAAAGGCAAGATCAAGAAGGCGCTGTTCTACCCGGCCACGGTGATCGCGGTGGCAATCCTGGTCAGTGCGGTTCTGCTGGTGTTCGTGGTGCCGCAATTCCAGCAGGTGTTCGCGTCGTTCGGCGCTGACCTGCCGGCGTTCACGCTGATGATCATCGGCGCCAGCAACTTCATGATCGCCTACTGGTGGCTGGTGCTGATCGTCGTGGTGGGCACGATTTTCGCCTTTATTTTCTTCAAGAAGCGGTCGCTCGCGTTCGCGCATTTCCTCGACCGGATGATGTTGAAGATTCCGGTCGTCGGCCAGATCCTGCACAACGCGGCCATAGCGCGCTTTGCGCGCACCCTGGCGGTGACATTCAAGGCGGGCGTGCCTCTGGTGGAGGCGCTGGACATCGTCTCCGGCGCCACCGGCAACACGGTTTACGAGCAAGCGGTGAAGCGCATCCGCGACGACGTCTCGGTCGGCTACCAGATGAACATGGCGATGAAACAGGTCAACCTGTTTCCGCACATGGTGGTGCAGATGGTCGCCATTGGCGAGGAAGCCGGCGCACTCGACGCGATGTTGTTCAAGGTCGCCGAGTTCTACGAGGAGGAAGTCAACAATGCAGTCGATGCACTGTCGAGCCTGCTCGAGCCGATGATCATGATCATCATCGGTGTCGTGGTCGGCAGCATGGTGGTTGGCATGTACCTGCCGATCTTCAAGCTCGCGGCCGCGATCTGACTTTCGCACCAGAGGTCATCAGGCTCGATGTCATTCCTTGACCAGCACTCCGGCCTCGGCTACCCCGTCGCGGCCGGATTCGGGCTGCTGGTCGGCAGCTTCCTCAATGTCGTGATCCTGCGATTGCCCAAGCGGCTGGAGTGGGAGTGGAAGCGCGACAGCCGCGAGGTACTCGGCGAACCAGAGCTCTACGATCCGCCGCCGCCGGGCATCGTCATCGAACGCTCGCACTGCCCGCACTGCAAGCACCAGTTGGCATGGTGGGAAAACATCCCGGTGTTCAGCTGGCTGTTGCTGCGCGGACGCTGCCGCAGTTGCCAGGCGTCGATCTCGCTGCAATATCCGATGGTCGAATTGCTGACGATGCTGCTGGTGCTGGCGTCCGTATGGCGTTTCGGCTTCGGCTGGCAGGGCTTCGGCGCGATCCTGGTGAGTTGCTTCCTCGTCGCCTTGTCGGGCATCGACCTGCGCACGCACCTGCTGCCCGACAACCTGACCCTGCCGTTGCTATGGCTCGGCCTCGTCGCCAGCATCGATGGCCTGTACATACCGAGCAAGCCGGCGGTGGTGGGTGCCATCGTCGGCTATCTGTCCCTGTGGTCGGTGTGGTGGCTGTTCAAGCAACTGACCGGCAAGGAGGGCATGGGCCACGGCGACTTCAAGCTGCTGGCCGCGCTGGGGGCGTGGGTCGGGCTGCGGGGGATCCTGCCGACGATCCTGCTGTCTTCGTTGGTCGGTGCGATCGTGGGTTCGATCTGGCTTGCGTCGAAGGGCCGTGATCGCGCCACGCCGATTCCATTCGGCCCCTACCTGGCTGCCGCCGGCTGGATCGTGTTTTTCTGGGGCGGCAATCTCGTCGACGCCTACCTGCGCCTGTCGGGACTGCGCTGAGCGCCGCGATGGCACGCGCTTGCCCTGGTGTCCGACGCGCCGCCGCGCGCTGCTGACACCCGCTTGGCGGCGTCAGCCTTCAACCAACGCCTTGCCATAATCACTACATGAGCGATTACACATGAGCGATTACATCGTCGGGCTGACCGGCGGCATCGCCTCGGGGAAGAGCGTGGTCGCGCAATGTTTCGCTGACTTGGGTGTCGCGGTGATCGATGCCGATGCCGCTGCGCGTGAGACGGTGGTGCCGGGCTCCGAAGGCCTGGCTGCGGTCGTGTCGGCGTTCGGTCCGGGGGTGCTCGCCGCGGATGGCGGACTCGATCGCGCGGCGATGCGCCGACGGATCTTCGAGGAGGATGCTGCGCGCAGTCGCCTGGAAGCGATCGTGCACCCGCTGGTGCGGGCCGCGTTGCAGACGGCCAGCGCGGCCGCGCCCGGGGCCTACACATTGGTCGCCATTCCGCTGCTCGCCGAAGGCGGTGGTCGCGTGGGCTATCCGTGGCTGGACCGGGTCCTCGTCGTCGACGTCCCGATCGAGACCCAGATCGCGCGCCTGTTGCAGCGCGACGCGGTCGACAGCGCGCTCGCGGCGCGCATGGTCGCGGCACAAGCCGAACGCCGCGCGCGGCTGGCGATTGCCGATGATGTGCTGGTCAACGATGGCGGGCTGGACGCGCTGGCGGCGCATGTCGCCGCGCTGGATGCGCAATTTCGGGCACTGGCGGCTTGAGCTCTTCGTAGGAGCGGTCACATCTGTGGGGCGAGCCCAGGAGTTCGCGGCTGCGGCCGCTCCTACAAAGCCGCTCCTACAAAGGACCCGGCCAGAGCGCGCGGATCGCAGCGATGCCTTGGCCGCCATGGGAACGTGCAGCCACGATGTCCTCGTCGCTCACGCCACCGATCGCATACAGCGGCAGCGACACCCGCTCGCGCAACGCTGCAAACACGTCCCAGCCCAGTCCGACTGCACCGGGATGCGTCGGCGTTGCCTGCACCGGGCCAAGCACAGCGAAGTCGCAACCGAGCGTTTCCGCCAGCGAGAGTTCTTCGGCATCGTGGCAGGACGCGGCAACAGGCAGATCGTCGGGCAACGGGCGTCGTCGCAGCTCCCGCAATTGCGCCGCACGCAGGTGTAGGCCAATACCCACCTCCTGCGCCAGCACCACGTCGGCGTTGAGCAGGACGTCGGCGCCGGCGATGCGGCAGCGCTGGACCGCGGCCGCGACCAACGCGCGCCAACGTACAGGTTCGATCGCGGGCGATGCCCGCAGCTGCACGCGCCGGATGCCGGCGTCCAGCGCGCGTTGCAATGCCGCCAGCCATGACGCGTCATCGTCCGGAGCCGGCGTGACCAGATAACGGTCGGGCTGCAACAAGGCCGCGACGACTGGACGATCGGCCGGCGGCATCGCATAGCTCGCGAGCTTGCGCTGCGGCACCCAGGCCAATGCCTGGCCTTCGCGCCCTTTCGGTGTGCCACGCCATGACGCGATGCGGCGCACGTCCAGGCGTAGTCGCTTGTGCGGGTATTGCTGGGGCACCGAGATCAAGGCTGCGCCGAGTTCGACCTCGACCCCAAGCTCCTCGTGCAGCTCGCGCGCCAAGGCGGCTTCGGCGGTTTCGCCAGGTTCGCGCTTGCCGCCAGGGAACTCCCACGGGCCGGCGAGATCGCGGCCTTCGGTACGCCGCGCCAGCAGGATCCGGCCACGGGCGTCCTGCAGCACGCCGGCGACGACTTCGACGATGTACGGATCACCCATGGGCCGCCGTAGCCGCGATCTTTCCCTCGCCCCGCAGACGCGGGGAGAGGGTGGCGCCTAGCGCCGGGTGAAGGGTGCGCGTCGAGGACGTGGGTCGGAACGCAGCGACCGCGCCTCCGCCGCTCCAGCCGCCCCTCATCCACCCTCGGCACCTTCTCCCCGCCATGTGGGGAGAAGGAGAAGGTTCGTCAGGCCAGCTGCCCATGGCAATGCTTGTACTTCTTGCCGCTGCCGCACGGGCAGGGCTCATTGCGGCCGGTTTTGGGGATGTCCGACGGCAGCGCCGGAGTAAATCCCTGCGCGCCATCCGCGTCCGCAACCAGGCCGCCGCTGCTCAAATCGGGCGTGTCGGCATGCTGGAACTGCATTTGACGCGCGATGGCCTCGGCCTGTCGGCGCTCCTCGGCCTCCATCGCCGCGACCTCGGCTTCGTCGCGCACGCGCACCCGCGCCAGCAGCGTCACCACCTCGCGCTTGACCTTGTCCAGCATTTCGCCGAACAGCTCGAAGGCTTCCTTCTTGTATTCCTGTTTCGGCTGCTTCTGCGCATAGCCGCGCAGGTGGATGCCCTGGCGCAGGTAATCCATGCGCGCCAGGTGATCCTTCCAGTTCTGGTCGAGCACGTTGAGCATGATGTGCTTTTCGAGCATCCGCATCGTCTCGCCACCGACCTGCGCTTCCTTGTCGGTGAACAGGCGCGCGACCTCCTCCTGGACCTCGGCCGCGATCTGTTCGGCGTCGATCTCCGTCTTGCCCTTGACCGACTCGACCACCGCCGGCTGCATGCCGAACTCGGTCGCAAGCTCGGATTCCAGGCCCGCCAGGTCCCATTGCTCGTCGATCGAATTCAATGGTACGAAGCGCGCGACCATGTCGGCGACCACATCGCCGCGGATGCCCTCGATGTTGTCCTGCACCGATTCGGCCTCGAGCAACTCGTCGCGCTGCTGGTAGATCACCTTGCGCTGGTCGTTGTTGACGTCGTCGAAGTCGAGCAGGTTCTTGCGGATGTCGAAGTTGTGCGCCTCGACCTTGCGTTGTGCGTTGGCGATCTGCTTGGTCACCAGCGGGCTTTCAATGATGTCGTCTTCCTTCAGGCCCATGCGCTCCATCACCCGCTGCACCCAGTCGGCGGCGAAGATCCGCATCAGGTTGTCTTCGAGCGACAGGTAGAAACGCGAGGAGCCCGGATCGCCCTGGCGACCGGAGCGGCCACGCAGCTGGTTGTCGATGCGGCGCGATTCATGGCGTTCGGTGCCGACGATATGCAGGCCGCCGGCGGTCTTGACCGCGTCATGGCGCTGCTGCCATTCGGCTTTCATCTTCGCCTTCGTTGCAGCGTCGATTTCGGCGCCGGTCTCGGCTTCCAGCGCGGCCAGTTCGGATTCCAGCGAACCGCCAAGCACGATGTCGGTGCCACGGCCGGCCATGTTGGTAGCGATCGTGACCGCGCCCGGACGCCCGGCCTGGGCGACGATGGTCGCTTCGCGCTCGTGCTGCTTGGCGTTGAGCACTTCGTGCGGCACGCCGGCTTCGCGCAGCTGGTCGCTGAGCATCTCCGAGACTTCGATCGACGTGGTGCCGACCAGCACCGGCTGCATGCGCGCGTGCGCGTCCTTGATCTCGGCCACCACCGCGCGGTACTTGCCGGGGCGGTTGAGGAATACCTGGTCGGAATGGTCCTTGCGCACCATCGGCTGGTTGGTCGGGATCACGATCACTTCCAGGCCGTAGATCGACTGGAATTCATACGCTTCCGTGTCCGCGGTGCCGGTCATGCCCGACAGCTTGCCGTACATGCGGAACAGGTTCTGGAAAGTGATGCTGGCCAGCGTCTGGTTCTCGCGCTGCACCGGCACGCCTTCTTTCGCTTCGACTGCCTGGTGCAAACCGTCCGACCAGCGCCTGCCGACCAGGGTGCGGCCGGTGAATTCGTCGACGATGATGACTTCGCCATCGCGCACGATGTAATCGACGTCGCGCTGGTAGATCGCGTGTCCGCGCAGCGCGGCGTTGAGGTGGTGCACGACGTGGATGTTGTGCGCCGCGTACAGGCTGTCGTCGCCCTCGAGGATGCCGGCAGCGCGCAGCAGAGTTTCCGCGTGCTCCTGGCCGGCTTCTGACAGATGCACCTGCTTGCCTTTCTCGTCGACCCAGAAATCGCCCTCGCCTTCTTCTTCCTTCTGGCGGGTCAGCTGCGGGACGATGCGGTTGACCTTGATGTACAGCTCGGGCGATTCGTCGGCCGGGCCGGAAATGATCAGCGGCGTGCGCGCCTCGTCGATCAGGATCGAGTCGACCTCGTCGACGATCGCGTAGTTGAGGCCGCGCTGGTAGCGGTCCTCCTTCGCCAGCGCCATGTTGTCGCGCAGGTAGTCAAAGCCGATCTCGTTGTTGGTGGCGTAGGTGATGTCGCTGGTGTAGGCCTCGTGCTTGTCGCCATGCGGCATGCCCGGATAGACCACACCCACGGACAGGCCGAGCCAGGTGTAAAGCTTGCCCATCCAGCCGGCGTCGCGGCGCGCGAGGTAGTCGTTGACCGTGACCACGTGCACGCCCTTGCCTTCGAGCGCGTTGAGGTAGACCGGCAGCGTCGCGACCAGGGTCTTGCCTTCACCGGTGCGCATCTCGGCAATCTTGCCCATGTGCAGGACCATGCCGCCGATCAGCTGGACGTCGTAGTGGCGCATGCCGAGTACGCGCTGGCTGGCCTCGCGGCAGACGGCGAAGGCTTCGGGCAGGATCTTGTCGAGCGACTCGCCCTTGGCGATCCGCTGCTGGAATTCAGTGGTCTTGGCCTGCAGCTCGGCATCGCTGAGCGCCTGCATCTGCGGCTCCAGCGCGTTGACTTTCTTGACGATGCCGCCGAGCTGGCGCAGCAGGCGCTCGTTGCGGCTGCCGAAGACACTGGTGAGCAAGCGATTGAACATGGATGGACCAGATTCCGGAAGAGGGCCGCGCGAGGCGCAGCGGACGGGGGCATGCACCTGGGGGCATGGACCCTGATAAGCAAACAGGGCGCCTGGGCGCCCTGTGCATGGCAACACGCATTGTAACGTGTGGGCCGGATGGCCGGTATCAACCGCGCCGCGCCCGACAGATACTCATCTGCGAGGGATTCCTCGCCGCGCCGCCGCGCGCTCGGAGACCCGCTTGCGGGCGGTCCAGCGCAAATCCCAATCCTCAGCCGCGGGTGATTGCTGCCTGCCCGAGGAACTTGCTCGGATTCACCACGTTGCCGTTCGCCCAGACTTCGAAGTGCACGTGCGCGCCAGTGGAACGGCCCGTCGAACCGGCCTTCGACACCTGCTGGCCGCTGCGGACCAGGTCGCCGACCTGCACCAGCAGCCGCGAATTGTGCGCATAGCGGGTGACGTAACCGTTGCCATGGTCGATCTCGACCACATTGCCGTAGCCCGAGCGCACGCCGGCATAGCTGACCACGCCGTCGGCCACGGCCAGCACCGGGTCGCCGCTCACGGCATGGAAATCGATGCCCTTGTGGAAGGCGGCGCCGCCGCCAAACGGATCGGCACGTCCGCCGAAACCGGAGGTGACATAGCTGTTTGCGATCGGCATCCGCGACGGCGTTGCTTCCTGATCGAGCTTGCGATTGAACAGCAACGAATCCAGCACCGAGAGTTGCTCGCCGGACGCCTTGAACTGGGATTGCAGCTGGCCCAGGCCGCTGCGTAGCTCGCGCGCCGGCATATCGTGCACCGGGCCGACGCCGCCGACGCCGACCGGCTTGTCGAAATCGAATTCGCCGTCGGCCAGCTGGCCGATGCGGGTCAGGCGCTCGCCCAGCGCATTGAGGCGATTGGCCTCGGCCTGCAGCTCGCCCAGGCGCGCGGCCAGCGCGTTGACCTCGCGCTGGGCCTGGGCGCGGGTACCGTCCAGTTGCGCCTGTTGGGTCGCGGCCTGGCTGCGCAGATGGGCCATCTCGGCAAAACCGACGCCGGCGCTGGCGACTGCCCCGAATGCCGTGCCCGCGGCCAGCAGCACGGCTGCGGCCATGGCCGGCCGCCGCACGGCGGTGTCGCCGAGCTGCAGCGCAAGACGCGCAAAGCGCCCGCGCGTATGGTTGATGAGGTTATCGAAAATCATGCCGTGAAGGTCCTGCCGATGTCTGGTTCCCGTTCGTCCAACCCGCCGGACCCGAAGGTGCCGAAAGGGCCACGTGTTGCGCTGGAAGCGCTGTTGACTGGTCCTGCCGCCGATCCGATCCGTCGTGCCCTCTGGCTCGACGCCCTCGACCAGCGCTTGCGTCCTCTCTTGTCGCCTTCACTGGCCGCGCACGCGCGGCTGGCTAATGTGAATGGCGCTCAATTGGTATTTCTCGTCGATTCACCGATCTGGCGGGCCCGGTTGCGGCTCGCGGCTCCCGAGTTGCTCGACGCGGCCCGATCCGTCGGGCTGGATGCCAGCGAGGTTGTCGTCAAAATAACGACACGGCCGCTGGAGCCGAAAGCTGCGGCGCCACGTCCGGTTTTGCCGATGTCGGCAGCTGCGCGTGAGGGGCTGCAGGCTGCCTTGGCGTCGCTTTCGGATCCGGGGAAAACGGTCCCAAAGCCGAAAGACGACGTGTCCTGACCCCCGCCCGTTCCAGGATTTGCGCTGGCAGCGCAGCCCGGTTCCGGTAGAGGAGACGCATCCTAACCAGCAAAACTGGCCGAAACGTTAAGGTTTCGCTAGGATTTAGCGAGGAAATCGTTAAATTCGCGTGAGCACGTCACGGGGCGTTCACTCAAATCGGCCGCTGAACAGGCCTCGCTGCCACTTAGGCGGGATAGGGGGCGCCGTACCCAATGGGGGCCGCCTCGACCTCGGGGAAGGTGACCTCTTCCCACGCCGAGCGCTCGGCCAACAGCGCGCGCACCAGCTTGTTGTTGAGCGCATGACCGGACTTGTAGCCCTCGAACGCGCCCAGGATCGCGTGGCCAGCGAGATAAAGATCGCCGACCGCGTCCAGGATCTTGTGACGCACGAACTCGTCGCCGTAACGCAGGCCGTCGTCGTTGAGCACGCGGAATTCGTCCAGCACGATCGCGTTGTCCATCGAACCGCCGAGGCCGAGGTTGCGCTCGCGCATGAATTCCAGGTCGCGCATGAAACCGAAAGTCCGCGCGCGGCTGACTTCCTTGATGTAGGCGGCGGTGGAGAACTCGACTTCCGCGCGCGATTGCTTCGCCGGGATCATCGGGTGGTCGAACTGGATGGTGAACCCGAGCCGGAATCCGTCATAGGGCTCGAAGCGGGCGACCTTGTCACCATCACGCACTTCCAGCGCGCGCTTGATGCGGATGAAGCGCTTGGGCGCCACCTGCTGGACGATCCCCGCCGACTGCAGCAGGAACACGAACGGGCCGGCCGAGCCGTCCATGATCGGTACTTCCGGCGCGGACAGATCGACATAGGCATTGTCGATGCCCAGGCCCGCGAACGCGGACATCAGGTGCTCGATCGTCAAGACCTGGCCGCCATCGCGCGACAGGCCGGTGCACAGCATCGTCTCGGTGACGAGCTCGGCGCGGGCCGGGATCTCGACTACGGGATCCAGATCGACCCGGCGGAACACGATCCCGGTTTCGACCGCGGCCGGGCGCAGGGTGAGATAGACCTTCTCTCCACTGTGCAGGCCGACGCCGGTGGCGCGGATCACGTTCTTGAGGGTGCGTTGCTTGAGCATGCGGGCTCGAGTGCGGGTCGCGATCGAATCATCTGACGACAGCGGTCGCGGACGACGGCGCGCGGCCGTCGGGAGGCCGCAAAGGGTAGCACGAGGCACGCTGAACCGCGCCGCGGCGCGCGTGGAAACACGCATGCGAGCGGCTGACAGACGCCCTTCCGCTCCCGCTCTGAAACGGGCCGGCCGGCGCCGCGAGGCAACCGACCGACCAAAAATTCCCGCTAGGCCGGCGCAGGCCCGACGGGTGGAGGACGTGGCGTCAGCGCATCAACAACCGCTCAATCCGCCTGCCGGCGCAGGAACGCCGGAATGTCGAGGTAGCTGCTGTCGTTGCCAAAATCAGCCACCGCCGGGGCAGCTTCGCTGCCACTTCGCCCCCGCAGGCTTGCCCCAATCCCCATGTTCGGCGTCGGCGCATAGGTGTCGCCCACTTCGTCGACCAGCATGCCGGTAGTGCCATCGCGACGGCCCTGGGTGTGGATCAGCTGCACCTGCGGCTTGCGCACCTCGCGGCTGTGTTCGGTGTAGTCGCGCTCGCTGCCACGCACCGACTGCCGCGTGACCGCGCGGTTGAGCCCGGTCGCGACCACGGTGACGCGGACCTCGTCCTGCATGTCCGGGTCGAGCACGGTGCCAATGACCACGGTCGCGTCCTCCGCCGCGAAGTTCTCGATGGTGCGGCCGACTTCGTCGAACTCCGCCATCGTGAAGTCCGGACCCGCGGTGATGTTGACCAGGATGCCGTTGGCGCCGGACAGGTTGACGTCGTCGAGCAGTGGGTTCTGGATCGCAGCTTCGGCCGCGGCCGATGCACGGTCGTCGCCACGGGCATGGCCGGTGCCCATCATCGCCAGGCCCATCTCCGACATTACTGTGCGGACGTCGGCAAAGTCGACGTTGATCAGGCCCGGACGCACGATCAGATCGGCGATGCCCTGCACGGCGCCGAGCAGCACGTCGTTGGCGGCGCGGAACGCCTGGATCATGGTGGCGTTGCGGCCGAGCACGGTGATCAGCTTCTCATTCGGGATCGTGATCAGCGAATCGCAATGCTGGCTCAATTCCTCGATGCCCTTGAGCGCGACCTGCATGCGCCGGCGGCCTTCGAACGGAAATGGTTTTGTCACCACGGCGACCGTGAGGATGCCCATTTCCTTGGCCAGCTGCGCCACCACCGGCGCCGCGCCGGTACCGGTGCCACCGCCCATGCCGGCGGTGATGAACACCATGTCCGCGCCCTGCAGCGCGTCCATGATCCGTTCGCGATCTTCCAGCGCAGCCTGGCGGCCGACTTCCGGATTCGCGCCCGCACCCAGGCCCTTGGTGACATTGCTGCCGAGCTGCAGCTGCAGCTTCGCGCCGCAGTTCTTGATCGCCTGGGCGTCGGTGTTGGCGGTGATGAACTCCACGCCGTCGACGCTGCCATTGACCATGTGCGCGACCGCGTTGCCACCGCCGCCACCCACTCCGATTACCTTGATGACCGCATTCGGGGCCATCTTCTCTACCAGTTCAAAATGCGCCATGACGACGTCCTCCGTTATTTATTGTTTCTAATTGTCGATTCGGGTGTTGCCAAGTACCGCCATCGTTTGCCCGTCCGCCTTCCGCCGATGCGCCTTCGCACCAGCATTGATCTTCGTCGCCCCTGTAGAGCCGAGCTCTGCTCGGCTGCTCCTGCCAACGGCAGCGGAGCAGAGCTCCGCTCTACAGAAATGGGCGCGCTCAAAATTCACCCCTGTACCAGTTCTTCAACTTGTTGAAAAAACTTCCGGCGCGCCCGGTCGGAATCACCGGCCGGCGCGGATGTTCGATCTGGCTACCCATCAACAGCAGGCCGACACCGGTTGCATGCACGGGGTTGCCGACCACTTCGCCCAAGCCAGTGACGTGTTGCGGGATGCCGACACGCACCGGCATCTGCAGCATTTCCTCGGCCAGCTCGACCACGCCCTCCATCTTTGAAGCGCCGCCGGTCAGCACCATGCCGGCGCGCACCAGCTCCTCGAAACCGGAGCGGCGCAATTCCGCCTGCACCATCTCGAAGATTTCCTCGTAGCGGCCCTGCACCGCCTGTGCGAGTGCATGGCGCGGCAGCCGCCGCGGCGGCCGATCGCCGACGCTCGGCACCTGGATCGATTCTTCCGCCGTCGCCAGCTGCGCCAGCGCGCAGGCGTAGCGAACCTTGATCTGCTCGGCTTCCGGGGTCGGCGTGCGCAGCATGTGCGCGATGTCGTTGGTGACGTGGTCGCCGGCGATCGGAAGCGACGCGGTATGGCTGATCGCGCCCTGCACGAACACCGCAAGATCGGTGGTGCCGGCGCCAATGTCGACCAGCACCACGCCAAGTTCGCGCTCGTCGGCGGTGAGCACCGTAGTCGCGGAGGCCAATGGCGACAGGATCAGGTCGTCCACCTGCAGGCCGCAACGCAGCACGCACTTGCTGATGTTGGCCGCGGCCGACTGCGCGCAGACCACGAGATGCGCATGCACCTCCAGGCGCACGCCGGTCATGCCAACCGGATTGCGGATGCCTTCCTGCGAATCGTCGAGGACGTACTCGCGCGGGATCGCGTGCAGGATCTTCTGGTCCGCGGGGATCGCCACTGCCTTCGCGGCTTCAAGCACGCGGTCGAGATCGCTCCATGTGACCTCACCGTCGCGGATCGGCACGATCCCGGGCGAGTTGCGGCACTGCACGTGGTTGCCGGAGATCGACGCATACACCGAGCGGATCTCGCAGCCGGCCATCAACTCGGCTTCCTCGACCGCGCGCTGGATCGACTGCACGGTCGACTCGATGTCGACGACGACACCGCGCTTGAGCCCGCGCGATTCGTGCGAGCCAATCCCGATCACCTCGATCGGATTGCCCGGCGAATACTCGCCCACCAGCGCCACCACCTTGGAAGTGCCGATGTCGAGGCCGACGATCAACGCTTTGTCACCCTTGCGATTCATGTAGTTCCCTGCGATTGGGGCGCGGCGACCGGCGTCGAAGACGATGGCCAGCTCAGCGCAAACCCGTTGGTGTAGCGGAGATCGGCGCGCGTCAGCGGCAACTGCTTCTGCGACAGCAGCTGCGGCAGCAGCCGTGCAAACCGGATCAGGCGCAGGCGCGCTTCGTTGCTGCCGACCACGACCTGGGTGCCGTTGGAGAGCGTCAGCGACCAGCTGCCGCGGCGATCGAGCACCAGCGCGCGCACGTCGATGCCGCTGGGCGCGAACAGCGCGCGCGACTCGTTGTAGAGCGCGACCACGTCGGCGACGCGGGTATCGGGGCCATCGAGTTGCGGCAAGCCCTTCGGCAACTCCGCGCCCTGTGCCGGGAACAGCCGGCCATGCTCGGACAGCAATCGGTCCTTGCCCCACTGCGCGAACGGGCGATGCTCGACAATGCTGACTTCGATCACGTCCGGCCAGCGCTTGCGCACTTCCGCGCGTTCGACCCACGGCAGCCTGGCCACCGCGGCCTGCGCATCGCCCAGCCGTACCGCGAAGAAACCGTTCATCGCATACGGCAGCACGGTTGCACGCAAGCGCTGGGCATCGACGCGCTTGAGTTCGCCTTCCACCCGCAACGTGCGCAAAGGCCAGTGGCCCGCACCGATCCAGCCATTGACCACCGCCACCACGGGCAGCGTCACCAGCAGCAGCGCCAGCGTCCAGGCGAGGATGCGCAGGATCGCGTTCATCCGCGCGCCTCCCCGGCGACCGCCATTGCATCGACTGACATTTCAAGAATTCGCCAGCACAGTTCCTCGAACTCGAGACCCAGCTGCCGCGCGGCCTTGGGCACCAGCGAGTGGCTGGTCATTCCCGGCGCCGTATTGACTTCGAGCAGATACAGCTTGCCGCTGCGATCGCGCATCACGTCGACGCGGCCCCAGCCGGCGCAATCCAGCGCGACGAAAGCCTCCAGCGCGATGCGCCGGATCTCTTCCTCCGCTGCGCCGTCGAGACCCGGGCACAGATACTGCGTGTCTTCGGCGAGGTACTTGGCGTGGTAGTCGTACCACTGGCCTTTCGGCACGATCCGGATCGACGGCAACGCGACATTGCCGAGGATGCCGACGGTGAGTTCGTCGCCCACGCCGTCGCCAGACTGGATCATCTGCTCCATCAGCAGCTCGCCGCGGCTTTCAACTTCTATGTACTGCGCCGCGAGCGCGATCGCCTCGTCGAGGTCGGCGTCGGTGAACACACGTGACACGCCGACACTCGATCCTTCGCACGACGGCTTGACGATGACGGGCAGACCAAGCTCGCGCGCCGCGGCGTGCACATCGCTTCCTTTCCCAAGACGCACATAGCGCGGCGTCGGCAGGCCGAGCGACAACCACACCTGCTTGCTGCGGATCTTGTCCATGCTCAGCGCCGAGCCGAGCACGCCGGAACCGGTATACGGCACCGCGAGTGCTTCCAGCAGCCCTTGCAGGATGCCGTCCTCACCGCCGCCATTGTGGCCGTGCAGGATATTGAACACACGATCGAACTGGTGCTGCACCAGCGCCACCGCGAGCGCAGGAATGCCGTCGACCGCATGCGCGTCGACGCCGCGCGCACGCAATGCCTCGAGCACGTTGCGACCGGAATCCAGCGACACCTCGCGCTCGGAACTGGTGCCGCCCATCAGCACCGCAACCCGACCGAACGCGAGCGGATCCGTGACTTTCAGCGGTGGGAACAAAGACCCGCTCACTTGCCTGCTCCTGGAAACCCATGTGCCGCAATTTGCTGCGCGGCGTGGCCGATATCGCCGGCGCCCATCAGCAGCAGCAGGTCGCCGTCGTGCAGCACATCGGGCAACACGGCGGCGAGATCGGAAGCGGCAGTGACGACGACCGGATCGATGCGCCCTCGGGCGCGGATCGCGCGCGCCAGCGATTTCGCATCGGCACCGACGATCGGGGCTTCGCCGGCGGGATAGACCTCGGTCAGCACCAGCGCATCGACGCTCGACAACACGCTGGCGAAGTCATCAAACAGGTCGCGGGTGCGGCTGTAGCGGTGTGGCTGGAACGCGACCACCAGGCGCTTGTCTGGCCAGCCGCCGCGCGCCGCGGCGAACACCGCTTCCAGCTCCTTCGGGTGATGGCCGTAATCGTCGACCAGCAGCACGCTCGCGCCCTTGTCGGTGCGCAGTTGCGCCAGCAGGTTGAAGCGACGTCCGATGCCGGCGAACTTCTTCAGTGCGGCGGCAATCGTGTCGGGCTCGACGCCCAGTTGCCAGCCGACGGCGGCCGCAGCCAGTGCGTTCTGCACGTTGTGGCGGCCCGGCAACGCCAGCTCGATCGCAGTCCGCGAGCCATCCGGCAGGCACAGCGTGAAGTGCATGCAGCCCGCATTCTGGCTCACATTTTCCGCGCGTACATCGGCGTGATCCGCAAAGCCGTAGGTCATCATGTGGCGCGGTGTGTCGGCGGCCAACGCCACGACTTCCGCATCGTCAATGCACAACACCGCGAGCCCGTAAAACGGCAAGCGATGCAGGAACTCCGCGAACGCCGCCTGCACGCGGGCGAAGTCGCCGCCGTAGTTCTCGAGGTGATCGGCATCGATGTTGGTGACGATCGCTACCAGTGGGTTCAAGCGCAGGAAACTGCCGTCGCTCTCGTCGGCCTCGGCCACCAGCCAATCGCCACTGCCCAGGCCCGCGTTGGCGCCAGCGGCGAGCAGTTGACCACCGATGACAAACGTCGGATCCAGGCCGCCTTCGGCGAGCACGCTGGCCAGCAGTGATGTGGTCGTGGTCTTGCCATGCGTCCCGGCGACCGCGATGCCGCGACGGAAGCGCATCAGTTCGGCCAGCATTTCCGCGCGCGGCACGATCGGAATTCGCTGCGCCCGCGCTTCGGCGAGTTCCGGGTTGTCGCGCTGGATCGCGCTCGACACGACTACGCAGTCGGCGCCCAGCACATTCGCGGCGGAATGGCCGCGCTGGACGACGATGCCCAGCGTTGCGAGTCGGCGCGTGAGGGCATTGTCGGCACTGTCCGAGCCCGATACCTGGTAGCCAAGGGTGCATAGCACTTCGGCAATGCCGCTCATGCCGACGCCGCCGATACCGACGAAGTGCACCCGCGTCGCGGCGCCGCCAACGCCGGTGCGGGCGACATCGGCGTGGGCGACATCCAGGGTGGCGAGCAGGCGTCGGCTGTGGCTCACGCGGCCTCCCGCTGAGGGTTGCCCTGGGGCACGCTGGCTTGCAGCACGATCTCGGCGACGCGTTCGGCGGCGTCGGGCTTGGCCAGCAGGCGCGCGGCCTCGGCCATCGCCAGTCGCCGGGCGGGATCGGCGGCAAGCATGGCAAGCACGTTGCGCAGGTCATCGGCCAGCGCCTTGCCCTGCGGCAACAGCAAGGCGGCGCCGCGCTCGACCAGGTATTCGGCATTGCGGGTCTGGTGGTCGTCGACCGCCTGCGGGAATGGCACCAGCACGCTGCCGACCCCGGCTGCGCACAATTCCGCCAGCGTCAGTGCGCCCGCACGACAGACGACGACATCGGCCCACGCATAGGCGGCGGCCATGTCGGCGATGAACGGTTCGACGGATGCGACGATCTTCGCGTCGACGTAGGCACGCTCGGCGTCGTCGCGCAATTTTTCTCCACACTGGTGCCGGACCTCGACCGTACCGTGCCAGCCGGCCAGCGCCTGCGGCACCGCGGCATTGAGCGCGCGTGCACCCTGGCTGCCACCGAGCACCAGCAGCCGCAATGCGCCGGCGCGCTGCGAAAAACGTGTCGACGGCGCCGGCAGCCGCGCGATCTCGCTGCGCACCGGATTACCGACGACTTCCTCGGTGACGTGCCGGAATGTTTGCGGAAATCCGGTCAACACGCGGCGCGCGAGGCGTGCCAGCACGCGATTGGTCATCCCGGGCGCACGATTCTGCTCGTGCACGATCAGTGGTGTGCCGTGCAATCGGGCCGCGATGCCACCAGGGCCGGCGGCATAACCGCCGAAGCTCACCACTGCACGCGGCGCCCGCGCCTTGAGTACGCGCGAGGCGGCGCGGATCGCGCCGAGCACGCGCAACGGCGCCCCAAGCAAGGCCACGAGGCCTTTGCCGCGCAACCCCTTCACCGCGATGGTGTCGATGGCAATACCGCGAGGCGGCACCAGCTGCGTCTCCATGCCACCGTCGGCGCCTAGCCACAGCACGCGAACACCGCGCGCCTGCAATGCTGCAGCGACCGCGAGCCCCGGAAAGATATGCCCACCGGTGCCCCCGGCAAGGATCATCACCGGCGCATCTGCCTGCACCCGCAGCGCGCTCATGTGCTTTTCCTCAAGCCGGACGACGACTGCGCTTTGACGCGCGCCGACGCGAGCACCGGCTCGGTCCGGCGCGGACGGCTGCCGCCGCGCGCCGAGACATCCGCGGGCGCCGGTTGCGTCGTCAGCGGTACATTGCCCGCGCCTGGCTGCATGGCATCGCCGCGCAACTTCGCGACCTGGCGCTCGGCGCGATCCAGCTCATAGGAAACGCGCAACAGCAGGCCGAGCGCAACGCAGGTCATCAGCACGCTGGAGCCGCCGGACGAAATCAGCGGCAAGGTCAGGCCCTTGGTCGGCAGCAGGCCGAGGTTGACGCCGATCGAGACGAAACTTTGCAGGCTCATCCACAACGCGATCCCGAACGCGCAGTAGCCGGCGAAGTGGCGACGCATCAGCACGCATTGGAGTCCAACCCAGAACGCGCGACCCGCCAGCAAGGCGTACATGCCGATCACCAGGCACACGCCCAGGAAGCCAAGCTCTTCGGCGATCACCGCCAGGATGAAATCGGTGTGCGCCTCGGGCAGATAGGCGAGCTTCTGCACCGACGCGCCGAGGCCGACGCCAAACCATTCGCCACGACCGACCGCCATCAACGCATTGGTGAGCTGGTAGCCGCTATTGAAGGGGTCGGCCCACGGATCCATGAACGACGTGAAGCGACGCACGCGATACGGTTCTGCGATCGCGATCGCGGAGAAAGCCAGCAGCAGCACCAGCACGGGGCCGAACATGCGCGGCATGTTGACTCCGCCAAGCACGAGCAGCCCGGCCGTGATCGCCAGTAACAGCGAGGATGAACCGAAGTCTGGTTGTAACAGCAGTAATGCAACCAACCCGATTGCGACCAAAAGCGGCTTCAGCATCGCCTTCCAGGTCGCAGTGACTTCTTCGCTGAAACGCTTGAGATAGCTGGCCAGCCAAATGATGTAGAACAGCTTCACCGCCTCCACGGCCTGGAAGTTGGCGATGCCCAGGTTCAGCCAGCGTCGGGCACCGTTGATTCGGTGCCCCGCGCCAGGCACGAACACCAGCAGCAACAGCATGAAGCACGCGATCAGGAGCAGCTGGCTGTGGTTTTCGATCGTCTTGAGTTCGGTGCGCATCAACCATACCGCCAGGCTGATACCAATCCCGAGGAAGACTACGTGGCGCGTGAGGAAGTAGAACGGTCCGACGCCCATGCCCTCGCCAATCGCGATCGAACTCGAGGCGACCATCACCAGCCCGAAGCAGGCGAGCGCGATCGACACGCCCAGCAACCACGGGTCGAAGCGGCCGCGAATGGCATCCAGTCGTGTCGCCTGGTGCGCGGTGCTGGCGAAGGATTGCATCAGCGCACCTTCAAGGTCGCGAGACCGACCAGGACCAGCACCACCGATATGATCCAGAAACGCACGATCACGCGCGGTTCCGGCCAGCCTTTCAGTTCGAAGTGGTGGTGGATCGGCGCCATCCGGAACACGCGCTTGCCGGTGAGCTTGAACGAAGCGACCTGGATGATCACGGACAGGGTCTCGACCACGAACACGCCACCCATGATCACCAGCACCAGTTCCTGGCGCACGATCACCGCGATCGTGCCGAGCACCGCGCCGAGCGCGAGCGCGCCGATATCGCCCATGAATACCATCGCCGGGTAAGTGTTGAACCACAGGAATCCGAGACCGGCACCGGCGATCGCCGCGCAGATGATCACCAGCTCGCCCGCGCCCGGCACCTGCGGAATCTGCAGATAAGCGGAGAACACCGCGTTGCCCGACGCGTAGGCGAAGACGCCAAGTGCGCAGGCGACCAGCACAGTCGGCATGATCGCGAGGCCGTCGAGACCGTCGGTGAGATTGACCGCGTTGGAGAATCCGACGATCCACAGGTACACGATGGTGACGAAGCTGATGCCGACCAGCGGCAACGCCACCGCCTTGAAGAACGGGATATAGAACGTCGTCGCCGCCGGCGCGTCGGCGGTGTAGTACAGGAACAGGCCCGCGGCGAGCCCGAGCAGCGATTGCAGCAGGTACTTCCAGCGCGACTTCATGCCGTTCGGGTCGCGCCGGACGATCTTGATCCAGTCGTCGTACCAGCCGATCGCGCCGAACGCGACCATCACCGCCAGCACCAGCCACACGTACTTGTTGCGCAGGTCGCCCCACAGCAGCACCGCCGCCAGCACCGTCACCAGGATCAGCGCGCCGCCCATGGTGGGTGTGCCGGCCTTGACGATGTGCGTCTGCGGGCCGTCGCTGCGGATCGGCTGGCCGCCCTTGAATTGCGCGAGCTTGCGGATCACCGCCGGCCCCCACCACAGCGACAGCGCGAGCGCGGTCAGCGCGCTGAGGATGCCACGGAATGTCAGGTAGCCGAACAGGCTGAAGTGATGCTGCAGCCGCTCCAGCCAGCGCGTGAGTTCAAGCAGCATGCGAGGCATCTCCGGCAGGGTGCAATGCACTCACGATCTTGTCCATGGCACTGCCGCGCGAGCCCTTCACCAGCACGCGCACATTGGGCATGAGTGCCGCCTGCAGCGCCTGCGCGAGCGCGGCGTGGCTGTCGAACTGTTCGGCGCCGCTGCCAAACGCCTGTGCGGCAGCGGCACTCAGCGGCCCGAGCGTGAACAACCGCGCGATGCCGGCGGCCTTCGCGCGACGTCCGGCTTCGGCATGCAACAGCTGTGCATCGTCGCCCAGTTCGCGCATGTCGCCGAGCACCAGCCAGGCCTCGCCGCCCGCGCCTGCAAGCCCAGCCGTCGCCGGCCCAGCGGTTGCCAGCATGTCAATAGCGGCGTTGAGCGAGCCGGGATTGGCGTTGTAGCTGTCGTCGATCAGGATCGCGCCATTGGGCAAGCGATGCGTAACCAGGCGACCGGCGACCGCACGCGCAGCATTCAAGCCCGCGCCGATCGCCTGCAACGACGCACCCGCACCCAAGGCCAGCGATGCCGCGGCGAGCGCATTGAGCACGTTGTGCCGGCCCGGTAACGCCAGCGTGATGTCGATGTCACCCTCTGGCGCGACCAGCGTGAACTGCGCGCTGTCGCTGGCGAGCACGACGTCGCGCGCACTGACGTCGGCGGTGGCATCGAGGCCGAAGCGAATCAACCGGCGACCATGCGCGCGCTCGGCAAAATACGGCGCAAATGCATCGTCGGCATTGATCACGGCAACGCCGCCGCTGGGCAGCGCGTCATAGATCGCCCCCTTGGTTTCGGCGACGCCAAGCAGACTGCCCAGCCGCTCCAGGTGCGCCGGCGCGACGTTGTTGACCACGGCAATGTCGGGCCGCGCGATCGCGACCAGGTAGGCAATGTCGCCGGGCTTGCCGGCGCCCATCTCGTAGATCGCGAACTCGGCGTCTTCCGGCGCATCGAGCACGGCCAGCGGCAACCCGATCTCGTTGTTGCGGTTGCCCGGGTTTGCATACGCGCGGCCCGCCTGTTGCAGGATCGACAGCAGCAGCGACTTGACGCTGGTCTTGCCGTTGCTGCCGGTGATCGCGATCACCTTGCCCGGCCGCGTGTGCTGCATGGCCGCGGCGAATGCGGCCAGCGCGCGCTCGGTGTCGGCGACCAGCACCTGCGGGATCGCGGAGTCCAGTGGCTCTGATACCAATACTGCGCGGATGCCGGCACCGACTGCCTCGCCGACATGGGCGTGGCCATCGAAGCGCTCGCCTTTCAGCGCAACGAACAGCGTGGCGCCGCCGTCGCGGGCGTCGAGCGTGCGGGTATCGGTGGCGATGGTGTCGATCAGGACGTCGTCGCCCTGCAGGCGACCACCCGTCCATTGCGCGATGCGGCTGAGCGGGACCGGCTTCATGCGCGCCGCTCCGGTCGTGCACGCGCCAGCACGCTGGCGGCGACTTCGGTGTCGTCAAAGGGATGACGCACGCCGGCGACTTCCTGGTACGGCTCGTGGCCCTTGCCGGCGATCAGGACGATGTCGCCCGGACCAGCCGCGCCAATGGCGCGCGCGATCGCGGCGGCGCGATCGCGCTCGACGGCGACGGCTTGCGGCCGCGCGAAACCCGCGATGATCTCGGCGACGATCGCATCGCCATCCTCGCTGCGTGGATTGTCGTCGGTGACGACGACGCTATCGGCATTGCGCTCCGCAATCGCCGCCATCTGCGCCCGCTTGCCGCGATCGCGCTCGCCGCCGCAGCCGAACACGCACAGCAGCCGCCCGTGCGCGTGCGCCCGCAACGAGGCGAGTGCCTGTTCGAGCGCGTCGGGCGTATGCGCGTAGTCGATCACGACCAGCGGCTGCGCGTTGGCGCCGCCGAGCCGGTTCATGCGTCCGGCAATCGGCTGCAGCTGCGCCAGCGTCGCCGCGATCGTTGCTGGCGGGTCGCCGAACACATATAGCGCGCCGGCCACCGCCAGCAGGTTGTCGACATTGAAGCGGCCCAGCAACGGTGAGCGGACCGCAAACCGCTCGTCGCCGAGCAGCAGATCGAAGGCGATGCCGCCGGCATCAAGGACGATGTTCTCGGCACGCACGTCGGCCTGTGCGCCGCGGGAACTCAAACCGATGCCGTGCGTGGCCGGCGCCAAGCCGGCGCGCAACACGTTGTCGTAGAGCTGGCGACCGAACGCGTCGTCGAGATTCAACACCGCCGCGCGCAGTTCCGGCCATGCCAGCAATCGCGCCTTGGCAGCGCCGTAAGCGGCCATGTCGCCGTGGTAATCCAGGTGATCGCGGGTGAGGTTGGTGAACACCGCCACGTCGAAATGCACGCCATCGACGCGACCCTGGTCGAGCGCATGCGAGCTGACTTCCATCGCCACCATCTGCGCGCCCGCATCGCGCAAGTCGGCGAGCAACTCATGCAACTGCAGTACCAACGGCGTGGTGAAGCCGGTCGGCACGACGGCGCCATGCAAGCCTGCACCGAGCGTGCCGATGCTGCCGCTG
>JANMAO010000130.1:0-2431 GCA_031359875.1 Lysobacter sp.
GCGCCAGCGTCACCACGATCGAATCATCGGGACGACGCTCGACCGCCTCGTAACGCACGCGATGCTCGCGCAACAGCACCCGCATGTCTTCCGCGTAGGACTCGAAGCGCTTCTCGAGCGCCGCCTTCTGGTCGACCTGCATCAGGAAGTGCACGCCACCCTGCAGGTCCAGGCCCAGCAGCATGGGCCGCGCACCCACGGCGCGCAGCCAACTGGGCACGGTCGAAGCAAGGTTCAGCGCCACCACATAGTCGTTGCCGACGGCTTGGCGCAGGACGTCGGAGGCCTTGATCTGGGCGTCCGGCGTGGTCAACCGAATCAGCAGTTCGCCGCCGTTCTGCAGCTCGACCTTTTTCGGCACCACGCCTGCCGTCTTCAGCACGCCTTCGACGCGCTGACGGAATGCCGCGTCGACCAGTGCGCCACGGTTGGCCGTGATCTGGACCGAGGGATCCTGCGGGTACAGGTTGGGCAGCGAATACAACGCGCTCAACAACAGCACCAGCAGGGCAAGAATGTATTTCGAGCGGCCGTAGACGAGCATCGCGTAACCCCGCGCGCGGCCCCGCACCTGACAAGGCTGGGCCGGCGCAATTCTAGTGAGGAAGAGTGAAACTCAGGCCGACTTCAGCGTGCCCTTGGGCAGCACGTTGGCAATCGCACCCTTCTGCAGACGCACACGCACGTTGTCGGCGATTTCCACGGTGATGAAGCTGTCACCAATCTCGCGCACGGTGCCGGCAATGCCGCCATTGGTGATGACCTCATCGCCGTTGCCGAGTTTTTCCAGCATCGCGCGATGCTCCTTGGCCCGCTTGGTCTGCGGCCGGATCATCAGGAAGTAAACCGCGCCAAAGATCAGGACCATCGGCAACATGCCGGCAATACCACCACCGAAAATGCCACCAGGTGCGGATTGGCCGGCGGCCTGGGCGTAAGCGGGGGAAACCAGCAGGTCGAGCAGGGTCATCAGGATGTCCAGTCGCAGGTCAATGGGAATTTCAGCGGGGAATTATGCCATGTAGCCATGGCGACAGCCTTTCAAGGCTGGGCACACTTGGTCGCCGCGGCCTTTTGTAGAGCCGAGCCCTGCCCGGCTGCCTTTGCCGTATCGCCTGCCAGCCGAGCGGAGCTCGGCTCTACGGGGCGCGGGCGGCGTAGAAAGAGTCCCGGAAGGACGCAAAGGTTCCCTGTTCGATCGCATCGCGCATGTCGGCCATCAACTTTTCGTAGTGCCACAGGTTGTGCAGGGTGCCGAGGATGGGTGCCAGCATCTCGTTGCAGCGATCCAGGTGCTTCAGGTACGCGCGGGTGTAGCCGTGGCGGCAGGTGTAGCAGCCGCAGCCTTCCTCGATCGGACGCAAGTCCTTTTCATACTGCGCATTGCGGATGCGCACGGCGCCGGAGCGGGTGAAGAAGTGGCCATTGCGCGCATTGCGGGTCGGCATCACGCAGTCGAACATGTCGACGCCGCGCGCGACCGCCTCGACCAGGTCCTCCGGCCGGCCGACGCCCATCAGGTAGCGCGGACGATCTTCCGGCAACTGCGGGCAGGTGTGTTCGAGCATCGCGTTGCGTTCGGCTTCCGGTTCGCCGACCGCGAGCCCGCCGATCGCGTAGCCGTCAAAACCAATCGCCTTCAATCCCGCCGTGGATGCATCACGCAGCGCGTGGTGCACGCCGCCCTGGACGATGCCGAACAGCGCCGCGTCGTTGCCTTCGTGCGCGCGCTTGCTGCGCTCGGCCCAGCGCAGGCTCAGTTGCATCGAGGCGCGTGCGACCTCCTCGGTCGCGGGATACGGCGTGCATTCGTCGAAGATCATGACCACGTCCGCATCGAGCACGCGCTGGATTCGCATGCTCTCCTCGGGACCGAGGAACACGGTCGAGCCGTCGGTCGGCGCGGCGAAGGTGACGCCGGCCTCGGTGATCTTGCGGCGATGCGCCAGCGAGAACACCTGGAAACCGCCGGAATCGGTGAGGATCGGGCCATTCCAGCCGGTGAAACCGTGCAGGCCGCCATGCGTCTCGATGACCTCGAGGCCCGGCCGCAGATAGAGATGGAAGGTGTTGCCCAGGATGATCTCGGCGCCGAGCGCGCGCAGCTGCTCGGGCAGCACGCCCTTGACCGAGCCATAGGTGCCGACCGGCATGAACGCCGGCGTCTCGACCGTGCCACGCGGAAACGCGAGGCGGCCGCGACGTGCCGCGCCATCGTTGCCGAGCAGCTCGAACGACATCCTGCTGGTCGAATGCGTGCTGGCCGAATGCGTGCTCATGCGCCCTGCCCCGGCTGCGGAAACAGCAGCATCGCATCGCCATACGAAAAGAACCGGTAGCGCTCGCGAATTGCATGCGCATAGGCCGCGAAGATCCGTTGCTTGCCTACGAACGCAGACACCAGCATCAGCAGCGTGCTTTCCGGAAGGTG
>JANMAO010000103.1:0-12030 GCA_031359875.1 Lysobacter sp.
TGCGGATGTCGATGCCGGCGAAAGCGGTGATGTCGATAGCGGCCACACCTTTCTGTTCACGCTCAATGACGAGTACGTCATCGACGCCAATTTCTCCGGCAACAGCGCGCGCTGGATCAACCACAGCTGCAAGCCCAACTGCGAGGCGGTGCTTGACGAGAACGAACGCGATCCCAGGAAGTCGCGGGTGTTCATCGAGGCGATCCGTGCGATCAAGCTAGGTGAGGAGCTGACCTACGACTACGGCATCACCCTTGACGAGCCGCAGACCGCGCGCCTGAAGAAGATCTGGGCCTGCCGCTGCGGTGCGAAAACCTGCACCGGGACCATGCTCAAGCCGCGCCGCTAGAACATTCGCCTGCGGTTCCCTCCAACGCGCCGCCGCGCGCCGGTGGACCTCACTTGCGGGCGGCTGAGTAGCGCTCCGCGCCGCTTGAACATTCGCCTGCGATTCCCTCCAACGCGCCGCCGCGCGCTGGTGACCTCACTTGCGAGCGGTTAAGTAGCGCTCCATCAGATGCGCCACCCCTGCAAAAGGTTTCCATGACTTTCGTCAGTCGGTAAATCCGGGCGGTGTCGGTAACCTGCGCTGGCCAATCAGGATTGCCTCCATGCGCGCACTGCTCATTTCCGCGATCCTGTCGATCGTTGCCATGCCTGCCTGGGCGGATGCCGCCCCTGCGGTGGTTGCACAGCTCGCGGTTGCGCAGGCCGGGGTTGGACAGACAATCCACGTCGACGGACACATCGACCCGACCGAGTGGGCCGGTGCCCGGCACATCACTGATTTCCGCCTGACCCAGCCGCTGTCGCGCGTGCCGACTCCGTATCCGACTGAAGCCTGGGTCCTCGCGACGCCGGAAGGACTCGCGTTCGCGTTCCGCAATACCCAACCGGCAAACGTCCCGCGCACTCGACAGAGCACGGCGCGTGATGCCGACGCGGTAACCGACCGGGTCAACGTTTACGTGGATTTCGATGGCGACGGCCACGTCGGATACAACTTCATGGTGCGCCTGTCGGACAGCATCCAGGACGAGACCATCACCAATGAGAACCAGTTCAACACCGACTGGGATGGCAACTGGAAGCATGCCGTCAGCGAAGACGGCGACACCTGGTCGGTGGAAATGCTGATCCCGTGGTACATCGCGCCGATGAAGGGCGGACACGACGGCAAGCGTACGCTGGGACTGCAACTCGACCGCGTGGTCGGCGCAACCGGAGAGCGCATGGGTTGGCCGGCGATCTTCGGGGGAGAGCCGCGCTTCCTCAGCGCGTTCGCCAAGGTCGAAGTGCCCGCGTACAGCCAGGCGCTACTGTCGGTGACGCCGTACGTGGTCGGCGTGTACGACAACATCCGACGTCGTGAGAAATACGACACCGGTGGCGATATCTTCTGGAAGCCCAACGGCAGGTTCCAGCTCAGCGCCACGCTCAATCCTGATTTCGGCCAGGTCGAAAGCGACCAGCTGGTGGTGAACTTCAGCGCGGTCGAAACGTTCTTCAGCGACAAACGGCCGTTCTTCACCGAAAACCAGAGTTTCTTCGATGTGCCGTTCGGCTCGCTCAACAATGCCAACCGGCTGATCTACACCCGCCGTGTCGGCGGAGCCGCCGACGATGGTCGCGGAGCGGGGGATGTGACCGGCGCGGCGAAGATCAACGGCAGTGTCGGTGCCTTCAACTACGGCCTGTTTGCGGCGACGGAGGCCGATGATGTCGGGCGCGATTTCTATGCCCTGCGCGGCACCCGCGATTTTGCCACCCAGGGCATCGGTGCGATGGTCACGCGGGTGGATCGACCGTTCCTCGATCGCCAGGCGACCGTGTACGAAGTCGATCATCGCTGGACGCCGAATGCGCAATGGGGCGTGCGTACCGCACTCGTGGAATCAAGCGTTGATCAGGCCGGTCACAGAACAGTCGCCAGCGGCGGACAGGTCCGCATCGACTACGACATGGGCCACGGCTGGCGCCAGCAGTTCTATGGCGAGCACCTGGGACGCAACCTGCAGTTGAACGATTTTGGTTTCCTCCAGCGCAACAACTACAACTATGCGCGCTATGACATCGGCCGCCGCTTCACTGACCTCCCGAAGGAATCGATCTACAACTCGCACGACTGGCATGTCGCGGTGTCGCGCCGTGTCAACGACGACGGACTGAAACTCGCCGATGCCTGGGCGGTGAACCGTCGGAGTGATACGCGCAATGGAGGCAGCGAGTTTTTCGAGATTTCCGGCCTCACGGCCGGCCACGACGATCTCATCACCCGGGGCAACGGCGCGGTCAATGTACCGGCCCAACTGCATGGCTACTATGAGATATTCCGTCCGCGCAGGAGGCACTGGAGCTTGTACGGCAACGCGAATTATGCCGCTACCGGGTTGAACGGGCCGTCGCATGGAGCGCTCGCCTTCGACCTCAATCCGACCTATTTCGTCAACGACAACCTCAGCTTCTACGCCGAGCTTTACGCCCAGCACAATCGGGACTGGCTGCTCTGGCAGCATGACAACCTGCTCGGCACCTTCCGCTCGAACCAGCTGCAGCTCAACGGTGGCGTGCAATGGACGATCAACGCCAAGCAGGAGTTGCGCGTGAAGCTGGAAACCATCGCGCTGGACGCGCACCTGCGCCAGGCATGGCGCGTCGCTCCAGACGGCACGCCGGTGGCGAGCAATGAACCCGTATCGGACTTCAGCCTGCGCAACCTCGGCTTCCAGATCCGTTATCGCTACGAGCTGGCACCGCTGTCCAACCTCTACATCGCCTACGTGCGCGGCGGCTTCGGCTTCAATGACATGTCGCAGGATGTAGGCTCGCTGCTGGGCGACAGTTTCTCGCTGCATGACAGCGAGCAGCTGCTGGTGAAGTTGAGCTATCGCTTCGAGCTGTGAAGCGAGGGCGCGCCGCGTGGAGGGCGCTGTTGCCTCGGTTTCCAATTCCGCGTTTCTTACTCTTATGCGCAGATCATTGGTTCACTTCGTGCAGCTTGGCCGAAGCGATCCGCCATGCGCGCTGGTCCGCGGTGGCGCCATCGACCGCCGCGCGACGCATCAGATAGCTGCCGGTGTAGCTGCGGACGCTGCCATCGCGCTGGGTGGCGTCAATTGCAACCGGGACCTCGATGTAGCGTGAGCCAGCGGCTGCGTCCACACGTCCCGGCACGTCGATCTGCACTGCGACTTTGGTCGTATTGGCGAAACCATCGGCGAACTGCTGGGGCGTCTGTCCACTCGCGCGACCGCCGTCGGACCACAAGGCCCAGGCGTGTGCGTAGTTGTTGTCGTCGATCGCGGCGTAATAGTCACGAACCACGGCGACGGCTTCCTGCGGGTTCGGTTCTTCTGCCGGTGACATCTCGGCAGTGGTCTCTGCGCTCGCGGGAGCCAACCCATCGCCGCCGGCGGACAGCGCAACGACACCGCCATCCGTGGCCTCCGCAGGCAACGTTGTAGCCAGCGATCCGGTCAACGCACCCGCCAGACGCGGCCCCGGCTTGTCCGGCATGCCGGTGACCGACCCGCCGGTCGCTTCCGGCTGCGGAAGTGCGATCTCGCCGTTGGCGGCAACGTTGCCGTTGTCCGGAGCTTTGTTGTTGTTGTCGCTGCAGGCGGCGAGCATCAGCGCAGTGCATACCGCAATGGTGCTGATGCTGCTGGCGATGGTCTTGAAGCGACGCATGGTCATTGTCCAGTTGGGCGACTCCAAACCGTCTTCGATGGCGATCGATCCGAGCCGGCGCCAGCCTGGGGTTGCAGCAGGTTGGCGACGCGTGCCGGAGTCACCGGGCGCACAATGGCGCGGCGACGCTGAACGCGAGGTCAGCGTCGCCAATCGGGACGCGAAATCAGAGGGTCTTGCGCCCCGGATTCAACCACGCCAGCAGCATGCCGAGCAGCAGCATTGCCAGGGTGCTGAAGATCATCTGCTTGTGCACCAGCGCTGCTGGCAGCGGCTGCACCGCGTAATAGATCAGATAGCCGGGGATGGTCGACATCACGGCGACGGCCGCGCCAAAGCGCAGTCCTTGTCCGATCGCCGGGCGGCCGGTATCGATCCCTTTGCGATACAACCAGGTCAGTCCGAAGCCGATCAGCAGGTGTGCGGCGAGCATGTACGGCATGTAGTGCTGCGCGTCGGCGGGACTGCGCATGATTCCGCTGGTGACCAGCGCGTTGTAGTCGCCCTGCAGCAGCCAGCCGTGCACGACGAAATCCAGCAACATGGCGGCGATCGACACGATGCCGCCGCAGATCCAGAAACGCTTGTCGAAAGCTGGTTTACCGAAAGCTGGCTTGTCCATGACTGACTCCGTGTTGTTTGGGACGAAGTCGCGGTGGGGGACAGCGACCGGGCGATGCTAACGCGAAGCGGTGCGGTCTGCAGTTTCGACGATCAATCGGCGCTCGACCGGCGCTCGACCGTTTGTACCGGCCAGTCGGAGGCGCGAAAGGGTAGTGCCGGGAACCGTGATGCATCGCGGTTCCCTGATGGATGGTAATCGGTGAAGATCTTCCGCCCGCGCGCCCAAGAGGCGTCTTGCCTGGTGCCAACAAAAAAGGGTCGGACTCCGCAAGGAAATCCGACCCTCAATGTCGACTGGTCGCGCTTTACGCGGCGGCGTCTTTCAACTTCTTGAGCGGACGCACTTTGACCTTGACCGAAGCCGGCTTGGCGGCGAACCACTGCTCTTCCTTGGTGAACGGATTGATGCCCTTGCGCTTGGGCTTGGCCGGGACGCTGACGGCGGAAATCTTCAGCAGGCCGGGCAGGGTGAAGGAGCCAACGCCCTTCTTGCTGACCGAGCCGTGCACCGCGCCTTCCAGCGCGACCAGCACGGCGCGCACGTCGCGCGGAGCGACGCCACTGTTCTCGGAGATGTGTGCCACCAGGCCGGACTTGCCCAGCGCTTCCTTGATCGGCTTCGGGGCGGCCGGCTTGGCGGCGGCCTTCGGAGCGGCTTTCTTCGTTGCGACTTTCTTCTTCGCCATATGTGTCCCGTGGTACTCGATGATGGATGGGTTCGCCAGGAATTCCCCCCTCGGCAGACGGAATGTAGGGCATGCGCATGCTGGCGCCAAGCCCCGAAGGGCTGTTTTTTCGGGTTTTTTGTGGTGTCAGAGAAGAATCGGCAAAATTCGGCACACATTCATGCCCGGCGCACGTCGCTGCGCCCACGTCAGACAAGGAGCCTGCGTAGCGGATCCCAGTAATTTGCGCGCCATCCGCTGACCACGTGCTCGCGCGCTCATCGGGAAATCCGGCGTGTACGAGCGCTACACGTCCCAGGATCGATTTCCTCATGGATCTCGTTCGACATGGCAATGCTCCCGCCGCAGGAACATCGATACTGCGGATGCTCACTCATCCTCGTGTTTCGGCCGATACGCCTCGACCAGCCTCTGCTGCACCTGCATCGGCACCGGCTCGTAGTGGCTGAAATCCAGTGAATAGCGGCCGCGACCTGCGGTGACGGATTTCAGCTCGGCGGCGTAGCCTTCGAGCTCCGACAGCGGCACCTGCGCCTTGACCACGATTTCGCCGCCACGCGACGAGTCGGTGCCGTTGATGCGGGCACGCTTCGACGCCAGGCTGCCGCTGATGTCGCCCATGTGCTGCTCCGGCGCATTGACCTCGAGGTCGACGATCGGTTCGAGCACCTGCGGACCCGCTTTCGCGATCGCATCCAGGAACGCCTTCTTGCCGGCGGCGACAAAAGCAACTTCCTTGCTGTCGACGGCGTGGTATTTGCCGTCGTAAACGATCACCCGCACATCCTGCAGCGGGTAGCCAGCGACCGCGCCGCTGGCCAGCACCTGGCGCACGCCTTTCTCGACCGCGGGAATGAACTGGCCGGGAATGGTGCCGCCCTTCACTTCATCGGCGAACTCGAAACCCGAGCCGCGCTTGAGCGGTTCGATGCGCAGGAACACCTCGCCGAACTGCCCTGCGCCGCCGGTCTGCTTCTTGTGGCGGTAGTGGCCCTCGGCCTTGCCGCTGACCGTTTCACGATAGGCAATGCGCGGCGGGCGCGTCTTCACCTCGACGCCGTATTTCTCCTTGAGCCGTTCCAGCATCACGCGCAGGTGCAGGTCGGACAGACCGCGCAACACGGTTTCATTGAGCTCCATGTGGTGCTCGACTGCGATTGCCGGATCCTCTTCAGCCAGCTTGTGCAGGGCGGTCGCGAGTTTCTGCTCCTGTCCCTTGTGCGCGGATTCGACCGCGAGCCCGAACATCGGCTTGGGGAAATCCAGCGGCGCGAGATGGATTTCGTCCTCGTCGTGGCTGTCATGCAGCACCGCGTCGAAATGCAACTCGTCCACTTTCGCGACCGCGGCGATGTCGCCGGGAATTGCCTGTGCGATCTCGAGATGCTCCTTGCCTTTGAGTTTGAACAGGTGCGCGACCCGAAATGGTTTTTTGCCGTCATCGATGAACAGCTGCGTGTCCTTCTTCACCGTGCCCTGGTAGACGCGAAAGATGCCGAGTTTGCCGACGAAGGGATCGTTGATGATCTTGAAAACATCGGCGATGACGTGTGCTGTTGGATCCGGTTTCGCATCGAGCGGCAGCGCGTTTTCGCCGCGGCCCTTGACGAACGGCGGCGGGTTCGCCTCGCCCGGATGCGGCAAGAGTTTGTCGACGACATCAAGCAGGGCCCTGACACCGACGCCCGTGCGCGCAGAAACGAAACACACCGGTACCAGATGACCTTCGCGCAGGCATTGCTCGAAGGCGTCGTGCAGTTCCGCTCCCTGCAGGCCGGATTCGCCCTGGTCAAGGTAGCGGTCCATCACTTTTTCGTTGATCTCGACCACCTGGTCGATGATTTTCTGGTGCCAGCTGGCGACCGGGCCGAGGCTGCTATCGCCTGCGGATTGCCAGAAACAATCGATCACGCGTTTGCCGCCCTCGGCGGGGAGATTGAGTGGCAGCACCTCCACGCCAAAG
Source organism: Lysobacter sp. (assembly GCA_031359875.1). GTDB lineage: Bacteria > Pseudomonadota > Gammaproteobacteria > Xanthomonadales > Xanthomonadaceae > Cognatiluteimonas. The sequence goes on from JANMAO010000103.1 coordinate 6,964, forward strand.
GTGTCCCGCAGCGCATCGAGCAGCGCGCCCAGCTTCGCCCCCGGGTGGTCGATCTTGTTGACGACGATGACCCGGCACAGGTTGCGCGCCTTGGCGTAATCCATCATCCGGCGGGTGCCGTAACCGATGCCGGTGTCGGCATCGACCACGATCGCAACTGTTTCCACCGCGGCCAGCGCCGACAAGGTCGGGCCGCGGAAATCGGGATAGCCCGGCGTGTCGATCAGGTTCACATGCACCAGTTCCCGACCCGCCGCGGCATGGTCGATGCTGGCGATCGCGGCGTCGATGGAGTGGCCGCGGTCCTTCTCGATCGGATCGAAGTCAGACACGGTAGTGCCGCGTTCGATCGTGCCTGCCGTGGTCACGGCGCCGCCGGCATGCAGCAGGGCTTCGAACAGGATGGTTTTGCCGGCGCCGGGATGGCCCGCGAGGGCCACGTTGCGGATTTGCTCGGTGGTATACGACATGAGGCCGTTTCTCCCTTGGTTGGGTCGGGCATTGCGCCCAAGCGTTCACCTTGAAAAACAGGCCGTCATGGCTGTCCGCAGCGGAAGCGTTACCGACCGGGCGGGCGCTCGGCGGGCGGTCATGGCGGGTGCCGGCTCTTTTTGGGGCCGGGGAAGCAAGACTCCCGCAGGCAGGTGCGATGGTCAAGCTGGGATTTTTCCCCTTGTTTGAAAGGCACTGGAACCAGTGCCTTTGGCGTTGTGCTTGAATCAAACGCTTCCGCCGTCGGCGGGTCACTTTCTTTGCCGCCGCAAAGAAAGTAACCAAAGTAAAGCGGCTTTCCCCGACAGAGCTGTCCTCGCAAATCGAGCGTTATCGGGATTTTTCTACGCGACTTTGGCCTTCGGCCAAAGGCCGGCCAGCGCTTTCGCGCTGGCGTTCGGCGGCGCGCATTGCCATTCAAGGCAATGCGTGAAAGCTACGCCTCACCCTGTCGCGGAGAAAAACGGCGCACATCCATGTGCGCCGCCCTCCGGGTCTGCAGAGAGGGCGGTCGATCGCGTATTTTTCGAGGCAGGAGCGCTGCAACAACTTTCTCACTCCGAAGCTCGTAGGCTTGCATCTTCGTTTGGAACCGGAGCACCGCCATGAGCATTTCCCGCTACGCAACAGCCCACTGGCAAGGCGACCTCAAGACCGGCAAGGGCGAGCTCAGCACGCCGGCCAGCGGCTTGATGGCCGACACGCCGTATGGATTCAACAGTCGTTTCGGCGACGTCCAGGGCACCAATCCCGAGGAGTTGATCGCGGCCGCGCATACCGGGTGCTTCACGATGGCGCTGTCGGCCAAATTGAGCGAAGCAGGACATCCACCCGCTGCACTTGATACGCGCGCGGAGGTCGATCTTTCGATGGAGGGTGGACCGTCGATTTCAGCGATCCGGTTGAAGGTCAAGGCCGACGTGCCGGGACTCCATGCAATGAAGTTCCGCGCCATCGCGGAAGACGCGAGCAAGCATTGCCCGGTGTCGCGCGCGTTGAGCGAGGTGCCGATCACGCTGGAAGCGTCGCTGGCCTGAGCGGGTTGCCAGCAACAACCTCACGCCGGCGGCGGCTGTCGGCGAGGTGAACGGTTTGCGCGCTGTCGGCTACATTCAGCCCCGTTTAACCCGCGCGACCCAAGGATGCTCCCACGCCATCCCGGCGCCGGAGTCCGCACATGAAACGCCTCACTGCTTCGATCCTTGCCTTGGGCCTCGCCGCTAGCGTTGGTACCGCCTCGGCGCAATCCTCGGGGTACTACTCCCAATACGGACAGTCCCCATACGGCCAGTCTCAATATGGCCAGTCTCAGTACGGCCAGCCGACTGTCGATCGTTACGGGCAGAGCAACGGCGCTTACTACGATTACGCACGCGTGCTGCGAGTGGATCCGGTGATCGACTCGGGTTACGGCAGGGCGGGCAACGGCTATCAGACCTCCAATGCACAGCGTTGCTACACGCGTCAGGACACGTATACCGAAAACGGCGGATACGGTGGCAACGGCTATTCCAATAACGGCTACCAGACCAACGGCTACTACGGCAACCAGGGCTACGGCAACCAGGGTTATGGCAACCAGGGCACCGGTGCCGGCCAGACGGTAGCGACCGTGATCGGTGGCGTACTGGGTGCGGCGCTGGGCAGCCAGGTCGGCGGAGGCTCGGCACGCTACGCGACTGCGGCGATCGGTTCGCTGGTCGGTGGCATCGCCGGCCAGAAGGTGTACCAGAACTCACAGCGCAATCGTTACCCGCGCACCGGCACGGTGGAGGTGTGCGATCCGGTGCAGGTCGATAGCAACGGCTATTCGAATGGCTATGGCCAGTCCAATTACGGTCAGTACGGGCAGGTCAACAACAGCCGCGTGACCGGCTATGACGTGACTTACGAATACGGCGGCCGGACCTATACGACGCGGACCAACTACAACCCGGGCAACCGCATCCGTCTCCGCGTGGATGTCCGCCCCGGCTGATATCGCCGCATAAGAGCGCCGCATAAGAGCCGGCGGCGTAGCAACAAGGGGAACGGAGGGGCCGGCGACGGTCCCTCCGTTTTGTCAGCGCCAGTCGTTGCCGCCGTGCACCACGGTGCAGACGCGGCCGCCGGACCGCGCCGCGAAAGCACCCGCAAACGACCATTTGCAACGCGCCGCAGCGCGCGAGGGCACACGCTCACCAGGCGATTTGACCTTTGACGATGGTGCAGATACGACCGCCCGACCACACATCTCCAGCCCCATCCACGCGCAGCTCGATGATCGCGTCATGGCCGACTTCGCGGCCTTGGCTGACACGGTAGAACCCGCTATCACCCGGCAGTGCATCCTGTGACGTCAGCCACGCGGCAAGCGTGGCGTTGGCCGCCCCGGATGCGGCATCCTCGAAATGCGCCGGTGCACCGACCCACGCGCGCACAGCCAGGTAGTAGATCGGATCAAGGCTGCGTGCGAACACGCACAAGCCCATGCTGCCGGTGTCTTGCGCCAGACGGCTGATCGCCGCCCAGTCCGGCGTGGCCGAACGCAGTGATGCTTCGTCGGCGAGTTCGACCAGCCACCAGCGGCGTCCACCATCCATCAACGCCGGCGGCAGCGCCCCGAGCGGTAAGCCGTGCAGCACGTCCAGCAGCCGCGGATCGGAGGCGTCTGCCACTTCCATCACCCGCGCTTTCGGCGTGCGTACCGCGATGGTGCGACGCCTGCCTTCGCCATCCACGCGCAGCGGCAGCAATCCGGCCATGCCCTCCTGGATCAGCACGCCGTCGCGAGGCTGCGTAAGTCCCGCTTCGATCACCGCATGTGCGGTGCCGACGCTGGGATGGCCCGCGAACGGCACTTCGCGACGCGGGCTGAAAATCCGCAGCCGATAGCTGGCATCGGCCGAGGTCGCGGGAAACACGAACGTGGTTTCCGGTAGCCGCGTCCAGCGCGCGATCGCCTGCATGGCGTCGTCGTCGAGTCCCTCGCCATCGAGGACGACCGCGAGCGGGTTGCCGGCGCCAGGGCGATCGGCGAACACGTCGAGCTGCATATAGCGACGGCTCATTCGCCGTGCCCGCGGTGCCCGGGCCAAGTCAGCCGCCCCTCGATCACCGACTGCACCTGCCCACCGATCCAGACCTCGCCATCGTCATCCACACGCACGTGGACGCGGCCGTCGCGTCCGAGCTCGCGTCCCTGGCTGGCGACGTAACGGCTGTTCGCGCCTGGCAATGCTCCCGCTTGTGCCAGTTGCGCAGCGATGCAGGCGTTGGCGCTGCCGGTGACCGGATCTTCGGGAATGTTGTCGGCCGGACAGTACGCGCGCACCGCCAGTTGATGGTCGGCAGCATCCGTGCGGCCATAGACCGCCAAACCGACGGCGCCACTCGCGCGGGTCAGTGCAGCGATGGCGGCAAGATCCGGCTGCATCGCACGCACGGCGTCGGCATCGACCAGCTCCACCAGCCACCAGGGCGGCCCGTTGCTCCATAGCGCCGGCGCTTGCCTGCCGCGGATCAAACCGGTGAGCGCGGCATCGACCAGCGCGACATGACGCGAGGAGTCCGCAAGTTCGCATGCCCGTGGCGCGCGCACATGGACACGGCGCGCACCGGCGAGATCCTCGATTCGTACCGGCAACAGCCCGGCCGCGCATTCCTGCACCAGGGAGCCATTGCTGGCGGTCGCAAGACCGCTGGCAAGCGCCGCCCAAGCCGCGCCGACGCTGGGATGGCCCGCGAACGGCAGTTCCTGTCGCGGAGTGAAGATGCGCACGCGATAGTCCGCCACCGCAGTGGTCGGCGGCAGCATGAAAATGGTTTCCGACAGATTGGTCCACGCGGCAAGCGCCTGCATCGAGGCGGCGTCGAGGTCGGCGGCGTCGATCACCACGCCGAGTGCATTGCCGGCGCCCGGGCGCTCGGCGAACACGTCAAGTTGCAGGTAGCGGCGTTGGGTCACGGGAGGGCACCTTCGACTGGATCGCGTTCGACTAGAATTGCCGCTGGCGCCCGGGTTTCCGGGCGAATGCGCATTCTAGGGCCGATGCAACCTCCAGTCTCCGCTTCCGTCTCAGATCCCACCCGCTGGATCGTGCTCAAGTTCGGCGGCACTTCGGTGTCGCGCCGGCATCGCTGGGACACCATCGGCCAGCTGGCGAAAGCGCGCGCCGACGCCAACGATGCCCGCGTGCTGGTGGTCGTTTCGGCGCTGTCCGGCGTCACCAACGCGCTGCAGGCGATTGCTGATGGCGCAATGGATGCCGGCGCCCGCATGGCAGCGTTGATTGCGCGGCATCGCGATTTCGCAGTCGAACTCGGCCTCGATACTGATGCGGTGCTGGGCGAACGCATTGCCATGCTGCAATCCCTGCTGGTCGACCAGCGCGTCGAAGCACGCACGCTCGACTGGCAAGCCGACGTGCTGGCACAGGGCGAGTTGCTGTCGTCCACGCTCGGCGCCGCCTACCTGCGTGCGCAGGGGCTGGATTTTGGCTGGTGCGACGCGCGCGACTGGCTCGACGCCATCGCGCTGCCGAACCAGAACGCCTGGTCGACGCGGCTATCGGTGTCATGCCGGCACCAGGGCGA
>JANMAO010000171.1:0-4384 GCA_031359875.1 Lysobacter sp.
CCGAGCGCACCGAAGCCGAACGCGTCGAAGCCGAGCGCGTCGAAGCCGAGCGCGTCGAAGCCTAGCGCGTCGAAGCCGAGCGCGTCGAAGCCGAACGCGCCGAAGCCGAGCGCACCGAAGCCGAGCGCGTTGAAGCCGAACGTGCGGAAACCGAACGTGCGGAAACCGAACGTGCTGAAGCGCAGCGTGTCGAAGTCCAGCGCCTTGAAGACGAGAAAACCGACGCGGAAAGTGCGGAAGTCGAGCGTGGACGTGCGGTCGAGCGCTTGCTCGCGCAGGCACTGATCTCCGCCGAGGATCCCGACGAAGCGCTTGATCTGACGGGGCTGGATTCCGAGCTCGTCGACATCTTTGTCGAGGAGAGTGTCGACCTGCTCGACCATTCCGACGGACTGTTGGCGCAATTGCGCGATCACCCGACCGAACGCGAGCCGCTGATCGGCCTGCAGCGCGACCTGCACACGATCAAGGGCGGCGCACGCATGGCCGGCATCATGGCGGTAGGCGAACTCGGCCACGCCATGGAGACGCTGCTGGAAGCAGTGGTCGACCAGCGCAGCGAACTCGGCCGCGATGGCATTCCGCTGCTCGAGCGCGGTTTCGATCGCCTGCATTCCATGCTCACCCGCGTCGGCGGACGCCTTGCGATCGGTCTGCCGGAACGGCTCATCGCCGAGTTCGATACACGCGCCCGCGGCCACGCCAAGCCGGAAGTCGAGCGTCGAGCCCCAACATCCGTGCCCGCACCGCGCGTGGAGCACAAGCCAGCCGACCTCAAGCCGCTCTCGGCGCCGATCAGGAATGCACCTGCGCACGACGAAGACGACATCGGCGTGCGTGCTCCGCAGGAACAGGTGCGCATCCGCGCCGACCTGCTGGATCGCCTGGTCAACTACGCCGGTGAAGTGGCGATCTACCGCGCCCGCCTCGAGCAGCAGCTCGGTGCGTTCCGCGGCGCGATGGTCGAAATGGAGCAGACCAACCTGCGTCTGCGCGACCAGCTGCGGCGTCTGGATAGCGAGACCGAGGCGCAGATCATTGCACGCTACCAGCGCGAGAACGAAAACGCCGACGAGACGTTCGATCCGCTCGAACTCGATCGCTTCTCGACCTTGCAGCAGCTCTCGCGCGGTCTCGCGGAATCCGCGGCCGATCTGACCTCGCTGCAGGGGTCGATGGACGACCTTACCCGTCAGTACGAAACCCTGCTGTTGCAGCAGTCGCGGGTGAGTTCGGACCTGCAGCAAGGCCTCATGCGCACACGCATGGTGCCGTTCGATGCGCTGGTGCCGCGTTTGCGCCGGGTGTTGCGCCAGGCGGCCACCGATACCGGCAAGCAGGTGCAGCTCAAGCTCGAGGGTGCGCAGGGCGAACTCGACCGCAACGTGCTCGAACGCATGACGGCGCCGCTGGAACACATGCTGCGCAACGCAGTCGCGCATGGGCTGGAAACGCCCGAGCAGCGGCGCAAGGCCGGCAAGCCCGAGGAAGGCACGGTCCGGATCGCGGTACGCCGCGAAGGTTCGGAAGTGGTGCTGGAAGTCGGCGACGACGGTGCCGGCCTCAACCGCAAGGCGATCCACAAGCGTGCCATCGAGCGCGGCTTGGTCCGCAGCGATGCGCGCCTGGCGGACGGCGATCTCGACATGCTGATCTTCGAGCCGGGCTTCACCACGGCCGACGAAGTCAGTCGCCTGGCCGGTCGCGGCGTTGGCATGGACGTGGTGGCGAGCGAAGTGCGTCAGCTCGGCGGCGCGCTCGATATCCAATCCAAGGCGGGCCAAGGCACCAACTTCGTGCTGCGCCTGCCGCAGACGCTGGCGGTTACACAGGCCGTATTCGTGCGCATCGGCGAAACCAACTTCGCGGTACCGATTGCCTCGGTACGCGGCGTTGGACGCATCTCGCGCGAGGATCTCGACAAGTCCGGGGCCATCTACGCCTACGGCGGCGAAGACTACGCGCTGCACGATCTGGGCTTGCTGCTGGGCCACGCGCCAGCCAAGGCCGAAGGCCAGCTGCAGATGCCGTTGCTGCTGATTCGCTCGGGCGACCTGCGTGCGGCAGTCACCATCGACCAGGTCATCGGCAACCGCGAAATCGTGGTCAAGCCGGTCGGCCCGCAGGTCGCATCGGTGCCTGGCATCTTCGGTGCCACGATCATGGGCGACGGCAGCGTCGTGGTGATCCTCGACGTCGCCCCGCTGGTGCGTCGCCAGGCCACGTTGCCGCGCGATGTGGTGCCGGCGCCTGCGGTGGAAGCGCGCAGGGTGCCGCTGGTGATGGTCGTCGACGACTCGGTGACGATGCGCAAGGTCACCGGCCGCGTGCTCGAGCGCCACAACTTCGAGGTCGGAACCGCGAAGGACGGCATCGACGCGCTCGAACGGATGGTCGACCGCGTGCCCGACCTGATGCTGCTCGACATCGAAATGCCGCGCATGGATGGCTACGAGCTGGCGACGCAGATGAAGGCGGATCCGCGCCTGCGCGACGTGCCGATCATCATGATCACTTCGCGTACCGGCGAAAAACATCGCCAGCGTGCGTTCGAGATCGGTGTGCAACGTTATCTCGGCAAGCCCTATCAAGAGCAGGAGTTGCTGCGCAATGTGTTCGAACTGCTTGCGCAGGAGCATGCTGGCCATGAGCCGGTCGATAGTGAGTCGGCATGACCGGCTCGGCCACGGTGGATCCGGTCACCCGTATCGCCTTGCTGGCGCGCCCGGGTATCGCCCGGGAGCGCCTGAACTCGGCCCTGCAGGAGGCTGGCGCCGAGGTGGTGCTGGTCGCTGACCCGTCCGAGACGGATGTCGCTGGCGTGCGTGGTGTGGGTGCGCAAGCAGTCCTGATCGCGCTTGAGCCGTTGGTCGAGGATGTGCTGGAGCGCTACTACGCGTTGCTTGCAGATCCGGCGATCACCGTGATTTTCGACGAAGCCGAACTCGCCGCGAAGCGCGAAGGCTGGGACGCCGCACGCTGGACCCGGCACCTCGCTGCAAAGCTCCGACTGCACCATGGTGTGCTGCCGCCCGGCGCCGAAAGCGATGGCGATTTCCAATGGGAGCCACCCAAGCGGTACCAGCGACCCGAAACGGCCCTCGACCTGTCCGGCTTTGCGATCGACGAGGCAATGACCGTGGCTGCTGTCATTCCTCGCGATTATCAGGACAGCGCGCTGCGCTTTGACGATCCCGATGCGACATTCGAGCCGAACCTGGCTGACGAGGCATTCGTCAGCAATCGTTTTCATCGCGAACTCGCCGATGTGCAACTGCTCGCGGCGGCAATCGACCTTCCCGGCCCTGCGGCTGCCGAACGCGGCACTAGTGCGAGCTCGGGCGCGGTGGTGGTGCTTGCAGGGATCGGTGGCCCGGACGCGGTGCGCCAATTCCTGGCCGCCATTCCGGCGGGGTTCCCGCGCCCGATCCTCATCCAGCAGCGGCTGGATGGTGGCCAGCACGAGAAGCTGGTGCGGCAGATGCAGCGCGCGACCAAGCTCCCCGTTTGTCTTGCGCAAGCCGGGGAAGCGCCGCAGTCCGGACACGTGTACATCCTCCCGCAGGGCATGCTGCCGGAGCCGAAGGACGGCGAGCTGCGATTCCAGCAGTCGGACGAGGAGCTTCCGGCTTTCCTGCATCTCCCACCTGGCGATAGCGCAGTCGTGATGCTGAGCGGCAGCGATCCGGGCATGGTCGACGCCGCGATGACCCATTCCTGGGGCGGGGCGATGGTGGCCGGGCAGTCACCGGAAGGCTGTTTCGATGGGACCGCCGCCGCCGCCTTGCTTGCGCGTGGCGCGAGCTCGGCCGCTCCGGCCGACCTGGCCAAGCGGCTGTCGATGCGCTGGCTTTCGTTAAAGGAATGATTCGATGAGCACGAGTACCGACACGAATACCAGCACAGCCGCCAACACCGACATCCGCGGTGTCCTGATCCAGATTGCAGGCGCACGCCTGCTGCTGCCCAACGCCACCATCGCCGAGGTGTTGTCGTTCGCCGACCCGGACCCGGTCGAGAACGCACCGGACTGGTTGCTCGGCCGCATTCGCTGGCGCGGCTGGCAGTTACCGTTGATTGCGTTCGCGCGCCTGTCCGGGATCGGCGAAGAGAAAGGCGGGCTCGGCAGCAAGGTGATCGTGTTGAAGTCGCTCGGCGGCAACGCCAAGGCGCCTTTCTTCGCGCTGCTGACCCAGGGCTTCCCGCGCCTGGTGACGGTATCGCGCAATGCGCTGGTCGCCGAAGACAACGCCGCGCCTTTGCCGGCCGGCGTCCGGGCCCGGATCCTGCTCAACGAGGATGCAGCGTTGCTGCCCGACCTTGAGCAGGTAGAACATATGATCGGCGAAGCGCTGGCGGCTGCCGCGTAGCCCCGGCGCGGCAT
>JANMAO010000147.1:0-22507 GCA_031359875.1 Lysobacter sp.
CACCTTCATCGTGGAAGAGCTGAAGGCCGTGTTCGACCCGCGCGGCGGCTACTTCAAGGCCGGCGGCGTCTACATGCCCAGCATCGTCGCCGAAATCGGCGCGGTGATCGAGCAGCACATGAAGAACATCGGCCTGATCCATGATCCGGAGATGGACGAGGGGACGCGCAAGCTGATCGTCGAGAAGCGCAAGGCGTATGAGGCGGCTGGGGCCAAGAAGGGCGCTGCCACGTCCGTGTCGGACGAGAGCGAGTCGTCGGGCTTTCCGCCGGGGGCGACGCTGTGCCAGAAGTGCAATACGCAGGCGCTGGTGCTGATGGATGGGTGTCAGACTTGTTTGAATTGTGGGTATTCGAAGTGCGGGTGAAGTTCCAGCGCGATTGCTGAAAATAGGAAGGGCAATTTTTTTTGCACAGTAGGTGAGAGAAATGCCCAACCATAAAAAATTATGCTTTGTTATTATGGGCTTTGGGAAAAAAACGGACTATTCAACCGGCAAAACCCTCGATCTGGACAAGACCTACAAGAATATTATTAAGCCGGCCGTCGAGGCTGCGGGGCTTCAGTGTGTGCGCGCGGATGAAATTCAGGAGTCTGGGCTTATTGACAGAAGCATGTATGCCTTGCTTATGCACGCTGACCTCGTCGTAGCAGACATTTCTACCTACAATCCAAATGCGATTTACGAATTGGGTGTGCGCCACGCGGTTAGGCCGTTTTCTACTCTGATATTAAAAGAGCGAAGCGGGAAAATACCTTTCGACCTGGACCATACGAGAATTTTTTCGTATAGCCATCTGGGTGAAGATATAGGCGTCGACGAGGCAAGTCGCTGCCGAGAGCAGCTCAGCGCGCTTATTCAACGAATAACTGAAGCCGGGGTTGTAGACAGCCCGCTTTATGAATTCATAAGCGTGCAGCCTCCTAAGCTATCCAGTGCCGAATACAAGAGAGTAATAAAGGATCTCGCTGATAAAGAGAAACACGTCTTTGCCATCTCCGAGAGAGCTAAGGATCGAATGGAGAGCGGGGAATTCTTGGATGCGGCTAGGCTTTGGGCTAAGGCCGCAGATTTAGTGCCGACCGAGTCCTATTTTCAGCAGCAACTTGCATTGGCGACTTATAAGTCCAAGTCTCCATCCGAAATGTCGGCGCTGTCGGATGCATTGGCTATAATACAAAAGCTAGGTCCAGATGAGTCGAACGATCCGGAGACTCTTGGTCTGACCGGTGCAATCTATAAACGCATGTGGCAGGCTGCTAGTGATAAGCAATATTTGCTGCGGGCAATACGTTATTACGGTAAAGGTTTCGAACTGCGCCAAGACTTTTACAACGGCGAGAATCTAGCCCTCTGCTTTGATATTGTAGCTAGCTTGGAGGTAAATGAGGATGAGAAAATATATTATCGTATTTCCGCAAAAAAAGTGAGAGAGAAATTAATCTCGCTGCTTAGTCACTCACTGGATCCCGATGGGGAAACCTCGGCGGATAATAAGTGGATTTACGCGACGCTGGCCCACTGCTATTTAGCTCTGGGAGATACATTGCGATCTCGGCAATGCGAAAAAAAATTCTTTAGCGTGGCCACTGTCGAGTGGGAGCGGGACACCTACTCAACATCTAAGGCGCAATTGTTGGATTTGCAAGAAAGATAGGAACATATGGCCAGAGAGTATCGGGTATTCATAAGCCACTCTTGGCAGTATTCAGGAGCGCTCGAGGCACTCCGTAATATACTGAACGCGCGCGGCTATTTTAATGCGACGTATGAAGAGTCTACCCGAGATTCACCGATAAATTCGCAGAACGAGCTCTATATTAAGCAGAGGCTGTCGCAAAAAATCGACTCTGCTGACGTAATTTTAGCGCTCGCGGGTATCTACGCTAGTCATAGTTCTTGGATGGTATGGGAGCTTGATAGGGCCATCAAGCTGGGTGTGCCTATCATTGGAGTGATTCCTCGGGGCCAGGAAAGAGTTTCTTCCGTGGTTTCCACTAGATCATTAGTCAATGTGCGCTGGAGCACCGAAAGTATAGTTTCCGCAATCAGGCAATACGCTAGAAATTCTTAGTACTGTAAGAGGTTCTGCGAAATCTTCCTTGGTGGGGGCGAATGAGTTGATTTCCTTCATTCCTTTATAAGAAAAGTATTTTTGTCTCAAACATCTGGTACTTAGCTGGGGGCGTCGTTATTACTTCAGCTTGGCGCCCAGATTCGCCCAAGCGACAATCTCGATGGGCGCTTTGCACCAACCCGGAAGTGCCGCAGGCGCATGGTCGCCGGGATGGACGGCGAAAATGCGTTTCCCCTGCTTTAGACTTTCCTTTACCTCCCACGCCACCCACTCGCTCTGCGCCGTACTGGCCGAGAGGTATACGACGCACACCGATGACCTTGTGATTCGCTCGGCTATTTTCATGCGGATGTACTCGGCGCGCTCGCTGTTGTAGGGCTCACGCACGGAGTGATCATTAAATTCGATATCGCTGTTTTCATTCTTGGCATGGGCTCGAAGCAAATTGACCTCATCCATGTCCTCGGTGGCAAAACTGATGAACACATTTCGCCGGCCCTCCTGCAACGCCGCCTTGGCACGCTCCTCGAGCGCACTGATGTTGCCAAGCGTGCTCCACCCACCGCCGCTGCTGCTGCCACCCATGTCAGGTCTCCTCAAATCGAAATTCATCGCAGGCGATACAGTTGCCACATGCAGCCTCCCCACCCCGGTGACACGAATACGTTCCCTCGATGCCTTTGCGTGCCGCCAGCGCAACCACGTCCACCTTGTGAAATGACGCCAGTGGCGCGAGCACCCGGATTGACCGGCCCATGCAGCGCGTCAGCAGACTTTCCGCTTCGGCGAGAAACGCACGTGTCTGGTCGGGAAACAAGCTTACGTCCTCGTGCAGCAGCCCGATGGAGACTGCGTCGGCATTCATCTGGACGGCGTAGGCCGCGGCGGTGAGCAAAAACAGTAAATTCCTGCCGGGCGTGAATGCGTCTTCGACCACGCGCAGGTGCACGTCAGTCAATCCTGACTTAATAAGGTGACCAAAGCCTTGCAGCTCGGCCACTTTCGGTGCTGGCAAACCGAGTTTTGACATGGCAAGGCAGCACGCCTGAAATTCCCGGTCGCGGGCACGTTGGCCATAGTCTACGAACAACGGAAACTGGGTCATGCCTCCTTCGAATGCGAGGTTTGCCATCAAGGTGGAATCGAGCCCACCGGACACCAGCGCGACAATACTCACTGCATCACCTCCTTGCCTGACAAACTTCTTGCACTTCGCATGACAATCCAAATGGCCCAGTCGAGCAGGCCGACTGTAAACCCCTGAGTGTTTGCATACGCGCGCAATCGCTCCTCGGACTTGCCGTAGCCGGCAAGCGTGGCGGTCTTTGTGACAAACCCATCGTCAATGCCAACGAGAGCCATGTACTCGACCACGTGGCGGTCGAGGACGGCCAAATCGTAGGTCACCCCGATGTTGCGCAAGAACATGCTCGCTTGCTTGGGGCCGATGCCGGGTGCATGGTCGACGAGCCAAAGCCGGGCGTCGAGAGGGTTCGCCAACACCCCGAGCAAAGCGGTCAACGATGACGCTTTGCGGTCAACGGCGAGTTTGCACTCAGCAAGTTGCCGTCCCTTGGCAGCCGGAAAGCGGTATTTCCGCTCGCGGCCATTGACGTCGAGTTTTTCTTGCAGCACGCCGGTGATGCACGAACGCAGGGTCGCGTCAGGCAGCACAGGGCCAAGCAGCAGCCCGGAAGCCTGCACAGCGTCGGCGGCGGCCGCGGCAAGGTCAAAGGGCACCTGGCTGCTCAAGATGCAACACGACAGCTCCCACCATAGCCGCTTTTCCGTCGACACCACGTCGGCCATAGCGACCCGGCTTGCGATATCGGGGTAAATGGCCGCCACAGCGCGCTCAAAGGCGAGGGATTGGACCTGCATCATGGGAAAATATCCGGAAGCTGCGCTCGCAGCTGGGTCGTATTTGACCGCCCCAGTATGCCCGCAACGAATGCTTCTACGTTGTTTCGCTCAATGGCCTGCTGCAAGTCAGCGGCAAATTTATGGAAAAAATCGAGGTTGTGGAAGGCCACTTTACCCGCATATTTGACATGCTCGTCATCGAGGGCTGCGGTGGTAACCGGCGAATCGGCAACCCGGGTTTGGTAGGTGAAAAAGTCAAAGTGCTGAAAGTGGTTTAGTCGCATGGTGACGACATCGACCGCCATCCGACACCACTCGAGCCCGTCAAAGCTGTCGGCACCAGCCGCGGCAAGCACCGCAATGGACCAAGGATTCCCGGTACCGAGAATATGGAGCGGCTGGTAAAACGGAAGCGTGTCGAGGGCCTGGCGAATCTTTTGCACAGTCCTTGCTCGCTGCACCAGCCCGGCCCCGAGTTCGCGCTCCGGTACGGCAACCAAGGGCGACTGGGCACTGCGTGCCACGGCACTGACAACCGTGGGCAGCATTGAAAGGTCGTAGCCCGCCTGCTGCCTTGGTGCGTGCACAATAGGCATCACTGGCGCCACACTGCCACGTCGATCCCGCTCGAGCCTTTTGAGGATTTGTTTGGTCGATTGCGCTGGGGATTTGGACGGCTTCATGACATCAAAAAAGAACGCCATGTCGTAAGGTGCATTGGCGAGCACCTCACCAAGGTTGCTTGGGCTCCAGGTGAGGTCGCCGAGCCGCGACGCTTCATAATTGCCGGAGTCAAGCAACACGACTCCACCTTGCTTGCGATACCGTGCGAGCTCCTTGAAAATCTTCGGGTCGAGACGCGATGTGATTAAATCGTAAGCCGAGATCAACATGGTCGGTGCGCGAAATAGCCGCAAAGCTTTAACCGCTTCAAGCGGGGTCAGCTGGGTCTCGTGCGAGGATACCGACATGAACATTGCAGGCAGGGTAACCCGCCCTGCAAGGCACGATGACATGCGCTTGGCCCGCGCTTTTGGGGGCACGACGGTTTCAATCCGTCGCAAGAGTTGGCGGAATCCGTCGTGTTCGGTGTCGCCCGACCATGTGGTGAGGTTCACCACGCTCAGGTTGCCAAATCCGTACGGTGCCTCGCAACGCTCGGCCTTGACCGCAATGATTTCAATGCCCCGGCGCTGGGCCATGACCAATTCATCGTGCACATTCGCGCTCACATGGGCTGCACCAGACCACACGGCGACCACGCACAACGCGTCGCCCATCGCCCGCTCAATAGCCGCGGGATAACTACCGACAATCGTGTCGTCCCACCACACGTTCCATTGCTTTGACAGCGCGCCGACCAGGTCCCTGGTCATCTCCCTACTTTGCGACGCATACACGATGTAGATGTCCGCCATCGAGGTCAGCTCCTGGGGTGGGTCCGGTCCGGTGGACAAGCCGAAAGCAATGGGTCAGTCGACCGCGCGCGGCTCGACTGCCGCCCAGGCTGCAAAGTAAAGGGCCGTCACAAAGTCATCGACCACTACAACGCCTGAATGGTCAACCGCAACATCTGCGAATGCGTGGCACTCGTCGAGCACCACGACGGGCCTGCCATCGCCCATGCCGGCCAACGCCGTGCTGCGCTGCGCTTGTGTCATCCCGTCGGTAATCAGCAACCTCGCCGATGGTCGGGTCACCGGCATGGAACGCAGCGCGTTGAGCTGTGGACAGTGAACCTCAACGCCAAGGCCACCCAGGTGAAAGCGCGCCTCTTCAAGCGCAAAGCGCCGGCCGATGGTTGAACCGTCACCCTCGAGCAAAACCCAGCCTTGCACACCGAGGGCGAGCGGGACGGCGCTATCGATTGCCCCCTCGGGCAAGGGCAACTGCATCGTGCTGCAATAAGCCGACACCGACCGGGAGGCTAAATCCGCGGCCGTGTGCGGCGGCAACCCTTGCTCGGCCCAGTGCAGTGCGAACATTGCACTGAACACGTCGCCGGTGCCGATTTTGAACACACGGCTCGACCGATAGGCGGGGACACTGACTGGGTCCTGGTCGCGTACAAACACCAATGCCCCCTTGGCACCGCCCTTTGCAATCACCACACCGGCCTTTTGGTCTCGCATCAGCCGAGCGGCCCCTTCGACGAGATCGTCTGCGCCCGATGCGGTACGCAGTTCGAGTTCGTTGAGCACCAACGCAAGGCCATCGGCCTTTGAGCCATTGAAGCCAAAGGGGATCGGGTCACGGGACGTCTGGGGGTCGTACACGGCGGATTTGGCTTGGACGATGGCATCGCCTTCGAGAAAACCGAACCGCAGCACGGCGGTCCCTTCGACCACCATCGCCTTTTGTTGGCGGATGTGGCTTGGACGGGGTTCGATGTGCGGGCGCGAGAGCGGATGGAAGTAGGCAAAGGCCACTGCGACGTCGGACGGCGTGATCGACACGTCCACGCCAAGTGCCCGGAGGGCGTCGACGCCGGTGTTACCGTGCCCGCTGACATAGGTGTGGAGCGTGCTGCCCGGCGACTGGCGGCTGATGGCTGCTGCCGCCCGGCCACCGGATCCGAACGTCTCGTCCCACGCTGGAAAATCGCACAGCTCCCGGTACAAACCGCCCGCTACGTGCATGGTTTTCCCCTTCAGTTGTCAAACCACACACCGATAGCCGGCGCATGCTTCTCACACGTCCTTGCGGGCGACCCACTGGGTGTGTTCGCGGGAAAACGCATTTTCCGCATCCCCGACGAACATTGAAAATGCGTCATCGGTGGCCGCCAGCATGACCTCATCTTGCACGATGCCAATTTCGAACGCAGCGAGCGCATACGATGATGCAAGTTCCGAAAACCGCCGCGCCTGCATCCAAGTAAGCACACTTGCGGCGGCGGCAACGAAGACATCCGTCGGCCAAGGCATGGTCCCGAACGTCACACGCAAAACAGCGCACACCACGGCCAAGCTGTTGACGACCACGAGGCCCCAAAAAAACGCCTTCGCGCGCTTTTTGTTGTGCGCGGCTTTGCCGGCATACCACGTCAATTGGTCGGCGACCCTGTACTTGGCGTAGACCGTTTGCCGCTCGGCGAGGGATTGACGGCGCAAAGCGTCCATTGCGGTTGATATCGGCGCACCGTTGAGACTTTCGCTCAAGGCACCGACTACCTCGCGGTTTTGCTCAAAGATTTCTTTAAGTCGTAGCTTGAAGCCGTCGCGCGCCATGGCGTCGTCAAGCAAAAACGGTTCCGCCCGGCAAACGTACCGCCACGTGCTGGTTTTGATTGACTCGGCCACGGCGCGCCCGGCGTACCATGCTTGATCCGGCCGCTTGGCAAAGAGGTAAATGGAGCAGCCGAGCGCGCCGAGCAGGCAAGCCACCTGAAAGTCTCCCATCCACCACTCCGGCCGGTTGATAACGGAGAGCGCCGCGGCGACCACAAGCAACATCAAGTGAGACTTGAGTACTCGAAAGAACGTCGCTTGCGACGAGAGCGAATACGCGTTCGCCGAGCGGTACAGTGCCGGGAAATCTTTGTCCTCCAATACGTCCCCCCCAAGTCCATTGCGAGATTCCCACGGCGCCGGCTGATGGGCAAGGAGACGTGTCTTCGGCGATGATCACAGACCGTGTCCATCCCAGCAACCGGATACTACATCGCTGACGCCTGGCACCGTCCGAGCTGGCGGGGTAGAACCCGCAGCAGGGAGGAAGCGCGCAATGCGCCCCGATCCTAGTTCTGGCTCATCAGCAACTCCGCCTCACCGCTTTCCTTAAGCGGGCACCTGCAGAAGCTCGGTGATGTCCACCCTCCAAGACTTGAGCTAGCCGCTCAAGACCATCGATGGAAATGTTGGTAGCGCGGCGTTTAAGCCGCGGTACGCACGTCCGAGGGAATTCGGTCGTGTTGGCTGGTTGCTCTTGCTTGGCGGCGACGACCGTGAAGGCATCTGTCTCCAAGACAGAACAGACTCATTTCTTGGTAGGTAAGCCAACGTGTCCTGTTCTTGAGCCACTCCCGCTAGCGAGAGGCCCGGCCTGTTGAACTTGGTCCACGAACAGCAATCGTCTTCTCAAACCGCCTTACAAAGCCAACCAGGTCTTGATCGCAGGCTTGGCAATATTCGCGCAGTTGCAGCAGGTCCAGCCGTCGTCCACCTCGTTCGACGTCGCTGATGTAGGACTGTGATCGCTCCAACAACGAGGCCAGTTCGGCCTGCTTCAGACCAGCCTTGTTCCGAACTTCAATTAGCAGTTCGAGCAGCGTCTGGTACTCGGGTTTGTGGATCGACTTGGCGGGCATTGTGGCGTCATAACTGGAAGGCCACGCCCACCCTATATCCAGTTTTTCGGTATCTGAAAAACAGATATGGATGAATGGATATGCTCGCGATCCGCTCCCCTCTAAAGGGCGAGTCGGTTAGGCCCACCAGCGATCTTCTCCTCAAATTGCCTTACAAAGCCGACCAAGTCTTGGTCGCAGGCCAAGCAGAAGTCGCGTAGTTGGAGCAGATCCATCCTTCGGGAACCGCGTTCGACGTCGCTGACATATGACTGCTTTCTCCCCAGCAGTGCGGCCAAATCGGCTTGGTTTGGGTGGGCTTTGATGCGCATCTCGCGTAGCAGCCCCTGCAGCACTTTGTACTCAGCTTTGTGGATCGATTTGGGAGACATCACGGCTTCTCAGATGGTAGGCCGCACCCAACCTATATCCGGTTTCCAAATATCTGAAAATCAGATATGCTCATTCCTGCGGGGCGCCTACTTGCCGACTGGCCCATGCCGGGCATGGCGTGCATGTCTTTACTTATCGGGGAGCTACTCGGGGATCTACCAGGAGCAAGCGGGACGCCCGGCGGGACACACCTGCCACAGGTCGGCCAGGGGTGCTGACCACCACCGGAGACATTGCATGTTGAAAGACAAGAGGGTTGCAGTGGCCGACCCGGTCAGGGGTATGGACCGGGTCTGTTCGTTGGAGCCTGCAGGATGCGGCACCAAGGTCATGCCGCATGGCAGTCGTAGCCAAGAGCCGCCGCTGAAGACCACAGACATTGATGGTGACCTCGGGGGCGGAAGCGGTGCCACGCGCATGGCGCCCGATCGCGGCGCCAATGAAGGGCGATCGACATTTCCGCCGGAGATATAGCCGCCACCTGTGCAAGCCATAAATGGGACAGAGCTTTCCCGACGACCTTGCCAACTCCGGGATATGACCGGACTGGCAGTTCGAAAGGGCCAACCAAGGGGAGGGACGCAGCATGAAGACAAGCACGCTACGCAACGCCATTTCCATCGCCTTGCTCGTGGCCGTCACCGGCACCGGCGAGTGGGCCGTGGCCCAGAACGCCACGACAGACACGACCACGCAAGGTAGGGCGCCGGTGACGAAGGCGCCGGTCAAGACGCAACCGAAAAAATCGACTGACAAGTCCGCGGCGCCAGCGGCAACCAACCTGCAGACCGTGACCGTCACCGGTACGCGCATCCGCGGCGGCAGCACACCATCGCCCGTCATCACCATCGGCAGCGAGCAGATCCAGGAAGAGGGGTTTACCGATCTCGGCGAGGTGATCCGCAGCGTGCCGCAGAACTTCTCGGGTGGTCAGAACCCCGGCGTTCTCAGTGGCAACCTGGCGGGTGCGGGCAATGCCAACCAGAACCTGACGGGCGGATCGAGCCTGAACCTGCGTGGCTTGGGCGCGGATGCCACGCTCACGCTGCTCAACGGGCGCCGCATGGCCTATGGCGGGTTTACGCAAGCGGTGGATATCAGCGCCATCCCAGTGGATGCGGTGGAGCGCATCGAGATCGTTCCCGATGGAGCCTCGGCCATCTATGGCTCCGATGCGGTGGGCGGTGTCGGCAATGTGATCCTGAAGCGCGATTACGACGGCGTGACCGTAGGCACGCGCTTTGGCAAGGCAACGCAGGGCGGACTGACCAGCCGCGAGTACAACATCACCGCGGGTACCACCTGGCGCAGTGGTGGCCTCATCGCCACTTACATGGATGCCTCGGTCGATCCCATCTACAGCAGCCAGCGCAACTACACCACGCAACTGGTCGACCCTTCCACCTTGTATCCCGGCAGCGATCTGCACAGCGGCCTGCTCAGCGTGCACCAGTCGCTGGGGGATTCGGCCGAGCTGCATCTGGATGCGCTGCGCACCACGCGCAACCAGTTGCAAATGTACAACTACCGCGGCACGAGCACCCGGGCCACGCCAGACACGGCGACGAGCCTGATTTCGCCCAGTCTGGAGTTCTGGTTGCCGAACGATTGGTCGCTGTCGCTCGGTACTACGTTCGGCAGAAGCGAGCACCAGGAGCACCGACTGCAGACCGTGATCGCCAGCGGCGCGGCGATCGTCACCGATGTCTGCTTCTGCAACGACAGCCGCAGCTATGAGCTTGGCGCCGAAGGCCCTCTGTTCCGGCTGTCGGCAGGCGATGCCCGCCTGGCCGCCGGCATCGGATACAGGGAGAACGCCTTCCGCGATGTCGACCACGTTGCCACGGCCAATACGTTCCGTGGTCACGAAGGCGTCCGGTTTGGGTATGCGGAATTCAATCTGCCGCTGATTGGACCCGACCAGCAGGTGCGCGGTATCCAGCGTCTGGATGTGACGGCGGCAGTGCGGGGTGAGGACTACAGCACATTCGGACGTGTGACGACGCCGAAGGTCGGCGTGCTCTACAACCCCGGCCCGGACGTCACCCTGAAGGCCTCCTGGGGCAAGTCGTTCAAGGCGCCCACGCTGTTCGAGCGGAACTATGCGCAGAACGCGTATCTGTTCTTTCCCGGCATCTTCGGCGGTATGGGTTATCCCGCCGGTGCCACGGTGCTGGTGCTGGATGGCGGCAACCGGAACCTGCAGCCGGAGCGTGCCACCACCCGTTCGGTGTCGCTGGCGTTTCATCCCGAAGCGTTGCGTGAACTGGAGGCGGAGCTGAGCTGGTTCCACATCGACTACCGCGACCGGGTGATCCAGCCGATCGCCAACGCCAGTCAGGCCTTGAGCAACGCGATCTACGCGCCGTTCGTCGATGCGTCGCCGATATCCCAGGCGCAAGCGGACGTGATCGCCAGTGCGGCAAGGTTCTACAACTTTGTCGGGGCGCCTTACGACCCGAGCAAGGTCGCGGCGATCATCTACACGCAGTACGCCAACACAGCACGGCAGCGTATTCAGGGCGTCGACCTGTCCGGGTCCTATCGGTTGGCGTTGGGGCAGGGCGCGTTGACGCTGCGCGGGTCTGCAAGCTGGCTGGACAGCAGGCAACAAACAGTTCCCGGTGCGCCGGAATTCGCCCTGTCGGGCACCTTGTTCAACCCGCCGAAGCTGAGCAGCCGCGTGGGTGCGGTTTGGAAGCAGGGCGGGCTCAGCGCCTCACTCTTCGGCAATTATCGAAGCGGAGTGACCAACCGGGTCGACAACGTGAGATCCGCCTCGTTCACCACGTTCGATGCGGCGCTCCGCTATGCCACTGGCAGGCGTGACGATGCCTGGTCGGGACTGGAATTCGCGTTGTCGCTGGACAATGCGTTCGATCGCGACCCGCCGCTGTACCAGGTCACGTCGCCTCTCTATGTGGCGCCGTACGACTCCACCAACTACTCGGCTATCGGCCGCTTCCTGAGTCTTTCCGTTTCCAAGCACTGGTGATGTCCGCCGGATGCCGGCTGCGGCCGGCTTCCGTGTTGGCGGCAGAAAGAGGATCAAGTCCATGTTGAAGTGCATCTTGCGGCCCCTGCTCATGGCAGGCGGCCTGTGCGCAGGCTTTGCGTCCGTTTGTCATGCGCAGGTCATTTCGCCCCGACGACTGCTGGAGGTGGCGGATATCGCCAGCCCCACAAT
The DNA here is from genome assembly GCA_031359875.1 of Lysobacter sp. Taxonomy (GTDB): domain Bacteria; phylum Pseudomonadota; class Gammaproteobacteria; order Xanthomonadales; family Xanthomonadaceae; genus Cognatiluteimonas. The sequence continues at coordinate 11,810 of JANMAO010000147.1, forward strand.
GTCGCCGGATGGCCGCAGCGTGGCGTTTCGGGTGGAGCGGGCGTCGGTGGCGCGCAACACCTACGACACCGTGTGGTACGTGCAGGGGCTGGGCGATCCATCCCCAAGGCGCATCGCCGACGGTGGCGTACCCCTGCGGGATTCGGCGGGCGGCTCGTTGCCTCCCAAGATGGTGTGGTCACCCGACAATCGCTGGATCTTCTATCGCGCCCTCGTCGACGGAAAGATCGACGTGTGGCGCGCGGCAGCAGACGGCTCGGGCGCACAGCCCATGACGCATGACGCGGCTGACGTGCGCGATTTCACCTTGGGCGAGAACGGGCGGGTGCTCAGGTACAGCGTCGGTGCGACCCGCGAGCAGGTACGTTTGGCGGAGCGGGCCGAGTACGACCGAGGCATCCATATCGATGAGTCCGTGCCTATCGGGCAGGTGCTGTTCCGCTCCGGGTATGTGAGCGGTCGCATGGCGACGCAGCGCTTCAGCAAGGTCTGGTTCGATCGTCTTCCGCTGCTGGCCGATGTGCCAGACCGTTGGACGGAGGTCGATCTCGCCACCGGGAAAGGCAGGGCGATGGCGGCCTCGGCGGTACCTTCGGCGCCGTTGCTGGCGCCGGGGAAGGCGGGTGCCGATGGCGATCCCTGGAAATCGGTTCGCGAGCCGCACGGAGAAAGGGTGGCTTGGCTTACGCGCATAGGCGAACGCGGCGATCAGCAGCAGCGCCCGGATGTTTTGCTGTCGGCTTTGCCGCGCGCGCATGCAAGCCGGGCCGTTCGCTGTGTTTTGGCACTCTGCACGGGCAAGGCCATCACGGCGATTCAGTGGCGCCCGGATCACGACGAGCTGCTGTTTACCGTCACCGATCCCCGCCGGGGGCTCGCCCAGTCGATCTTCCGTTGGAGCGTTGGGACCGGCGACGTGAGTGAGGTCGTGAGCGGGCGAGGGCTGATCAATGGCGGACGCGATCCCAACTGGAATTGTGGCGTGTCGACCGAGGCACTGGTGTGCGTGACGGCGACCGCGGACCGTCCACCGCGGCTGGAGAGTGTGGATCTGGAAAGCGGCAAGCGCCACGTGTTGTTCGATCCCAATGCGGCACTTGCACGGGACATGGCCGAGGTTGCGCCGGCACGCTTGCTGCAGTGGCAGGACAAGCAGGGGCAATGGTTCTCTGGGCAGTTCTATTCGGCGCGGCATGATAGCGATGAGCCGGCGCCATTGTTTGTCACCTACTACAGCTGCCCCGGCTTCGTTCGCGGCGGGGTAGGGGATGAGTGGCCGTTAGCCTCGCTGGCCCAGGCCGGTATTTCAGTGCTGTGTATCAACCGACGTCCCGGCTACACGATGGATGCGGTCAGGCGCTATGGGCAGGGGATGGCCGCGGTGGAGGGTGCAGTCGACCGACTGGCGAGGGACGGGGAGATCGACCGTACACGCGTGGGCATGGGTGGGCTGAGCTTCGGTGCAGAGGTGACGATGTGGACGCTCACCAACTCGCGCCTGCTGGCGGCCGCATCGGTGGCTACTCCGGTCTTGTCGCCTTTCTACTATGTGATCGGCAGCATCAAGGGCAAAGCCTTCCGCAAGGGGCTGCGGGAGCTGTGGGGGCTGGGGTCGCCAAGCGAGACACCGCAACGATGGAAGGCACTCTCACCGGTATTCCAACTGGACAGCATCCACGCGCCGATCCTCTTCCAGCACGCCGAGCAGGAGTACATGTACGCGCTGGACTATGAGATTCCCCTGATTCTCGAGCAACGGGCGGACCTCTACGTGTTCCCCAACGAGCCGCACCAGAAATTTCAGCCCCGGCACAAGCTGGCCGTGTACAACCGCAACCTCGACTGGTTCCGCTTCTGGCTGCAGGGCTACGAGGTCACGGACCCGGCAAAGACCGAGCAGTACGTGCGTTGGCGCGCGATGCGGGAGCGCCTGAAGAAGGGGCACGGGCCACGAGCTGGCCACTGATCAGCCGGTCATCCCGGAAACGCGAAGTGACATTCGGTACGGCTTCATAACGGCGCAGCAGGTCATCCAGCATCTCTCGGGGCGAGCCCCGAATAACCCCTGCTTTGCGACTCATCCCGGCGAAAGCCGGGACCCAGCGACTGTGCATGCGTGAAATTAAACGGCACTGGATTCCGGCCTTCGCCGGAATGACGCACGTTGAGAGGTTTTGCGAGGCCCCTTTGGGGTCGAAGCCTTGGGGAATGCGCGGGATTTTGCCCTACGAGGATTGTCGGCCGTCCGGGGCTTCGTGCTTCCCGCTAGTGCTGATGGCGGACCCAGCTCTCGGCGGCGCACAAGTCGAATATCCGCATGAACCTGTCGTCGCGGGCGGCAAGGTCGCGATCGAAGAATTGGCGTAGGGCATCGGCATCGAGAAGTCCTTTGCTCTCGAGCTGCCCTGTTAGCAGATAGTCCTGGAGCAGGCGCTTGTTCTGGCGGTAGACCGCGCCGGAGTAATTCATGAAAGTGCCTTTGCTCCGGCGATGCAGGATGTCGGGAGGCAGCATGTCCGCGAAGGCGTCCCGGGCGACAGCACGATTCCGACCCTCGGCAATCCACATCCAGCTTGGAACCTTCAGGCAGGCTTCCAGAACAGGTTGGGACAGCAGCGGCATGCGCAAATGTCGCCTTGTACCGCGCGCCAGCCCGTCCCTGAAAACCTGGGTGCCCGCGAGATCGAAGATGCGCTCGCGGTCGCCGGGCAGCGCGCCCTCGGGTGCTGCAAACCAGGGGTGGAACTCCAGCACTTCATGCGCGAGCGTGGCGGACAGGAACGTCGCGTCTGGCTTGCGCGGAGGCTTCGGTGGTGCCAGCAGCTTTCTGAGCGTCAACTTGCCCGCTTTCCAGAAGGTGCATTGGTGGAGTTCGGCGAGATCGAGGATCGCACGGATGCCGGCGATCGTTCCGCGCTCCCTGAAGGCATCGGCAGCGGGCGCTGCGGTCCGGGTGTAGCAGAAAACGGTATCGCCGCCACCGCCGGAGAAGAAGCTGTTGACGCCAAGCTGCGTGCCGATCGCCTCGCTCAGTTCATTGGCTGCGTGCTGCAGAAACCAGGTGCTAGGGGCAACCGTGTTCGGCGGCGGCTGGAAATCGAGAGGCGCTCTGGTGAAGCCGAGGTGTTCGGCATGAAGCTCCACGCCCAGCATACCCGCCATCAGTGATGCGTATCTCCGTTCGTCGGCACCAGGTACGGGCGTGACCAGATTGCTGCACGATACGCGCGCGGTCGTGTCTTGAAGGCAGGCGGCCACGATCGAGGAGTCCAATCCTCCGGAAAGCTCCAGCAGGAGAGACTGGTCCGTGTCCGCCAAGCGCTTCACCGTGGATGACACGGTATGGCGAACATCGGCTTCAGCCTGATGCCGGTCGCGGTGCCTGTGCTGAGTAGAGACGAATGGCCATGGTGACCAGATCTGCTCTACAGAGTGCCGGTCACCACGTAGGTGGAGTTGGCAGCCCGGCAGCAGTTCGTGCAGGCCGGCAAGGCCGGTACGGCCGGCTTTATGGTGTGGATAGATCAGGTTGCCGCGGATGAAGTCCCAGTCGATCTTTCTGCTGTACAGGCCCAGCTGCGTCGCGATGGAAATGTCCGAAGTGATGAAACCATCGCGAAGCGAGTAGATGCAGTCGACCCCGCCCGACGGGTCGCGCATGATCGTGGTGCCATCGAGGCCGTCACCGGGTGCGTGGAGCAACAGGTATTCGCCCCAGAACTCGTCCAGAAGGAACGGGGCGAGCTTGTGTTGGACTGGAAGGTTGGTCAGATTTTGGCCACTTCCCGGAGCACTCGGGTCACGGGGAAATATGTGGCCGATGATGGCCCCACTGGATGCTAGGAGGCGGATGGGCGTGTCCTCGGCGGCATACAGGTGGATGCATCCCAGAGTCTGCCTGTGCTGCAGTTCGAGTTGTCGAAGCAACTCATCGAACCGCGCGTTGCTGCCTTTCTGGCCACATCCGTCGAGCAAGGCGATGTATCGGTACATCACACGACCCGTATCGGCGTATGCGAGGCGACATTGCCAACGGAGTCGTTCAATACGAGGTCGTCGACCTGTACCCAGCAATGTGCCGAGAAGGGATCGAGCGCGACGCCGAAGACGATATGCGCGGGAATTTGTCTTCTGAGCAGGAATCTCGCCATCGCAATGGAATCCAGCAGGCACCGCATGTCGATCGGTACATACAGGCGCGCACGACGGAAAGCAGCGGACGCATCAGAGATGCTCCGCTCCGGAAATTCTGCAAGTGACTTACTTCTCGTTGTCCGGAGATGTCTAGCTGTCGTAAGCCCATCGAGGATGCTCTTGAGGGTGGAGACCTTCAGAGCTATCCGCGTGACGAGGACGGTCACAAAAACTTCCATCAGTTCGGATACGCGAAGATTCCGCGGCTGGCTCGTGGCCTCCATGGCGCTGCGGGCGGCCGGCTTGATGCTTGGCCGGCTGTCAGTCGCAGCGCCTGCGGGTTCAACCAGAATGGAGCGTTCGATCAGCTCACCAAGTTGCGGGGCCGAGCAATGAGCGCCGTCCAGATACGACGTTAAAGCCTGCTCCATCGGACATGGCAGATGGAAATAGCGATCACTGCCGATATCCAGGAAGACCAGTCGCTCCCCTATCCGGCAGTACGAGATGTCGTCTCGCAACACGTAGTCGGTCATGTCCGTATCCCCCCGAAAAGAAGGGACGCGCCTTTCGGCGCGTCCCTTGGGCTCAGTCCTGCGAAATACCCATGAGGGCGAAGCCGCCAATCACTTCGTTCGTCAGCGGGCCGCCCTGCGTCTCGACACTGGCGACGCCGAGCTCGATGACATCTTCCTGCGGGTTGGTGCGAATGTTTTCGTTCGTGTTCATCTCAATCTCCTACGTTCACGTCATGGCAGTTCCATGACGCGACCAGCGTAGGAGGCAGGATTTTTGATTTTCAAATGATTACTGCGCTGTCATTGGATAATTAAACCGGGAACGTGATGGACGTCCTGTCATGCCGGACTCTTCGCTGTTTTTTTCTGCTGGCGCGCTAGTTGAGGTAATCGATGCGGTCGCTCAGCGAGGCCACGATGCTCGGGACGAGTTGCTTGCGGCGCTCGTGATAGTCGCGCAATGCAGACTTCAGGGCAGGGATATCGCGTGTCTGCCAATGCCGGTTCAACTCCAAAAGCTCTTCGAAGCTGTGCTTGAGCAGGCCTTGCTTGGCCCGGCGTATCGGTGCCAACCGGTCGTTGGCCTGCTTCACGGCGTGGTGCAAGGACCAGTGGGCTGTAGCGCAGGCGATCGCGTCGAACAGCTGCCACGTCAGCTTCACCAGATCGTCGTTAGCGGACGCGATCTCCAGTTTTCCGGTCTTTCGGAATGTCGGTGCCACGCCGATATCGCATGCCATCAGCAACAGGCGTTCCATCCAGTCGTAGAGGTCGCGCATGGCGACTTCGGTGAGCAACGGGACGTGCAGTCCGTCGCGGGCATGGTCGGCGACCATGCCTTCGCCGACCAGACGGTACAGGGCGAATCGAACCGGCGTGGGACTGATGTTGAACTCTGCGGCGATCGTGGCAGGATCAATCCGCTGCCCGGGAGCGTAGCGTCCTGACTGCAGAGCGCGTCTGACTTGTCCGTACACGAAAGCACTCTTGGAGTGGACCGCATCCATAGCTGAACTCCATCGGGAACGGGGTTCATTTCCTCAGTCACCAGGAAGTGAACTCGTCCCCGTTTTTACTTGGCATGCCTGGCCTTGTAGATGGCAGTCGTCTCGAACTCGTCTTTGGGCATTAACTCTTCGAAGGCCTTGATGGTGGCGGTGACATCGCTGCCAGAAAATCCAACGAGCGTGGCCGGCGCGTCGTGTCTGCCCATGCTTTGAGGAGCCCTTCAATGTCGCTCGGGTAGGCGCCAAAGTCCGCGCTATGCATGTCAGGAACGATGTGTGCGTCTTTCGCCGCGACCGTGCCTGTCCCCGGCACCGACATCAGCCGTGCTGCAATCCAAGCCTTCATGAACTCCCTTCCTATTGGCTCGCAATATCTTACGACCAGCTAGCCGGGAAAAGGGCGAAAAGGGTTTGGGACAATTTCCCGGATGCGTCCAAAACAGGGGTGCGGATCACACTTTCGAAGCGATTCGGTGAAAAGTCGGCCCTGACCCCTGATTTCGTAACCGAGTAGAACCCCGCCGGTCGTGCCGTTCAGTGCCGCGGGGCGTATGCCTCAACGCGCCCGCAGACAGGCGCGCAGCGCCAGCTCGCCGGTGGCGGCGGGAGCATCCAGCAGCCGATCCAGCGCAAGCAGCGGTGCCAGGCTCACTTCCCGGTGCAGTGAGCTCGCCTGATTCCGTTTCGAATTCGGCGACAAGATGGGCGCGCGAACGGCGCGAGCAACGCGTGCATCCGGTGCGCGCCCGTCCGGAGCTTTTGGCCGAGGCGCCCAATCAGCTGTGGTCATGGGACATCACCAAGCTCAAGACGACGGTGAAGTGGACTTGCGTGTAGCCAACGGCGAGGCGGACACGGTCATGCGCGCCATCGTCCACGCCCTGCATCCACTCCACGCTTGCGTGCACACCCCGACCTGGGACAACGGCAGCAGCAAAAAAGGGGTCATTTAATCGCTAGTGAATTTTTTGATTAATTTAACTTGATGCTTTTTTTTAGAGACAACGGGCGAAACCGGGACGAAGAAAGTTAATTCGGAGGTAGTCCATCCCCATGCCGCGCCGCTACCAGCCACCCTTCCAGTCCTCAGCTACAGGATCAGCTGGGTGTGCCAGCATGAATTCGTGGGGAAACCTCAGAATCTGACCCTGTTCAGTTCGACGCACCGCCGCGCAAATCGCATCGTTTGGATGACCGTTAACGGCGGCTGGCCGCCGAATGCCAGCGGTAACGCCTAATCTTGCGCCGCTGAGTTAGTAGCACCTAGAATCCAGGTCGGACAACGGCATCGACATGCCACAAGGGGGAGTCGTGAAACGCGCGCATCGAATCTGGGTATGGCTCGGTGGCAGTCTGCTGATGCTACTGGTGGCCTGTGCCATGCTCGTCTTTGTGTTCTTTCGCACTTTTTATCCGCACATACCGCCGGCTGACTATTCTCCCCCCTACGACCTCGCCGCCGCCCAACGCCAGGATCTGGACTACTTTCGGCGCTATTTCACCCTCAACCGCTCCTACACGGCCGCCGCCCGCATTCAAGCCGAGCAGCTGCTTCGGGCCACCGCGGCGAAGGCCGGTGCGCTCTCGCCGGCGGCATTTGATTTGGCGATCCTTCGTATGGCCGCACTGGCCGATAACGGCCACTCGCAGGTCTACAAGGGCTCGCTGTCGAGGACAAACAACCGCCTTCCCTGTCGTCTCTATCACTTCGCCGATGGTTACTACGTCATCCGCGCAAAGCCGGCGTGCGGTGCACTGCTTGGCGCGAAGTTGATCGCGGTGGATGGCCAGCCTGTCGATGCCGTGGCGGATCACATGTTCAAGTATTCCCTTGGTCCGCGAAATCACTACGATCAGTACGTCTCGGTCTTCTTCCTGGAATCGCCCGCCTTGCTGCACGCAGCGGGACTGACGACGCGATCGGATCAGCTCACACTGCAGGTTCAGTTGAGGGACGGTTCGATGCGCCAGGCAACAATGCAGGCCGATCCGCCGAATCCGAGTGCGCCGGACGTATATTCAGACTCCTATCTGTCGCCGCAGCACATCGATGGTGAGGCGGCAGACTGGAAACCATTGCTGGCCAGCGATGCCGAGTTGCCGGTGTTTCTGCGTGACTACGCCGATCCGTTCCGCGCCACTTACTGGCCCAAAAGCCACGTGTATTACGTACAGTTTCGAAGCAACGAGAGCGAGCCGGGGCATCCGATCGGCCCATTTGTCAGCCGCGTGGAACATGCGATCGCCACTGATCATCCCCGCAGCATCGTGCTCGATCTTCGGCTTGACCAAGGCGGCGATTTCGTCACCACCGCGGGGCTAATGAAACACATGACCACCCTGGCCGATTCGATCGAGCACGTCTACGTGCTGACCAGTGCGTGGACGTTCTCCGCCGGCGACATCAGCCTTGCGCTGGTGATGGATCACGGCGGCAATAAGGTAACCGTGATTGGCGAACCGGTCGGAGACCGTCTGCGTATCTGGGCCGAAGGTAGTTACATCACCCTGCCAAATTCGAAACTCGATATCGGCTTCGCCACCGGCTACGAGGACTATTCAAAGCCATGTTGGGGCCAGCGGGACTGCTTCTGGACCACGCTGCTCTTTCCCACCCACATCACCTCATTCGCTCCGGACATCCGCGTGCCGTATACCTTCAACGATTACGTGCATCTACGTGATCCGCTGCTGGATAAAGCGCTGGCACTCGCCCGCGATGCTGCTTCGCGGCGCTGACATTATTCGGGCAACACCAGTTCAGAAAAAAGGGGTTCATTTATTGGAACCTCAGCAGCAACCTCGCAACCTGAGAGTCAGGTTCATTTACTCGATTCAGGGCGCCCTGCATGCCGCGATGGAAGAGGCCGTAGCTGTCGCGTGCACCCGCGCCCGCGTAGCTGTCGGTATCGGTGTCGGGAAAAATGTCGGGGAAAGTGGCGGGAATCATCCTCGGTGCGGTGCGCCGCCGGTACCATCCCAGCCCCCGAACTGCCCGTCGCCGGGTTGGTCTGATCCACAGGAAACAAGGGGAAAATAGTGGCCAGATGGGACGTTTCTGAAATTGCGCTTTGACCGCGCTTTCGCCGGTTTCGTCATATCGGCGTCGTGCTGATGCCGTGCCATCGGTGGTTGCCGATGCATGCAGGAATCAGAGTATCGTGTCGATGGTTCGGCACGATGAGAAAAATGTACGGTAGCCCATGTTTTGGCGCAGCCCGAGGCCTGTGTCGGTGGCGCCGCAACTCTGTTCGACGAACACGACCGCATCGCCAACGCGTGCACGCATCATTCATGGATCAGAGGACACTCGACATGAACGGAACAAAGAAAATCGCCAACCGTACGCGCCTGCTCGCGGGAGTCTTGGTGCTTGGGCTGTGTGCAGCAAGCGCTTGGGCCAAGGAGCCGGAGTCGTTGCAGGCATCGATCCAGCGGGGCAGTCAGATCTTCGCTACCGATACCTTCGGAGGCAAAGGCCTGACTTGCCAGAGCTGTCACGCCGGCGGCGGCAAGCAACCGGGCCAACTCGGCAACGGCAGCAAAATTCCGAGCCTGACCAACGCCGCCGCCATTTTTCCCCGCTACAGCCCGCGAGCAATGAAGGTGGTTACCCTCGAAAACCAGATCCAGGCATGCATTGCCGGTTCTCTTGGCGGCAAACCGCTGGAGTACGGCGGTCTGAAAATGACGGATTTGGTGAGCTACCTGACCTCCCTGTCCCATGGCAAGTCGATGGAGATGGGTGGCAAACCGAAATAGGCGGGTGGCACGGTACGATCGCGCTCGGCAAGACCCTCGCGTTCCACCTCTGTCCGGTCTGCGGCTGCGTGGTGTGCTGGCGCGGACGCGAGACGGACGCGGCGGGCCGTCGCCGTACCGCGGTCAATCTGCGTTTGGCCGAGCCGGACGCGGTGGCGCTGAAAAACTGTGAAAAACGAAAAACTGGGACGGAGGAAGTTAAGGGAGAGCATGGCGACATTTAACTTCCTCCGTCCCGGTTTCCGCGGTTTCCAGCCGGTTTCCAGCTGGGTATGCTCACGCACACGGTGGCGGGAACGTAGTACCCAAGACATGCGAGGGACTCATGACAAATGCAAGGAACACAGTCGTCTGCTCGGCGGCGAAGAAAGTGTCACGACTTCCCGAGAGGGCGCTCCTCCTCCTCCTCCTCCTCATGATGAATGCAGCAGCCGCAAGGTCGGGCACGACCGGTGTGCCAGCGATTACCGGGGGCTGTGCGCCCCGGGACGCGAGAAGCGATCGACTCGTCGCGAACTTCAAGGCCTTTGTCGGGAAGACGGATATGGGAGGTACGGTGGAAAAGACCACGATGGGACTGGCGACTGTCACTCCGTCGCAGGTCGTGCTGGTGACGGACAACGCGATATGCACGAAGGCGGCAGCGGCTTTCGACACCAAGCAACTCGAAAAGCGCTCGAGTTACACGCTATATGTCGTGACCCTTGGATCGTCCTACGGCGTGGAGGACACCAGGATGCTGCAGGCCGGTTTCGAAACCGCGGATGTATTCGACAGTAACTGGAAGTACATAGGCGTCAGACAAATCCATGACTGAAACGATCAAAGGGGACGGTGGTAATTAACTCAGGATAATTACCACCGTCCCCTTTTTTCCGCCATGAAACTGTGAAACTGTGTGAAACTGGGACGGAGGAAGTTAATTCGGAGGTAGTCCATTCCCATGTGCCGCGCCGCTACGAGCAAAAAAGGGTCACCATTTCGCCGCCCGGGTCAATAGGCCCGCAAAACCCGGCTCCGATTCTGGTCGGAGAGAATGATGTCCCGTCTTGCCGCTAACCACCAGCCGTTGTGTTTCGCGGTGCTGATTGCCAGCAGGCTCAATGAAGGGTTAGCCGGTTGGCGACGGCGTTGCTAAGACGACGGCGGCGCTATCGACGTTGCTCGCGTCGTGTCTTGCCCCTTCTAGATGTGACCATGGGCTCTCGCGTGATTCAGCCCAGCAGCAAACCAGTCCGTTCCGTGCAAGGCCGAAAACCCCGCATTGGCCGCGCAAT
>JANMAO010000148.1:0-8780 GCA_031359875.1 Lysobacter sp.
CACCTTCATCATGGCGCGCAGCTACCTCGACGCCGGGCTCGATCCGGAGGCGCTGCGTTACTACTTCGCGGCGAAATCCTCCGGCGGCGTCGATGACCTCGACCTCAACCTCGCCGATTTCGTGGCGCGGGTGAATTCGGATCTGGTCGGCAAGTTCGTGAACCTTGCCAGTCGTGCTGCCGGGTTTGTGGCAAAGCACTTCAACGGCAAGCTCGCTGATGTAAGCCTGCTGGGTGGAACTCCGACCTATTACGCCGCGTTAGCGTCTGGCAACGATGCAGACGCACAAATTCAGCGCGACTACGCGGATGCAAATTTTGGTGCCGTCGTCCGAGAAGTAATGCGCCTTGCGGACCTTGGAAACCAAAACTGGGACAAGGTGAAGCCGTGGCAAATTGCGAAGCAAGAATCAGAAGAATCGCGGCAGTCCCTGCATCTGGCCTGCACGGACGCACTGCTCACCTTCTTTGTCTTGAGCGTTTATCTGCAGCCCATTCTTCCCGTGGTCGCTCGTAAAGCCGCGGCCCTGTTTGGGCTGAATCGCGAGCTTCACTACAGTGACGTCCTCCCGTCTAATGTTCCCCGAACAATTGGAGCATACGAACACTTGTTCACCCGCATCGACCCAAAGCACATCGAGGCCATGACCGAAGCCAGCAAGGACTCCCTCAAACCGCTGGATGCTGCTACTGCAGGAACAGCGTCAGCTGCAACTATGGCTACTAGCGCGACGCAGGTTGTGGCTCACATCGCGCCTGCAGATGCCACGATCGGCATCGACGATTTCGCCAAGCTCGACCTTCGCATCGGCACCGTGCTGGTTTGCGAATTCGTCGAAGGCTCCGACAAGCTGCTGCGGTTCGAACTCGACGCCGGCGATCTCGGCAAGCGCCAGATCTTCTCCGGCATCCGCGCCAGTTATGGCGAGCCCGGTAAGCTGGTTGGACGCAATGTGGTGTTCATCGCCAACCTCGCACCGCGCAAGATGCGCTTCGGCGTCAGCGAAGGCATGATCCTGTCCGCCGGTTTCGACGGCAGCGGCCTGCACCTGCTGGACGTCGACAGCGGTGCGCAGCCCGGCATGCCGGTGCGCTAATGGTCTGTTCGTAGAGCCGAGCTCTGCTCGGCTGCTCCTCGGCGCGAAACTGCGCAGCCGAGCAGAGCTCGGCTCTACAGAGCGCGTAGCAACGCAAATGAATCCCGATCTCATCGAACGCCTCGATCGCATCCGCGCCACGGAAATACTCACACGATCAGGCGTTCCGACGCGCCGCCGCGCGCTAATGCAACGCATTGGGTAGTGGCTCAAACGAATGACCGACCTGATCGAACGCCTCGACCGCATTCTTCCGCAGACCCAGTGCGGCCAATGCGGCTATGCCGGTTGTCGCCCTTACGCCGAAGCCCTGGCCGCAGGCAGCGTTGACATCGATCGCTGCCCGCCCGGCGGGGACACCGGAGCACGCGCACTGGCGCTCGTACTCGGCGTCGCTGCGAAACCGTTCGACCGCACGCGTGGCGAGCACAAACCGCCGCAGGTCGCAGTGATCGTCGAAGCCGACTGCATCGGTTGCACCAAGTGCATCCAGGCGTGCCCGGTCGACGCCATCATCGGCGCCAGCAAGCACATGCATACCGTGATCGAATCGCTGTGCACCGGATGCGAGCTGTGTGTGCCCGCATGCCCCGTGGATTGCATCGACCTGGTGGCGCTGTCGTAGGGCGGTTTTTCAACCCGCCGATGTTGCAGCGTCTTTTTTTCTCGTTGTGACTCATCCATCGACAAGCAGGTGTCCAAGCGCGCGGCAGCGCATCAGACAACCTCGCAAGCGCGTCTTTTCGCGGCGCGGACCCGCCTTACTTGCAAGCCGAACAGATGCGCTCGACCTTGTACCCCCTGGCGCGAAGTTTCTCGACCACGCCATCGCTTCCGAGCAGGTGCAACGCGCCAACCACCACCAGCGTGTCGTCATGGCCGGGAGTCTTCAGCCGCTGCTCGATCCTGGGCACCCACGCGTCGTTGCGCTCGACGTTGATGTGCCGATACAGCTTGGGGTAATGCCGCTTCATGTCGACGGCCATGCCATTCCACAAGGCGGCGACATCGCCTGCGCGCCACGCGGCGTGCAGCTTTTCGACCTCCTGCCGGCCTTCCTGCGATTCGCTCAGTGCCTCGTCGAGGAATTGCAGCTGCTCGTCGTGATCCATGCTGTCCAGAAAGGCGATCTGCTGCGCACCGGTTTCCAGCCCCGCGGTCGGCTTTCCACTTACCTTCGCCTGGGCAGCCAGATGCTGGTCCAGGCCAAGCTTGGGATCCAGGCCACGGTCGGTCATCTCGACGATGCTCACGGTGAGGCCCACGAACCACGGCTCGAACAACTGCAGCATCTGTGGCTGCAAGCCTGTTTTCTCCAGGCTGGCGTCGTTGGCGACAAGCCATGCCTTGAGCTTCTGCGCCAGCGCCGGGCTCAAGTCGCTGTCCAGCTGGGTTCCATCCGGGCGCAATGCTGCCTGTCCCATCTGCATTGCAAGTTCCGGAGAGGCGATCTCTTGTGGCGGGATCTCGAACACCAGCGATTTGGCATCGGCGAAGGCGGCGTCAACGTCCTTGGACAGCGGATAGTCCTCCGGCTTGAGCAGATGGAACGAACCGAGCAGATAAACGCTGTTGTCGGCGTCGGAGATTTTCCACAGCAGCGGTACCGGTGGCGCAACAAGTGTCACTGCGTGCGGGGTGACGGCATGTGGAGCGGCGGCATGCGGCACGGCGGCATGCGCAACCGTGGCGATCGACGTCACAACGACAAACAGAAAAAGGCATCTGCGAAAACGCATGTAGTCCTCAGGAGTGTGCGGGCTTGCGGTATGCCTTCTCGCCAGCCGTGATCGCAAGATCAAGCCGGTTCTCCGGCGGTGGCAGCGGGCAGGTCGCAAACGCGGTAAAGGCGCATGGCGGATTGCGCGACTGGTTGAAGTCGAGCATCACGTTGCCATTGGCATCGGGCATCGGCGTATCCAGGAAGCGTCCGGCGCCATAGCTGCCATGGCCGTTGGTGCGATCGGCGAACACCAGGAACAACACACCCTCGCCTTCGTCCAGCGCCTCGATGCGGAAGGTCTTGCCTTCGTGCTGGAATTCGACCACGCCGGGGTTTGCCATCGCGTCCATGCCACCGATGATATTGGCGACCTCGATGGTCTTGGCGACCGCGTGCGGTATGAACTTGCCCCGGATCTTCCATGCTGGATCTGCCGACCAATAGTCGAGCCCGGCAAACTGCACGCGGGTCGGCGCGTCGGCATGCTTCACGCGCAGCGCGTAGCGATCATTGCGCTCGATCACGGTGGCCAGGCCTTTGCCATCGTCGAATCCGATCATGCTGGGGCCAGGCTTGTCGGCATCCGTGCGCAACGGCGCCGCCGCAGTGAACGGCTGTCCATCGAGGGTCAACGCAGTCGTCTTGTCGGGGACGAATCGCACTTGCTTGCCGGCGATATCGACCATGCCCAGGTGTGCCGGCCCCATCGCGAGATGAATGCCGTTGCCGGGATCGCTGCCGATGTAATGTGCGCCGGGATCGAGCCAGTGCAGACCGATCATGCTTGACCAGCCGTCCGGTTTGAGCAAGTCGGCACGACGCTTGTCGCGCCAGGCCTGTTCGGTCTGGGCAAACGCCGTCGCAGCAGCAGATGTCCCGGTCATTGCGTGCTCCCCGTTGTCGCGGTGACATCCGGACAAGCCGACCACGGCGGTCGCGATTGCGATGGCAATGGGCAGTGCGTGATGCGGTGGAAACATGTCAGCGTCCTCGCAGGAACCATTTGTCGATCTCGGCCAGATTGAAACGTGCCCAGGTCGGGCGGCCATGATTGCATTGGCCGGAGCGCAGTGTCGCCTCCATCTCGCGCAGCAGTGCGTTCATTTCCGGAACACTCAGTCGCCGGTGCGCGCGCACCGCGGCGTGGCAAGCCATGGTCGAGAGCAATTCGTCACGCGCCTCGGCCACCCGGCGGCTGCCGCCATGTTCACCCAGGTCGGCGAGGACATCACGCAGCAGCGCCTCGACGTCGCCATCGGCAAGTAACGCCGGGACGCCACGCAGCAGCAGCGTCTGCCGACCGGCGCGCGACACTTCAAACCCCAGCTCGGCCAGCGTCGCGGCCTCGCGTTCGGCAATCTCCGCCTCGCGTTCCGCTACCGCCACCGCCTGCGGCACCAACAACGGCTGCACACGCACGCCGACGCCATCGTGCGCGGTCTTGAGCTTCTCGTAGCCGATGCGTTCATGCGCGGCGTGCATATCGACCACGATCAAGCCATCGCCGATCTCGGCGAGGATGTAAATGCCGTGCAGCTGGGCGATGGCATGGCCAAGCGGGGGCAGCGTCGCATCCATTGTCGCCGGCAGCGGCATGTCGACGCTTGCCGTACTGGTGTCGGTCTCCGCATTGCGCCCGTACAACGCCGCATAACCTGCGCGGAGTTCGTCGACCTGCAGCGCGAGGTTCGGTTGCGGCATCGCCCAGTGCATCGATGAAGATGCTGACGGCATCGCAGCGGCACCAGGTGTCGTACCTGCGCGCGTGGCTGCCAGCGCTTCCTGCAACGTGCGATAGACGAAATCATGGATCAGGCGAGATTCGCGAAAACGAACCTCGTGCTTGGCAGGATGCACGTTGACATCGACCGCGCGCGGATCGAGCTCGAGGAACAGGACATACGCCGGCTGGCGGCCGTGGAACAGCACGTCGGCATACGCCTGCCGGACCGCATGTGCGACGCTGCGATCGCGCACGCTGCGACCGTTGACATAGAGGTATTGCTGGTCGGCGCTGGCGCGGTTGTAGACCGGCTGCGCGATCCAGCCGTGCAGGCGCAAACCCGCGCCCAAGTGATCGATCCGCAGCGCGTTGCGTGAGAATTCCTCGCCCAATGTTTCCAGCAGCCGTTCTGAGGACGCGAGCATGCTGTCGTCACTCGATTCTACAGAGCGATATCGGCGCGACGGCTTGCCGTTGTGCGACACGCGCAACTCCACGTCCGGGCGCGCCAGCGCCAGCGAGCGCAACCATTCCTCGATATGCCCGAGTTCGGTGCGCTCGGCGCGCAGGAACTTGCGCCGCGCAGGCACGTTGAAGAATAGATCGCGGACCTCGACCGTGGTGCCCTGCGGATGTGGCCGCGGCGTGACCTCGCCGATGCGGCCGCCGTCGACCTGCAGCGCTGCACCGTGCTCGCTGCCGTTGTGGCGCGACATCAGCACAAAGCGGCTGACCGACGCGATCGAGGGTAATGCCTCTCCGCGGAAGCCCAGCGTTGCCACCGATTCGAGGTCGTCGAGCGATGCGATCTTGCTGGTGGCGTGACGCGCGATCGCCAGCGGTAGATCGTGCGCCGGCATGCCGCCGCCGTCGTCGCGGACGCGGATCAGGCGGACGCCTCCTTCCTCGAGATCGATGTCGATCCGACGCGCGCCGGCGTCCAGGGCGTTCTCGACCAGTTCCTTGACCACGGACGCAGGGCGCTCGACGACCTCGCCGGCCGCAATCTGGTTGATGAGGGTGTCAGGCAGTTGGTGGATCGTCATTGCGACGATTGTAGAGCGGAGCCCTGCTCCGCTGGCCGTGGCAACCGATTCCCTCTCACGCAATAGAGCGAAGCAGAGCCCCGCGTTACGGACTGCCGCCGCCCGACATCCCGTTGCCGCCGGCATCGGCCCGCGCTGCATAGAGCGTGCCCGGAGGCGGCTGGCGGGTGAAATAGACATTGACCCCGTCCAGCACCGCGCGTGCGAGTTGGGCCTGCTGCGCAGGATCGTTGAGCCTGCGTTCTTCGTCCGGATTGGAGATAAAAGCGGTCTCGACCAGCATCGATGGCACGTCGGGCGAGCGCAGCACCACGAAGTTGGCGCGCTCGATCTCCTGCTTGTGGGTCTTGCCGAGGCGCTTGAGGCCACCGAGCACCTGGTTGGCCATGTCCTCGGACGCCTTCATCGTCGCGCTCTGCGACAGATCGAGCAGCACCGACGCCAGCGTGTCGCCCTTGTCCTGCAAGCGGACCCCACCCACCAGGTCCGCGGCGTTTTCCTGGCTGGCGAGCCAGCGCGCGGCCTGCGAGGAGGCGCCACGCTGCGAAAGCACGAACACCGAGGAGCCGCTGGCGTCGGGACTGGTGCAGGAATCTGCGTGGATCGAGACGAACAGGTCAGCCTTGGCCGCGCGCGCCTTCTGATAGCGCTGGGTCAAAGGGATGAACACGTCGCTGTCGCGGGTCAGAAAGGCCCTGAGCCCGGGCGTTGCATTGACCTGGCGCGCGAGTTCACGGGCGATCGCCAGGGTGATCATTTTTTCGCGGCTGCCGCCTGGACCTCGCGCGCCGGGATCCTGCCCACCATGGCCAGGGTCGATGGCGATGATCAGCGGCCGCAGGCCACCGCGGCGCATCACGTCCTGCATCGTCTTGACCGCGGTGTGCGGGTACGACGGCAAGGGCGCGATCGAAGACTGCTGGGGCGGGGCCGGCTCGCCGGTGGCAACGTGGGTCGGGATGCCGGTCGCAACCCGGGTCGGAACCGATTCCGATGGCGGCATGTCCACACGCGGCGCGGCGGGCAGCGGATCCCGGGGACGGGCCTGCAACACCGGCAGGCTGGCGACCAGACGCGAGGTCGCTGCCACCGAAGTCAACTCGGCATCGGGCGGGTTGGGGATGCTCGCCTCGGCCGTCGACGGGGCGGGGGCCGACTGTGGCTCCGCGGAAACGCTGGTCTGGGTGCCATCGTCGGGCCACTCCAGCACCAGCCGCGGGCCATCCGCGCCGGACTCGTAGTGCGGCTTGAGCGTCATCACCGAGCTGGCGAGGTCGAACACGATCCGGGTCGTACCCGGCGAAGGCCGGCCGCTGCGCACGCCCCGGACCACACCGGAAGCGGCCGGAAGCTGCAGGCCACGGCGCGCACTCGATCCGGGCAGGTCGACGACCAGACGATCAGGATTGGCCAGCGGGATCAACTGGTAGCCGGCCTCGCTGTCCATTCGCAACTCGGCGCGGGTGCCGGTGGGGCCGCTGCTGAGGTGCAGTCCGCGCAATTCGCCGGCATGCGCAAGGTTCCAGCAGACGGCGGCGAGTAACGCCATGCCGAGCAGGAATTGCGGAATGCTGGCCCCCTTCATGCGCATGGCTGGATTCAAGCACCAACCGCCGAGCTTTGCAATTACTTTTTCCTTACTTATCCGTAGGCTGGCGCACCTTCCTGTCTTCTGGATTCAGCAACGCCTCGCAACCTTCGGTTTCCGCCAGCCGGGCGAGCCAGGCAGAGCCCACTCCCGACTCCTCATGCAGGACCGCGCCGCGCCCGGTTCCGGCGACTCCCAGCTCGATGCGCAGATCCGCCGGAGGCAGCGCCCGGTCGCCGTGCTCGGGCCATTCCACCAGCCACAAGGCGGCGCCGGTATCGTCCAGCGCAAGAAACTCGAGTTCCCCCGCATCGCCGATCCGGTAGAGGTCCAGATGCAGCGCCTTGGCGCCACTGTCCAACGCGTAGTGCTCCACAAGGGTGTAGGTCGGACTGCGGATCGCACCGGTCACGCCCCGCGCGCGCAACCATGCGCGTGCGAGCGTCGACTTGCCCGCGCCGAGATCGCCGTGCAGGTAAACGATTGCCGCCGTTGCAGGCTGCGTCTGCGCGAGCAGACGACCCAATGCGTCAGTGGCTTCGACATCCTCCAGCTGCAATCGCATCATCGCGCCGCTCCGGGGTTCGACAGCCTGCGCAGATGCACCAACAGATCCGATGGCAACAGGCCGCGTTCGCCCTCGCGCGCCGCCGCGTCACCCGCAACCGCGTGCAGCAATGCGCCGCAACATGCTGCCGAAAAAGCATCCAGGCCCTGCGCGCGCAACGCAGCAATCACGCCGGTCAAGAGATCGCCCATGCCGCCGACCGCCATGCCGGGATTACCGGCCGCAATGACGCAGGGGACATGTCCGGGCGCGGCGATAATCGTCCCTGCGCCTTTCAGCACGACGATGCAACCGAAGCGTTCGACGAGCGCGTGCGCGGCCGCAAAGCGATCTGCCTGCACATCATGCGTGGCGATGCCGAGCAGGCGCGCGGCTTCGCCCGGGTGCGGCGTCAATATAGTATCGGGAGGTAACTTGCGGGGATGGGCGGACACCAGATTAAGCGCATCGGCATCGATGACCAGCGCCTTCGCGGACACGATCGCTGCGTCGAAGAGACCTGTTCCCCACGCGTGCGTGCCGAGTCCGGGACCAACGGCGACGACATCGGCCCGATCGATGATTGCCTGCAATTCGCCGGCGTTTTCGATGCCATGCACCATCGCTTCCGGTCGCCGCGCGAGTAGTGCCGCTATGTGTTCGGCACGCGTCGCGACACTCGTCAATCCGGCGCCGCAACGCAATGCTGCTTCAGCGCACAGCGCGATTGCACCGCCACTGCCCTGGTCGCCACCGATGCAGAGCACGTGGCCGTTGTTGCCTTTGTGGCTGTCGGGCTGCCGGGGCTTCAGCCAGTCGACCAACCCATCGGCATGCAGCGCCCGCGCCGATTCGGTGATGCTGCCGAACGTCGACGCATCGATCCCGAGCGAACCGATATCGAGCTCCCCGCAACAATCGAGCGCCGCACCAGTCATCAACCCGCGATGCGCGGCAAGTAATTGCAAGGTACACGTCGCGCGAACGACGGCACCCGGGACATTGCCGCTGTCGGCGTCGATACCACTTGGCACGTCGAGTGCAAACACGGCGCAAG
>JANMAO010000022.1:0-7343 GCA_031359875.1 Lysobacter sp.
CTCCATGCTGGCCTTGGCCAATGCCCAACTGCGTGCGAACTTGCCCATGTCGTTGCTCCCGGATGCGCCGCGATTATGCACGTGCAACCCTGCCCGGCAAGTGCGCCCCTGCGCGGCGGCTACCAGTCGATGGCGACTTGCGGCGGCGGGTCGTCCACGTCCGGGTGTGCGGCCCACAGTTGCGCCAGGGTTACGTTGCGCACCGGGTCGACGAACTCGGGCGCCACGTCGGCCAGCGGTTTCAACACGAAGGCGCGGTGCAGCTCGGGGCGCGGCAGCTGGAAGTCGCCCGGCCCCTCGAGCACCAGGTCGCCGAAATAGATGATGTCGATGTCGAGCGTGCGGTTGCTGTAGGACGCGTCACGACGGTCGCGCCCCTGCTTCATTTCCAGTGCATGCAGCCAGTCGTTGAGCGCGAACGGGTGGATGTCGCTGTCGATCACGGCGATGGCATTGAGGAAATCCGGCCCTTCGAAACCGACGGCGCGCGTCCGGTACGCCGGCGACATGACCACTTCGCCGAAACGCTCGCGCAGGGCCGCGACCGCCTTGCGCAGATTGGCTTCGGGCTCGATGTTGCTGCCCAGGCTGAGGTAGCTGCGGCATTTCGCCGTCGCGATTTTCGACGCCGACTTTTTCCTGGTGGCGGTGACCCGCGCCGGTCGGACCGAGGCCTTGGGCGCGGGCAGCCTGGTGGCAACCGCAGGCGTCTCCACCGCAGCCCTGTCAGCATCGCGGCCGCGCTCGATGATCACCCCGACCGCGCGTGCGCCGCGCACCGCACCGGGTTTGCTCAACTTCAAACGTACGTGCGCCACCGCGAATTCATCGAGGATCAGCGCCGCGCAGCGCTCCGCCAGGGTTTCGACCAGGCCGAACCCGGACTGCGACACGAACGCGACCAGGCGCTTGCTCACCGCCTTGTAGTCGAGCGTGTCGGCGACGGAGTCGCTCGCCGCGGGCCGGCGGTTGTCGAATGCCATCTCGATGTCAAACTGCAACGGTTGACGGATGCGTCGTTCCCAATCGTAGATGCCGATCAGGGCTTCGATCTCGAGGGCTTCGATGAAGACTTTGTCCATGGGCTCTCCTGCTTTTGTAGGAGCGGCTTTAGCCGCGACCCTTCTTCCGAATCTTTCGGTCGCGGCTGAAGCCGCTCCTACACAAGATCAAACCGCCGGCAACGATGCCATATCCCAACGCGGCATCACCCGGATGGCCGCATCCCCATGCTGCCCGGCCTCAAGCCGCAGCGCCCCGGCAAAGGCGATCATCGCGCCGTTGTCGGTACACAGCGCCGGGCGCGGAAAGCAGACCCGACCGCCGCGCTTTCGGGCGACCTGCGCCAACTTCTCGCGCAACCGCGCGTTGGCACCGACGCCGCCGGCGACAATCAGCGTCTCGCAGTGGGCTGCATCCAGCGCGCGTTCGCACTTGATCGCCAAGGTATCGACCACTGCATCTTCGAAGCTGCGGGCGATGTCGGCGCGGGTCTGCGCGGACTGGTCGCTGGCGCGCCAGGCCAGCATGACCTGGGTCTTGAGCCCGCTGAAGCTGAAGTCCAGGCCGGGACGGTCGGTCATTGGCCGCGAGAACCTGTAAGTGCCGGAGCGGCCGGTTTCGGCCAGTTTCGCCAACTCCGGCCCGCCGGGATACGGCAGACCCATCAGCTTGGCGGTCTTGTCGAAGGCCTCGCCGGCGGCATCGTCCAGGGTTTCGCCCAGCAGCCGGTACTGGCCGATAGCCTCGACCGCGACCAGCTGGGTATGGCCGCCTGATACCAATAGCGCAACGAATGGGGGCGTCAGGTCCGGGGCTTCCATCAGCGGCGCCAGCAGGTGGCCTTCCATGTGATGGACGCCGATCGCCGGCTTGTCCAGCGCCCAGGCCAGCGAGCGTGCGACCCCGGCACCGACCAGCAATGCCCCGACCAGACCCGGACCGGCGGTATAGGCCACGCCATCCAGATCGCCGACGCCCAGTCCGGCCTCGGCCAAAGTCTGCCGGATCAGCGGCAGCAGCTTGCGGACGTGATCGCGGCTGGCCAGCTCTGGTACCACCCCGCCGTATTCGGCGTGCAGGGCGATCTGGCTGTAGAGCGCCTGCGCCCGCAGACCGTCCGCACCGGCCAGCGCGGTGTCATAGACCGCCACGCCGGTTTCGTCGCAGGAGGTTTCGATGCCAAGGACTTTCATTTTGGAGCGCAGCTCACGCCTGGTTGAAGCGGAATCCGGCCACGACCTGGGCGCAAACGGCCCCGGCAAGCCTGTGCCGGATGCCCGGCCGGTTGCGCAGCTGGGAAAGGAGCCGGTATCATACGCGGCTCGCCCGTTGCGTCGGGCGGCTTCCACTCCTGAGATCACCGCATGCCCAGCGTCAAAGTCCGCGAAAACGAGCCCTTCGAGTTTGCCCTGCGCCGCTTCAAGCGCACCTGCGAGAAGGCCGGCGTGCTGGCCGAGACCCGCAAGCGCGAGTTCTACGAGAAGCCGACCCAGGAGCGCAAGCGCAAGGCCGCTGCCGCGGTCAAACGTCAGGCCCGCCGTAGCTCGCGCGACGTCACCAAGCGCCAGCGCCTGTATTGAGTCACCACGGCTGAGTCAGTCATTCGGTCCGCCGAATGCTGCAGCAATGACCCACGAAGCCGGCCCCGCGCCGGCTTTTCGTGTTTTTATCGGTGGCTTCGCCCGCCACCCCGCCTCTGGAGACTGCGATGACCTTGAAGCAAACCCTCGTCGAGGACATGAAGGCCTCGATGAAGTCCGGCGACAAGATCCGCCTGGGCGTGATCCGGCTGATCAATGCCGCGATCAAGCAGCGCGAGATCGATGAACGCATCGAGCTCGACGATCCCGCCGTGCTGGTGGTGCTGGACAAGATGGTCAAGCAACGCCGCGACTCGATCAGTCAGTACGACGCCGCCGGTCGCAACGACCTGTCCCGCATCGAGCGCGACGAAATGGCGATCCTCGAGCACTACCTGCCGGCCAAGATGGGCGAGGCCGAGGTCGTCGACGCGATCGACGCCGCGATCGCCGAGCTGGCGGCCAACAGCGGCGGGGCGGCAAGCCTGGCCGACATCGGCAAGCTGATGGCCGTGCTCAAGCCGCGCCTCGCCGGCCGCGCCGACATGGGCGAGGTGTCGAAGCTGGTGAAGCAGCGTTTGTCTGGTGGCTGACCTGCTCTTGTAGGAGCGACGTAAGTCGCGACCTGCTTTCCTCGATGTCGGCGGTCGCGACTCACGTCGCTCCTACGAAGAGCGCCCCGCGTGGCATCCTGAGACCGCATGGCCCGCATCCCCGACGCCTTCATCGATGATCTGCTCGCCCGCACCGACATCGTCGAGGTGGTCGGCACGCGTGTGCCGTTGAAGCGGCAGGGCAAGGAATACGCGGCGCGCTGTCCGTTCCACGACGAGCGTTCGGCCTCGTTCACGGTCTCGCCGACCAAGCAGTTCTACCACTGCTTCGGCTGCGGCGCGCACGGCACCGCGATCTCGTTCCTGATGAATTACGACCGGCTCGAATTCCTCGATGCCGTCGACGATCTCGCCAAGCGCGTCGGCATGGAAGTGCCGCGCGACACGCACGTGCGCAATGAGGACAGCGATAGTCGTGAGCTTTACGCGGTACTCGATGCGGCGGCGACGTTCTTCCAGCAGCAGCTCGCCGGCAGCGACAAGGCGCGTGCCTACATCGACCGGCGCGCGATCGATGCCGGCATCGTCGCGCGTTACGCGATCGGCTATGCGCCCGACGGCTACAACGCCCTCAAGGACGCGCTCGGCACCGACCCGCGCCGCATGGGCCTGCTCGAACGCGCCGGCCTGTTCTCCAAGAACGACAAAGGCCACGTCTACGACAAGTTCCGCGACCGGCTGATGTTCCCGATCCACGATCGCCGCGGGCGCGTGATCGCGTTCGGTGGCCGCGTGCTCGACCCCGAAGACACGCCTAAATACCTCAACTCGCCCGAGACCGCGCTGTTCCACAAGGGCCGCGAACTGTACGGGCTGTGGCAGGCGAAGCAGGCCAATCCGAAGCTCGACCGGCTGGTCGTGGTCGAGGGCTACATGGATGTGGTCGCGCTGGCGCAGTACGGCGTCACCCAGGCAGTGGCGACGCTGGGTACCGCGACCACGTCCGACCATGCCGAGCTGCTGTTCCGCAACGCGCCGGATGTGTTTTTCTGCTTCGATGGCGATCGCGCCGGCCGCGCCGCCGCATGGAAGGCGCTCGAATCGGTACTACCACGGATGAAGGACGGGCGCCAGGCGTTCTTCCTGTTCCTGCCCGATGGCGAGGATCCCGACAGCATCGTGCGCAAGGAAGGCGCCGAAGGTTTCGCCGCGCGTCTCGCGCAAGCGATGCCGCTGTCTGAATTTTTCTACGCCGAACACGGCAAGGACGTGAACCTCGGCTCGCTCGACGGCAAGGCGCGCCTGGCCGAGCGCTGCAAGCCGATGCTGGCGCAGATTCCCGATGGGGCTTTCGGCGACCTGATGCGGCAGCGGTTGACCGAGCTCACTGGCGTTGGTCGAGCTGTATCGGCCGATCCCCAACCCTCGCAGCGATCGAGTCATGGCGCTGTCCCCGCCAAGGCGCAGAAGCAGTCGCTGGTTCGGGGCGCGATCACCGCGTTGCTGCAGCAACCGTCGGTTGCACTGGCGCTGGCGATTCCGCTGCAATTCTCCTCCCTCGACCAACCGGGTGTTGGGTTGCTCACGGAATTGATCCTGCTCGTGCATCAACGGCCGGATATCACCATTGGCGCGTTGCTGGAGCATTTCGACGGGCGCGAAGAAAGTGCGGCCTTGACCAAGCTCGCCACCGCACGTGCGGTCGAAGCCAGCGCCGAGACGCCGCTGGATGGACGCGTGCTGGACGACGCGGACAAGCGCCAGCAGACCTTCCTGGACGCGATCACCCGCCTGGAAACACAGGCGCTGCAACAACGCGTCGCCGGGTTGCTGGCAAAGAAAACCGACAGCGGGCTCGATGATGAAGAGAAAGGCGAGCTGCGCGACCTGCTCGCCTATCGCGGACGGACGACTTGATTTCGCGCTGCCGCAAGTGCGGACTCAGCCCGCATGCAGCTCGAACACAGGCGCCGGCTGCAACCACGGCAACAGCCAGTGATCGAGCAGCAGGAAGGCGAACAACGCCATCAGGTACACGATCGAATAGTTGAACACGCGCATCGGGAAGAACTCGTCCGGCGGATCCATCAATCGCCACGCGTACCAGACGAACACCACGCCCAGCACCAGCGCGCCGCCGAGGTAGAACAACCCGCTCATCCCGGTCGCCCACGGCAGCACCGTCACCGCGACCAGCAGCACGGTGTAGAACAGGATCTGCCAGCGCGTGTATTGCACGCCGTGGGTGACCGGCAGCATCGGCACCATCGCGCGCGCGTAGTCGTCGCGACGAAAGATCGCCAGCGCCCAGAAATGCGGCGGCGTCCAGACGAAGATGATCAGCACCAGCAGCAATGCGTGCGGATGCAGCTGACCGGTGACCGCAGCCCAACCCAGCGCCGGTGGCGCCGCGCCTGCGATGCCGCCGATCACGATGTTCTGCGGCGTCGCGCGCTTGAGGTAGACGGTGTAGACGACGGCATACCCGATCAGCGACGCGAACGTCAGCAGCGCGGTCAGCGGATTCACCCATAGCAGCAGCACCGCCATCGACAGCGCCGCCAGCACCAGCGCGAACACCAGCGCCTGGCGTGGCGTCAGCGTGCCGGATACCAATGGCCGCCACGAGGTACGCGCCATCTGCGCATCGATGCGGCTGTCGAGGATCTGGTTGATGGCCGCCGCACTCGATGCCGCCAGCCAGATGCCGAGCGTACCCAGCAGCGAGGCGCGCAGCGGCGGCAAGCCGGGGACGGCGAGGAACATGCCGATGACCGCGGTGAACACGATCAGCGCGACCACGCGCGGCTTGGTCAGGCTCCAGTATTGCTTGAGGATGGAAGTAGGCATCGGCTGCGCTCAGGCGTCCGGCGCGCGAACACGCGCCAGCAGGCTGACCAGCACGAACAGCAGCAGCGCCGCGCCGGCGTTGTGCAGCACCGCGATCGGTAGCGGCAACGCCAGCTTGACGTTGGCGATGCCGAGGCCGACCTGCGCGATCACCAGCCCGCCGAGCAGGGCGCCGCCACCGCGCACGCCGGGGATGCGCAGCAGTCGCGTCGCCAGCCACAACAGGTAGACAAAGACGACCGCCGCCATCATCCGGTGCGCGAGCTGGATCGCGATGCGCGAAGCACCGTCGAGCACGCCGCTTTCGTAGTCGATGCCGGTGCCGCGCCAGAGCACGAAACCTTCGCGAAAATCGTGCGGCGGCGACCACAGTCCTACACACTTCGGGAAATCGGTGCCGCAGGCGAGCGCGGCGTAGTTGGCGCTGGTCCAGCCGCCGAGCGCGATCTGCACGCCGAGCAGCACCAGGGCGACGACTAGCAGGCGTCGCAGCAGGCGCGCATCGGGCAGGCGGATCGGCGCATCGCTCCCATGCCATGCGGTCCAGGTCAGCAAGGCGAACGTCAGCAGGCCGCCGAACAGATGGCCCAGCACCACGATCGGCGTCAACAGCCACGTCACCGTCCACATCCCCAGCAGCGCCTGGAAGATAACCACCGCCAGTGTCAGCGCCGAGACCCGCGCGAAGTCGCTGTTCGACCAGCGCACCGCCGCGAACAGCAGCAGGACTTCGCCGCCTGCTGCGAGCATTGCGGCCTGCTCGTGCTGTCCGCGCATGTACAGGACGATCGAGATCGCGACCGCAACAGCGGCCACCAGGATCTGGGCGATGCCATGACGCCGCCGCCGCGCGGCGAGCAGCGCCAGCGCCAACACCAGCACGCCGAGCGAACCGGCCAGCATGCGATGCAGCTGTTCGCGCCAGGCCTTGTGGATCTCGAGCGGACGGATCGCAGTCGCGGCCTGGTCGGCGATATGGCTGGTCGCGGTCGGCCAGGCAGCGCGGCCATAACAGGTCGGCCAGTCGGGACAGCTCAGGCCGGCGTTGGACAGGCGCACGAACGCGCCGAACACGATCACGCCGAAGGCGAGCGCGCACGCCAGCCAGCCAAGACGATGGAAATGCTTGTATACGGCAGCTTTGTAAACCGCAGGCTTGGAGACAGCGGACTCGGGCGTAGCAGTCGGATGCGCAGTCGAACTCATGTCACATCAGCTTCAGCAGCTTGGCCAGGTCCGCGCGCAAGCCCGACGGATCGAAGCCGGGAGGGTAACGCAGAATCACGAACCCATTCGGATCGATCACATACACCGGCACACCACGCGGATCTTCGCCCGTCACCGGCGTGACGCGCGG
>JANMAO010000024.1:0-2116 GCA_031359875.1 Lysobacter sp.
TACTTGACCTGCGCCACCATGTAGTCGACGGCTGCCTTGACGTCGTCATCGGCGAGACCCGCATTGGCGCCCTTCGGCGGCATCGTGCCCTTGGCTCCGGTAAAGCCTTTGAGCGCATGGCCGTACAGCGTCTCCTTGCCCTGCGCAATGCGCGGGTCCCAATCCGCCTTGCTGCCGAACAGCGGGGCGCCAGCGGCGCCGGTTGCGTGGCACATGGCGCAGGTGCCCTTGTACACATGCTCGCCCTTGGCCAAGTCGCCACCAGCAACCGGTGCGGCTGTTGCCACCGCTGCCGATGTCGCGGGTGCCGACGCCGCGGGCACTTGCTCGGTCTTACTGCAAGCGCCGAGCAGGGCGAGAAGAAGGATGGGGAAAAGAGGTTGTTTCAGCATTTGAGTGTCCATCACAGGGTTCGAACCACCGGCTTTCAGCCGGTCAACTTCAGGTCCAAGGTGCAGCACCCGTGGTGTCGCACATGGTCTACGGGTATGGAAGTCGGGTGAAGCACGTCGGTGCGCTACGCACGGAACGGCATTCCACCGAGAGCAGCGAAAGCGGGTGTCATCAGGTCGCGCAGCCTGCCATCGAGTTCGCGCACGATGAAATGCGCCGCCACGCCTTGCGTCACCGCCAGCGCGTAGCCCTTCTGCGGCCCCAGAACGATCAGCTTGCCCATCGCGTCGGCCAGCGCGCCCGTGGCCGCGACTACGCTGACCGAAGTCAATCGATTGTCGATGGGTCGTCCGGTTGCCGGATCGATCTCATGGGAATAGCGGCGGCCGTCGCGTTCGAAAAAGATCCGGTAGTCGCCGGACGTCGCGATCGACAAGCCGGACAGAGGCACGACGTAGCGCGGTCGGCGCGGCCCGGCCATCGGCTGTTCGATCGCGACTTGCCAAGGCCGGTCCTCGGGATTGCGTCCGCAGGTTCGCACTTCGCCGCCGGCGTCGATCAAATAGTGCTCGATCCCAAGCGCGTCGAGCGCCTGCGCCGCCTTGTCGACACCGTAGCCCTTTGCGATACCGGAAAGATCGGCCCGGACTTCGGGTCGCGCCTTCATGATCGTGCCGGCCTTTTCGTCCAGCCTGAGCATCTGCCATCCGACGCGGCGCTCGAGCGCGCCGACTTCGGTGGCATCGACGATTCGCTCTCGTCGACCAGGCCCGAAGCCCCACGCGTCGACGATCGGGCCGACCGTAACGTCGAAGGCTCCGCCGGTCGCCGCGCTCACCTGTTTCGCGAGCGCGAACACCGAAAACACATCCGGCGACAGCGCGAACGGTGTGGTTGTTGCGTGGGCGTTGAAACGCGATAAATCCGACTGCGGTCGATGCGTCGACATCGCAATGTCCACTGCGCTGAGCGCAACGGCCACGGCGTCGCGCGCAGTGGCCTGCAATGTGCGCGAAAGCTTGCGGCCAGCGATCTTGACCGTGTAGGCCGAACCCATGGTCAATCCACTGAACTCGACAGTCGGTACCGTTCGCGAGGTGTGCGGGCCACCGCATGCGGAAAGCAGCGACGCCGCACCAAGTCCTTGCACGAGCGCCCGGCGGCGCGGAGAGACGAGCATATCCATCGTTGAATGCTATGCCGCGGGAGGCGTCGCAGCCTTGACTTCAATCAAGGCTTGGCTGCCGCTTCAGCGACCTTGCGATAGGCGTGCCGGAGGGTCGGACATGATTCGTGGCGGTGTCGCAAGATCGAGGCGAAATGAATGTGGCAAATGGAAATCGCACGTTGCGACGCGGCGGACACCGCCGAATCGGCGTTGACTTGATACGGATCAAGCCCGCGCGAGGCGACCCTCGTCAGAATAGATGTATTCTCCATGCACCTTCTGATTCACACCCTTCCATCGAACGGATCCCCCATGACCAGCAACGCTTCTACCGCCACCGTCGACGTCCGCAGCATCGCACCGCGCGAGCGCCATCCATTGATCTTCTCGACCTTCCGCAGTCTGGCCGCCGGTCAGGCAATGGAACTCGTCAACGACCACGACCCGAAGCCGCTGTACTACCAGTTCCAGGCCGAGATGCCCGACACATTCCGCTGGGACTACCTCGAAGCCGGCCCCGACACCTGGCGCGTGCGCATCGGCAAGCTCGCGGCC
>JANMAO010000154.1:0-18426 GCA_031359875.1 Lysobacter sp.
CGGCGAGGACATGGAAGCGTGCTTCTGACTTGTTTGCGGCGACACCTTCGTGTCGCCGTTGCCCGCCATCGCTGAGTGGTCCATTCCCGGCATGGAACCCATGTCGTGAGTGCCACGCTTCGACGATTCGGATTTCGCCAGCGCCTTCCTGGCGGATTTTGCTGGTGCCTTGGCGGAGGGCTTCGCCGAAGGCCTGGGCTTTCCCTTCGCGACCTGTTGCCGCTCGGTCATCAGGCCGTGCTTCATGCCGCGCGACACCATCCAGACGTTGACCGGATAGGCGACGGCGAAGCCCGCGATGATGCCGATCGACATCACCATCCAGAACAGCGGCTCGCCCGGCCACATCGCTCGCATGTCGCGTCCCATCATCAACGCGATCATGACCGGCGCCATGCCGGCCATCATGCAGTTCATCGAGATCAGCTCAGGCAGGAAGCTGTGGCGAACGTTCTGCAGATAAGTCCCACCCATCACGCGGCGCATGAACAACGCCTGGAATATCAGCAGGCCCAGCAGGAAACCTGCAACGTATTCGATAATCAGGTCCTGCCACATGGGCAGGCCAACCAGCGCCACCACGACCGCGGCAATGATGATGCCGGTGGCGTCACCGGCGACGCAGTGGACTGTCGAGCCGACGCCCTGTTTCCAAAGTGGCCTGATGAAGTCTTCGTGTTCCCCTGGCCGCGGTTCCTTGTCGGCCATCACGTACAACAACAGGCCGATCGGCCCCATGTAGAGCGTCACCAGCACGAAGCCCCACTTCATTACGGCGGGCTCGGGGTTGCCGCGGAATTGGTCCCACCCAACATAGGCTGCCGAAAGCAGTGCAATGACCAACCATGCGTAGACGAAGACATCGAATGGCTGGATCAGCATCGAGAAAAGTTCCTGTATTGCTTGCGAAGGTCGAAGCGGGAAGCGGGAAGCGGGAAGCGGGAAGCGGGAAGCGGGAAGCGAGCCTGCGTCAGTTCTGTGCGGAGGCCGGCGCCGGATGTACCACACCGGTCAGTGCGCAATCCCTCACAGGGGTGGGTGATCCGAACTGCGTCACACGGTTGACGTTGAATGTCTCGCCGAGCACCGACAGGCTGGCAATGACCTTGACGTAGACGGGATTGCCGTCCTCCAGTCCGAAGCTCTTCGCCTTGGCCCGCAGATCCGCATCGTTCGTGATGCGCCACGGGGTGGATTCGCCACAGGGTTGGAATGTCGCGACGGTGCCTTCCTGCATGTACCAGCCGGCAAGCGCTTTTGCTCCCACGGCAGACGGTCTTTCGGCGGCGACGCACGCGGTCAGGGTAATAGCCAGCCCAGCTGACGCCAGTAAGGGAGACAAGTGCGATTTCATGCGACTTCTCCAGGAAAGACCGAGGCCATGATCATGGGATTGGTGGGGCGGCCGATCTACCGACCGGCAAAAAAGATGCCGTGACAGCGAGCAGCTGCTTCCCGATCTCAGGCGGGTTGACGGGACCATCCTGCCGACTCTGCAGCAGGATGGCTTCTATGGGGCTCGAGAATGTTTTTATAGGTGTCAATTGCTCCCTACTTCGTTCGCGTGATGCCATTCAAGACGTTCACCAGCTTCTCGTAATTGGCTTGCGCGCCAGCCTTGTCGTTCGCATCACCGGTAGCGTCAAGTCGATCCGCCAGGGTGGCCACAAATTTGACCTCACCTTGCAACTTGGCCAGGTCTTCGGGGGGCAGGGTCTTGGAGCGGTCGGGCAATGCGGCCACCAGGTCGCGAATGGCGAATGCTTTGTGATGTATGTCTGTCAGCGATCCGCTGTTGATGCTGGCCTTGAGATCCTTGCTCTGCTGCTCAATGGCCTGCCAGATGCCGTCTGCGGTAGCGGGGATCTGAGTCGCCGGACCTTCCGATTCCGCAGCCTGTGGCGGTTCGGGCGGAGTGGCCGTCGGCGTTTTGGCTTGGTCGCCAGGCGAAGCGGAAATCGATGCTGCGTCAGGGGCTTTGTTACTGCATGAGGTCAACACGCCGACAAGGGCAAGCGCTGTAACAACTTGCTTTAGTGACATGGCGTTCATAAGCGGGACTCCTGTGGGGTGATGGAAGGAAGCGACTTTAATAGGCGCTTTTCGCGCCATTGCTCTACGCGGTTATATACGGTGGGGACAACCACCATATTCAGCAGCGTCGCGGTGAACAGGCCGCCCAGGACGACCTGTGCCAATGGCAGTTCGAGCTCCTTGCCAACTGGCGACCCAAACATCAACGGGACAAGCCCCAGCGCAGCGGTCGCGGCCGTCATGAGCACGGGAACCAATCGATCCAATGTTCCTTGCACAACGACTTCTTCCAGGGGGTTGCCCGCTCGTCTGAGTTGGTTGTACCGGCTGACAAGGATGATTCCGTTGCGCGTGGCTATCCCAAACAAGGTGATGAAGCCGATCACCGCTGCGACGCTGAGGTTTGCTCCGGCGAGGAACAGGGCAACGATGCCGCCGATCATTGCCAGTGGCAGGTTGAACATCACGATCAGTGCTTCATGGAACGTACCGAAGGCTTTATAGAGGAGCAGCAGCGCCCCGAACAAAGCCAATGCACCAAAGCCCATCAGCGTACGATTGGCCTGCCGCTGACTTTCGAACTGGCCGCCATATTCGATGTAGTAGCCGGGCGGCAACTTGAGCTTCGCAGTGATCTTTGCCTGGGTGTCTCCGATCACCGAACCCAGGTCACGTCCCTGTACGTTGAATCCCAGCACGATGACCCGCTGCACATTCTCTCGACTGATCGAATATGGCTCGTCCTCGACGCTGATGTCGGCGACCAGCCGCAACGGCAACTTCGTGCCCTGTGAGGGATTCAACGCGTCTGCATCCACCAGGATGTCCCGGATGGCCTCGACATCGTTGCGCGCCTCGTCATGCAGGCGCAGGGTCAAGTCAAAGCTTCGGCTCCCCTCCAGCACGCTGGAGACGGTTTCGCCGTTCAATGCAGTTTGGATATCCTTGGCGACATCGCCGACGTTGATCCCGTACCTCGCAGCTTTCTCGCGGTCGATCTTGATCGTTACCTGCGGCACGCTGATCTGCTGTTCGAGATTCACGTCGACTGCGCCGGGTACAGACCGCACGATGGATTGGGCTTGCAGGCCGAGCTGGTAAAGGGCTGGGAGTTTTTCGCCATAGATCTTGATGGCGATCTGCGAGCGCACGCCGGACTGAACTTCGTCCATGCGATGGGCGATGAACTGGCCGACGTTGAAAACCGTGCCTGGAATTTCTCCCAGATCATCTCGAATGTGCTTGAGCAACACGTCGGCCGACATCGACGAATTCTTCGAGAAATCAAGCCTGACGTCGAACTCGCTGAAGTTCGGTGGCTGGGCATCTTCGTCGAGCTCCGCGCGACCGGCACGTTGATCGATGGAAACGACTTGCGGATACTTGAGTAGATCCTTCCTGACCAGGGAGCCAAGGCGCATGGATTCGTCCAACGACGTCCCGGGAAGGGTGGTCATCGCAATGATGAAGTTGCCTTCCTTGAACTCTGGCAAAAACGAGAACCCGAAGAACGGCAACAGTGCTAGTGCCAGTACCAAAGCCGCAGTCGCGGCTCCCATCACCAGCCAAAACCGCGCCATGGAGAACCGCAGCACCCGTGTGAAATGATGCTTGAGCCAACGCACAAAGCGGGTTTCTTCCTCTTCCTCGTGATCGTCTGTTGATACAACTCCGTGATGTGTTTGCGGCAATTCTTCTTGTGTCTGCAGCGTCGCGCCGGCATCCTGTTTTTTCTCATCGCGTCGGGCGAGCAGGAGATAGCAAAGGGCCGGAACCATGGTCACCGCAACGACCAGCGAAGCGCTCACCGAGGCGATATAGGCCACACCAAGCGGGCTGAAGATACGTCCCGCCAGATCCCCCAGGAAGAAAATCGGCACGAAGATCAGGACAATGATCAAGGTCGCGTACACCACGGAATTGGTGATTTCGCGGACGGCGTCATACACCACCTGAAGCGTACCCAGTGGAGTAGGGAGGGCGCGGTTGATGCGCAGACGGTGGACGACGTTTTCGACGGTGATGATGCCGTTGTCCACGACTTCGCCAATGGCGATCGCCAAGCCACCCAAGGTCATGGAATTGATGCCCACGCCGAGGGCGTTCATCACCAGGATGCCGCCCACGAACGATATCGGCATTGACAGGAACGTAATGAACGATGCGCGCCAGTTCATTAGGAACAGGAACAGCACGGCGATTACGATCATCGCGCCCTCCAGTAACGCGATAGTCAGGTTGTGTACCGCGGCCTCGATGAAGTTGGCCTGCCTGAATACCTGCGTGTTCATGCTCACGCCGGCCGGCAAAGTTTTCTTCATCGCATCCAGTGCTGCCTCGACCTTACGGGTGGTTGTCAGCGTGTCGGCACCATAGGCCTTGGATACGGTTCCGATTACCGCATTCTTGTTGGCAAAGGCTGCATCGCCACGCTTGATCTCGGCGCCAAGCGCCACCTCGGCCACGTTTCCGACAGTGATCGGAACGCCATCGCGCAAAGTGAGAACGGTGTGCCGGATATCGTCAAGCGACGTGATGCGGCCCACGCCGCTGACGATGAGTTCTTGCCCTGGCCCCTGCACAAACGCGCCGGGCACGTTGGTGTTGGCATTCTGCAGAGCCTCGCGTACCTGCTCGATGCTGATGCGATAGGCCTGCATTCGCAGCGGGTCCATATGCACCTGGTATTGCTTCACATCGCCGCCGATCGAGACTACCGAGGCAATGCCACCCAAGGCCAGGATGCGGGGGCGGATATCCCAATCCGACAGGGTTCGCAGCGCTTCCGGCGAAAGCGTGTCGCTGACCAGTGAGTACTTCACCAGCCAACCTACCGCGGACGTGACCGGAAGCATGACCGGCGGTTGCGCGCTGCTCGGAAGACGACCCAGCACATTCTGCATCCGCTCGTTGATCTGTTGCCGATCAATGTAGATATCGGTCCTGGATTCAAAAACGACCGTTATCGTGGACAGGCCGACCGAAGTCTTGGAGCGCACCGCGGTAACGCCCGGCGAGCCATTGATCGCGCTTTCCAATGGATATGTGATCAGAGATTCGACGTCCTGAGGCGCCATGCCGGGGGCTTCGGTCTGGATCACGACCTGCGGCGGGGCGAATTCCGGGAAAACATCGACCGACATCCGCTGCAGCGTGAAAGCGCCGGCGACGAAGAGCACGACGGTCAGGGCCAACACAATCAGACGGTTGTGCAGTGCCCAGGCGATCAAGTGGTTGAACATTACTCGTCCCCGCCTTTCGTAGCGCCGCCCGTGAGCCACATCGTGTAGACCTCACGATTGCCTTGGGTCACGACCTCATCGCCAGGAATGAGCCCGTCCTTGATTTCGGTGTAAAGGTCGTCATTTTTGCCGGTTGTGACCTCCATCCGCGCGTACTCGCCCTTCTGGCGCACGAACACGAACTTCTCGCCATTGGCTTCGATGATGGCCGCGGTGGGCACGGACAAGGCCGCGGCGTCGTGCTTAAGCACAATACTGGCGCGGGCAAACAGGTTCGGCTTGAGGACACCATTGGTGTTGGCAAGGCGAATCCATACCTCCACAGTGCGGCTCGAAGCATCCAGGCTCGGTCCGATCAGAATGACCTGACCCGGGAAAATCCGGTCGGGATAGCTAAGCGTGCGAACGTTCGCCGATTGCCCGATTTGCACCTTTCCAAGATCTTCTTCATAGACTCGGGCGACGAGATTGACCTGGCTGCGGTCGCTGATGCGATATAGCACTGTTGTGGGTTCGACCGACTGGCCAATGGAAACGTTGACGGTGTCCACGACGCCGCTCATTGGCGCCGTGAGATCCACACTTGGGGGCGGATTGCCCACCAGCCGCGACTGCACGCGCGCGATTCGTTGGCCTGCCCTGACGGAATCGCCCAAGCTCGCGTAGGTTGCCGTGATCTGGCCGTTGATACGGGTGCTGACGTCTGCCTGGCGCCCGGGGAGCAGTTGAATCTCGCCGTTAAGATTCAGCAGTTCCGAGAGCGGACGCAGACCGGCAGACACCAATTTCAGAGCGAGCGCTTTTTGCTGCGCCTCGGTCAAGTGAACGGGACCTTTGGCGCCGCCGCCAACTTCGATCTGCCCGCCATGCGCCAATGCGTCCGATGCACACGCGAATCCGACGAAGATGAGAAATATGCGCAATAAATGAGTAGCCGCATGCGCGTCGTGCGTTGATCGCGAGATCATGGATTGCATTGGTGTGTTCCTTCTTCGCCGGGCGTCAGCCCAGTCGTGGGGATGTAGTCGCCAACCGCCGCGTGCAAGCGAACCAACGCCTGCAGGTATTGATCGAGCGTGGTGAGATAAGTCGCGTTCAACTCCGCCTGCTGGCGTTGTGCTTGAACGA
Source organism: Lysobacter sp. (assembly GCA_031359875.1). Taxonomy (GTDB): domain Bacteria; phylum Pseudomonadota; class Gammaproteobacteria; order Xanthomonadales; family Xanthomonadaceae; genus Cognatiluteimonas. The sequence continues at coordinate 6,405 of JANMAO010000154.1, forward strand.
CCTCGAACACGGGAATCAGTCCTTGGCTATAACCTTGCTGGGCGAGTTGCACGTTGCTCTGGCTGATTGGCAGAATGCTGTCCCCATACTGGCCAAGAGCCGGCTGCAGTCTCGATGCCTCGGCATAGACGCCAGCAATCTCGCTGCTGATGCCAAGACGCAAAGCATCGATGCGTGCCTGCGCCTGGTCTTGCGAAGCTTCTGCCTCCGCGAGCAGCCCCTGACCCTTGTTGTAAAAAGGCAGCGGGATCGACAGTGTGACGCCGATGAGTCGATCGGCACCTTGAGATGGCGCCCCGTTGATCACTTGCCTATCCTGCGAGAGTTCCAAACCGGCACTCCAGTCTTCCCAGCGCAGCGCGCGCGCGAGCGCTTTTTCGGCCTGTGCGCGGTCGGCGTTCAGCAACGCGCTGCGGTAGTCGGGACGCAGTGCGAGCGCTTTGGATTGCAATGCAGCCAGATTGGGAAGAGTGCCCAGGGCTGGAATGGGCTCGTCGAGGATAAGGGGGCTCGTCGGCGGTCGGCCCAAACGCGTGTTGAGCGCCACCTTCAGCGCATCGTGCTGGACCTGCAGAAGTGAACGTTCTTGCTCGAGCCGTTGCACGTCAAGCCGGACCGTATTGACATCCAGTTCCGACACCTCCGCAGCCTTGAACCGATCCCGAGTCGTTTGAGCAAGTTTCTTCTCGATGTCAATCAGCGCCTCACGCGACTTGATCTGTCGATCCACGACCATCAGGCGATAGACATCGGCGACAATTTCGCCTGCCAATTTTTGGCCGGCACTGTCGATCTCGGCCTGTGCCAGGGCGATGTCGACCCGGGCGACGTCTTTCTGCCGCACGATGCGTCCGGCGATCGGGAATTGCTGGCTGATCGCTACGGTCGTGCCGTACTCGCCTTCATTTCTGAAGGGAAAATCGCTGCGTGCGGACACATCCAGGCGCGGATTGGGCCGCAGTCCTGCCTGCAGCAGACGCGCACGGCCAATTTCAATGGCATACCGCGCCGCCTGTAAATCCTTGTTATCGCGCTGCGCGATCGCAATGAGCTGGCGCAGGCTGAATGCGCATGAGTCACCGGCTGCGTAGGCGGTGATCGTGAACAAAAAAAGCACCAGCGCAATCAGCGCCTTGAAAGAGCGTCGGCCACCGACGCCGCAGCCCTGTTGAGCCAGGGGTAGTGCACTCGTAGTAGAAAACAACCTGACTAGAAACCGACTACCGCCCATCCGAGGCGCAAGGTGCTGAAGGGAATAGACCATTGGATCGTCTCCAAATACAACTGAACGCGATGCCGCAAAGACGGCACGACGCCGCTCCATCGGAGCGGCAGATCAAGCGGTTCAGTTCAGGAGATCGGGGGCCTCAGCGGGGAGGTGCCGCGTGCTACTGCATATGGCGGCTCGTCGACGAGTGGAACCACTTGGCTGCCAGCGTAGGTCGTGAACGAAGGCAGTGATGGAGCCAAAAGCAACAGAGTGGATGACGCGCATGCCCCGGTGCCGCATCCGCACGCGCAGTGGTCGCCCTTGCAGGGCTTGCCGTGGTTCGCCGTGCCGCCACAGTGTTCGTGGTGATGCTCGCTTTCGCTGGTGGCAGAGGCCACCTGATCGGCGACCGCTTGATCGTGAGTCGCCATTTTTGGCGCACGATGCTGATGAGGTTGCGGACAAAAGGGCCCGCTCAGCACCGACGCCCACCCGGCAACGGGGACCGTCAAGCACAGCAACAACGTCAGGATGATCCTGAATTTGCTCATCGACCTCGAGTGTGACCGATTTTTAGGTGGGGAACAAATTGGCCGCTAACGCAGATCGGTGCCGCTTCTGATTTGCGACCGCAGGTCCATCGGCGCCGCGCTCAACAGTGGCTATGTAGTCGCCCAGGTTTTTTATGGACTCAGTGCGCATTCCGTTGCGCTGCTGGCGGATGCAATTCATAACATGGGGGACGTGTTGGGGTTACTGATCGCGTGGGGCGCCGTGCAGAGGGCCAAGCGCCAACCGACAAGCACCCGCACCTACGGATGGGGACGCGGCACGATCCTGGCGTCCCTGATCAACGCGGTCGTGTTGTTGCTGGGATGTGGCGCCATCGCGATCGAAGCCATCCGTCGGTTTGAACATCCACAGCCGGTCGCTGGCGGCGTCGTCATGTGGGTGGATAACGTCGAAGCCTTAGTCATGGAGGTGAAGCGCGAATGCAGCAAGCGCGGCCATCGCGTTGCAGTGGCTTACCCGTTGGACGCAGTCCGGCGCCGGCATCGCGGAGATTCTCGCGCCGGGATTAGGATTCATCGAGGAGCGCATGGACCAACACCTCACGGCAGGCGGCTCGGCCCAAGCGTTCGCCTACGCATAGCCGCGGCGTCGATTGGCTAGGGCGGCAGGTCCTCGGTGCGGCACGTCTTCGCAGCTTCCTGCTATCCTCCCAGGGAGGATATCCTATGACAATTCATACTTCTCATCCCGCCATCATCAAACGCCTCAAGCGGGTGGAAGGGCACCTGCGTGCGGTCATTGCCATGCTGGAGAGCGGGCGCCCCTGTGGGGAGATCGCACAACAGATGCAGGCGATCGAAAGCGCAGTGACGAAAGCCAAGAAAGTCCTGATCCACGACCATATCGACCACTGCCTGGAGCGGGCAACCAGCGCGACGGGACGTGCGGACAAACGATCCATCGAAGCCTTCAAGGAAATCACCAAGTACCTATGAACACGTCCTCGGGTTGGCGAGCACTGCTCACGAGGTTTGGCTTCGGCGATATCAGCGGCAAGGCAGCGCACGCGGCGCATGGACATGGCGATCACGCCGCCAAGGGCCACGGCCATACGCACGGCGTGATCGATGCCACGATTGCGACGACGACCCGCGGCATCTGGGCGATCAAGTGGTCGTTCGTCATCCTGGCAATTACCTCGGCGATCCAGTTCGCGGTCGTGCTGCTGTCCGCAAGCGTCGCGCTACTGGCCGACATGATCCATAACGTCGGCGATTCGGTAACCGCGATCCCCTTGTGGATCGCGTTTCGCCTAGCGCGCCGCAAGCCCAGTGCCCGATTCACTTACGGCTATGGTCGGGTCGAAGATATGGCCGGCATGGCGATCGTCTTCATCATTCTCATCAGCGCGATGGTGGCTGCGTACCAGGCGATCAACCGGTTGATCCACCCGCAGGCGATTACGGCGCTGGGCTGGGTGGCGGTGGCCGGCGTGGTCGGCTTCATCGGCAACGAAGTCGTTGCGGTGTTCCGCATCCGCGTTGGCCGCGAGATCGAAAGCGCCGCGCTCATTGCGGATGGCTATCACGCGCGAACCGACGGGCTCACCAGCTTGGCCGTCGTCGTCGGGGCGCTCGGGGTGCACCTCGGGTTTCCGCTGGCCGATCCGATCATCGGCCTGATCATCACGCTGATGATCTTCGGCATCGTCTGGCAATCGGCGAAGGCAGTTTTCACCCGTGCGCTTGACGGCGTCGAACCGGAAGTCACGGCCGAAATCCGTCATTCCGCCGAACATATCCCCGGGATCAGGCAGTTACTCGATGTGCGTGCGCGCTGGCTCGGGCATCGGTTGAATGCTGAACTCGACGTCGCGCTGGATGGAAACCTGTCGCTGCGCGATGCCGATGCGATCGCCGTGCAGTTCGAGCACGAACTTTCCGAGCACATGCCCGCGCTGTCATCGGCGCGCATCCGGGTGCGACCCTACGATGCAGCGTCGACGGAACCGCTGGTCGACCACAAGGCCTCGAAACATTCCGGACACCATCATGCGCGGGCTCCGGTCGCGGTGAATGGCGAACTCGCGCAGGGCGTTGTCGAGATCATCGATACGCCGCAAGGCGAGCGGCTGCGATTTACCAGCGCGCAACGGGCGGCTGACTTGCGCCTCGTGGCGAACATCCAGCGTTCGTCCGCACGGGTCGAAGCGCTGGAGCTGATCCAGCAGTCGGGCGGTGTTGAATTCCTCAGCAGTGCCGCGCCGGAAGAGCCGCATGAATTCGACGCGATATTGCAGGTGCGATCAGGTGATCGTTCAGAAGATCTGCCGTTCCATGTGGCGGAGCCCGAAGGACACGCAGGCCACTGAGGCACGGTCACTAGCAACATTGTTTAGGCTGGTCAGGTTTTGACGCCTGTGTCGGGATACGCCGCCGGCCAAGGTGCTGGCGGGGCAGGGGTGCTTCCGCCGGCCCTGGTCGGGGAGTAAGGTGCCCGGCATGTACCGCTCCCGCCGCCAGCGCTTGCGCATCGCCCTTGTGGTGATCGCGTGCCTGTTGTTTCAGCAGGTAGCGCTGGCAGCCTATAGCTGCACGCTGATCCAACCCGCGCCCGCGCCCGCCGCGATGTCCGGCCATTGCGCGGAAATGGGGATGGCTGCGCAGACGCCAGACAATCCGGCGTTGTGCGCCAAGCATTGCGCCCCTGACCAGACGACCGCTGCCGACCACGTCAAGCTGTCCGTACCCGCATTGATGCTGCCGCCGCTGGCATTTGCCGGCATACGAATGACCTGCGCAACCAGCGTCGCCGCGCAGGCCGATGTCGACATCGCGCGATCGGATCCACCCCCTCGATTGCGTTACTGCAGCTTGCTGATCTAGCCCCGAACGAAGTCGCCATCCGCGCCGGCGTGCTTGCGCCGTGCGTTCGCGATCCCCGTTGTTCGGAGGCTTCATGTCCACCTGTTTCGTTACTGGCCCTGCTGGCCATGCTGGCCATGCTCAGAAGTGCGCCGTGGCGCTGTGTCTGCTGGCCACGACACTTGCGTTTCCCGGATTTGCTCTCGCCGCATCCTCGCTGAATCTCCCCGAAGCCGTTCGTCTTGCGGTGAGCCGCGCACCGATGCTGGCGGCGCGTCGTTCCAGTCTGGAGGCGGCACGGCAGGACGCGCGGCGCGCTGGCGCGTTGCCCGATCCAACGCTGTCGGTGGGTGTGAACGATCTGCCGGTGACGGGAAGCGACGCGTTTAACTTCAGCAACGACAACTTCACGATGACCACGGTCGGCGTGATGCAGGCCTTCCCCGCGCGGGCCAAGCGCAGTGCACGCCAGGCTGTCGCCGACCGCACCATTGACCAGGCGATGGCGATGACCACGGCCGAAGAATTGGCGGTAGCACGCGAAGCCGCGCAAGCCTGGGTGTCGCTTTGGGCGACCGGTCGCGAACTCGTCGCGTTGCAGACGTTGCGCGATCAGTCCAGCCTCGCTGCCGATACGGCGTCGGCACGCCTGCGCGGCGGCAGCGGCGCGGCAACCGACGTCCTGGCTGCCAAGGCAGCGGTGTTGCAGCTCGACAACCGTCTGGAATCCGCTGACGCCGATGTCGGGTCGGCCCGCGCCAGGGTCCGCCGCTGGCTGGGCGAGGATGTCGACGCAGCGAGCGACGCTCCCGATTTCACGCGCTTGCCGATCAACGCATCCACATTGCTCGCTTCGCTCGATCGGCAAGGACCGTTGTTGCCTTGGAGCGCGCGCGAGCAGGTTGCATCCGCGCAGGTCGAGCTGGCCAGCGCGGAAAAACGGTCCGACTGGAGCGTCAGCGCGACCTACGGACATCGCAACCGCTACAGCGATTTCTTTTCGATTGAGTTGTCGGTGGGCCTGCCATTGTTCCCCGGCAATCGCCAGGATCGGGATGTGGCTGCGCGTCGCGCTGACTACGAAGCCATGCTCGATGCGCATGAAGATGCGCGTCGCGCACAACGTCAGCAGGTCGAGAGTGATCTGGCGAGCTGGAGGGGGCTCGCGCGTCAAGTGGAGCGCGACGACACTCAACTCCTGCCGCTCGCGCGCGATCGCACGACCGTCGCGTTGGCGGCCTATCGCGCCGGCGGTGCATTGCAACCCTGGCTGGACGCCTTGCGCGACGAAATCCAGATCCATGTCGCCCACGCGCAAATGAGCGGCGATCTCGGACATTCCTGGGCGAGCCTTGCTTATCTGTTGCCTTCGGAGACCCAACCATGAATCGGATGCCCGCGAACGGCCTGTCGCGTCCAACATTGATCGCGATAGCGCTGGCGTTTCTGATCGGAACGCTCGGTGTCGGCTACTGGTGGGGACGGTCCCACAGCCACGCGATGGCGCCGGAGACGACTACGGGTAGCCGTTCCGCCAGCGATCGTAAAATCCTTTACTGGTATGACCCGATGGTGCCGCAGGAGAAGTATCCCGGCCCAGGCAAATCGTCGATGAACATGACGCTGCAGCCCAAGTATGCGGACGACGTCGGCGCTGTCAGCAGCGGCGTGACCATTGCGCCCGGCCTGCGCCAGAGCCTTGGTCTGCGCACGGTGGTCGTCAAGCTGGGCAGCCTCGCAAGTTCGATCCGCGTCCCCGGCGCCATTACCTGGGATCTGCGCCAGGAGCGTGTCGTCAGCGCGCGCGTCGACAGCATCATCGAGCGTTTGTATATCAAGGCGCCATTCGACCCGGTGCGCAGGGGTCAGCCGCTCGCCAGCGTGATTGCACCAACCTGGAGTACTGCACTGGCCGAATCCAACGCACTCGGTGTGGCGCGGTCGGCATCCGCACGTGAATTGCAATCAGCATCACGCGAGCGACTGCATGCGCTCGGTCTGCCCGCGGGCAATGCGGCGGCGCGCGGCGGCGGCATCACGTTGACGTCGCCGCTCGATGGCGTAGTCAGGGAGATTGGTGTGCGCGAAGGCCAGTCAGCGCCCGCCGGAACACTGTTGTTCCGGATCAACGGCACCGCAACCGTCTGGCTCGAAGCGGCGGTTCCACAAGCCGGTGTCGCCGGCATCCGCGCAGGCACGCCGGTGAGCGCGACCGTCGACGCACGTCCCGGTCAGACCTTCACCGGTCGGATCGAGACACTGCTGCCGCAGGTGGACGTTGGTAGTCGAACACAGCGCGCGCGCATCGTGCTCGACAACTCGGAGGGTGCACTTGCGCCCGGCATGTTCGCGCAGGTCACACTCAAGCCGGCAGCCAACGTCGAGCATCCGCTGGTGCCGACCGATGCGGTCATCAGCAACGGTGACCATCCACGGGTGATCGTGCTCGGTGACGACAATACGTTTCGACCGGTCGCGGTAGAGACCGGCGACAGTGGCGGGGGAATGACGGAAGTCTTGTCGGGGCTGAAAGGCGGTGAGCGTGTCGTGGCGTCGGGGCAGTTCCTGCTCGATTCGGAGTCCAACCTGTCCGGCGGGCTTGAGCGGCTGGGCGAACCGGCCACGCCCGATCAACCCGCCGCGGAGACACGGCGGTGATTGCACGCATCATCCGCGCATCAATCAGCCATCGTGTCCTGGTGCTGATCGGTGCGCTGGCGCTGGCGCTCTGGGGCATCTGGTCGTTGGGGCAAATGCCACTGGATGCATTGCCGGACCTCTCGGACACGCAGGTGATCATCCGGACGCAGTGGCCGGGCCAGACGCCGCGCATCGTCGAAGACCAGGTGACGTATCCACTGACGACAACCATGTTGTCGGTGCCGGGCGTCAAGGCGGTTCGCGGCTTTTCGTTCTTTGGCGATTCGTTCGTCTACGTCCTGTTCGACGACAGGACGGACCTGTATTGGGCCCGCTCGCGGGTACTCGAATACCTGAGCCAGGTACGTGATCGCCTGCCGGCGCAAGTCACTCCATCGTTGGGACCCGATGCCACGGGGCTGGGCTGGATTTATGAGTACGCATTGATCGATCGCAGCGGTCGCCATGATCTGGGGCAACTGCGCGCGATCCAGGACTGGTTCCTTCGTTACGAGTTGAAGACCGTGCCCGATGTCGCCGAAGTGGCGAGTATCGGCGGCATGGTTCAGGCGTGGCAGATCGTTCCTGACCCGCGGGCGCTGGCCGCGCGCGGCATCACGGTAAGCCAACTGGTCGATGCCATTCGCGCGGCCAACGGTGCGACTGGCGGCTCGGTGATCGAGCAGGCCGAAGCCGAAGTGATGGTCCGCAGCGAAGGCTACCTGGGCTCGCGCCAGGATTTCGAGCAGGTTCCAATCACAACGGGCGGCAATGCCGTGCCGGTGCTCCTGCGCGAGGTCGCGACCGTGCAGCGTGGGCCGGCGCTACGTCGTGGCATTGCCGAGCTCGACGGCGAGGGTGAAGTCGCCGGTGGCGTGGTGATCCTGCGAACCGGCAAGAACGCACTGGCCGCCATCGATGCAGTCAAAGCCAAGCTCAGTGCACTCAAGGCGAGCTTGCCCCCCGGCGTCGAGGTGATCACCACCTACGATCGATCAGACCTGATCCACGCGTCGGTCAACAACCTGACGCGCAAGCTGGCGGAAGAATTTCTGATCGTTGCGCTGGTGTGCGGGTTGTTCCTGTGGCACGTGCGCTCGGCTTTGGTTGCCGTCATCAGTCTTCCACTGGGTGTGCTCGCAGCGTTCATCGTGATGCGCTACCAGGGCGTCAGCGCCAACCTGCTTTCGCTGGGCGGCATCGCCATTGCAATTGGCGCCATGGTGGACGCGGCGGTGGTGATGATCGAGAACGCTCACAAGCACTTGGAGCGCTATCGGGAACAACACAACCGTGATCCGCAGCGGCAGGAGCGCTGGCAGCTGATGGGCGACGCAGCAACCGAAGTCGGCCCTGCATTGTTCGTCAGCCTGCTGGTGATCACGCTGTCATTTGTGCCGGTGTTCGCGTTGCAGGCCCAGGAGGGGCGGCTGTTTTCGCCGCTGGCCTATACCAAGACCTACGCCATGGCGGCGGCGGCAATCTTGGCGATCACCCTGATTCCCGTGCTGATGGGCTACCTGATCCGCGGCAACATCCGTCGCGAACACGACAACCCGCTCAATCGCTTACTGATCGCGGGGTACCGACCGGTGCTGGATGCAGTGCTGCGGCATCCTCGGGTGACCTTACTGGTCGCGGCGCTCGCCTTGTTGTTGAGCGCAATACCGCTGCTTGGGTTGGGCAGCGAGTTCATGCCGCCGTTGGATGAGGGAAGCCTGCTCTACATGCCCACCGCATTGCCCGGTTTGTCGGCAGGCAAGGCCGCGCAGCTTGCACAATTAACCGACCGCATGATCAAGACGGTGCCAGAAGTTGCCCACGTGTTTGGCAAAGCCGGACGCGCGGATACGGCGACGGACCCGGCGCCGCTGGAGATGTTCGAGACCATGGTGACGTTCAAGCCGCGCAACCAATGGCGGGCTGGAATGACATCGCAGCGGCTGCACGATGAGCTCGATCGCGCCGTCCGGGTGCCGGGCCTGACCAATCTGTGGGTGCCGCCGATCCGCAATCGTATCGACATGCTCGCCACGGGGATCAAGAGTCCGATCGGCATCAAGGTGACGGGTCCAGACCTGACGGTGTTGGCGCGGCTGGGCGACCGGATCGAGCAGGCGGCGCGGTCTGTTCCCGGCGTCAGTTCCGCCTTGGCCGAGCGCGTCAATGGCGGACGCTATCTTGACGTCCATGTCAGGCCCGACAGTGCAGCGCGTTACGGGCTGAGCCAGAGCGACGTGCAGCGGCTGATCGCAACGGTGGTCGGTGGCGAGCCGATTGCTGAGACGATCGAGGGAAGGGAACGCTTTCCCGTCGTGGTCCGCTACCCGCGCTCGTTGCGTGACTCGCCGCAGGCGCTCGCGCAATTGCCTTTGATTGCTCCCGGTGGTGCGCAGCTGACATTGGGCCAGGTCGCCGACCTGTCCTTTGCCAATGGCCCACCAATGATCAAGAGCGACAATGGTCAGCTCGCAAGCTACGTGTACATCGACGTTGCCGGTCGCGACCTCGGATCTGTGGTCAAAGACCTGCAGCAAGCGGTGGCAAGGGACGTCCAGCTGCCGACGGGGTACACCGTGAACTGGTCCGGACAATACGAGTATCTGCAACGCGCGACAGAACGATTGAAGGTCGTCGTGCCGGTGACTCTGGCGATCATTTTCGGGCTGATCTATCTGGTGTTCCGGCGTGCGGGGGAAGTGGCGATCATCATGCTCAGCCTGCCGTTCGCGCTGGTTGGCGGCTTGTGGCTGATCTGGTTGCTTGGGCATGCCGTATCGGTTGCAACGCTCATTGGCTTTATCGCGCTAGCGGGTGTCGCTGCGGAGTTCGGAATCATCATGCTGCTATACCTGCGGCACGCATGGGAGCGGCAGCTCACCGCGAACCCGGACTCAGGCGAGGAGGAACTCGACGCCGCCATTCGCGAGGGCGCAGTGCAACGGGTGCGGCCCAAGGCAATGACGGTAGCCGTGATCCTGGCCGGCCTTTTTCCCATCTTGGTCGGTGGTGGCGCGGGCGCTGAAGTCATGCAACGCATTGCCGCGCCGATGGTGGGCGGCATGCTCACTGCACCATTGCTTTCGATGTTGGTCATTCCGGCGGCTTATCGGTTCCTGTGTCGCCGGACACTCGTCAGAAACGGTTCAATCGAAAGGAGAGCTGCGTGAAACGTTCACTACTGATCATCGCGCCGCTGCTCGTTGCCGGTTGCAAGGCACCAACCAATCGTCACGGCCTCGACGTCGTCGCCTGGCACCGGCAACGCCCGGTTCGTCGGCCGCTCCGGTTACAGCATCGGCGACTGGGACGGTGAAAGTTGTTGACCCGGCCGCCTAGGCGCGTTCACTGGCCTCCTCGAGAGCGCGTAACTGCTCCAGTGACGACCGCACAGATCGCCTGCAGAGGTCACATGCCATTCGGCTCCCTCTGAAACTACAGAAAACAACAGTCTCTCCATGGCCATGGCCCGTCCTTGTTCTGGGTATCGCCCGATGGGGTCGCTTGTCGAATCGGTCGAAAGGCAGCGTGCAGTAGTTCTCTGACAGCATCGCGACGCAGACAAAGCGAGGGAATTCTCATTGGAGACGATAGGCCGACAACATTTCTCTGATTAGCCCGGCGCAGACCACACTTTTGGTCCCACGCATATCCGGCCAAGGTGATGTGTAATCCGGTGCACAATCTCGTGTCATTGGCAACTGCTCGCAATAGTCATCTGTCGGTCATAATTGCGAGCCAAGCTGCCGCTCTTGCACGAGACCCAGGGGTAGGGACGGGTAGCGCGCATCACTTTCGGCATCCATAACCACCATTACCATCAAGGACTTCAGATGATTCGTTTGGATCGCGCGCGGCTATCGCTTGCCCTGATCGCGGCACTTGCCGCGGCCCCTGCCTGGTCGCAGAGCACGTCCGCCGGTATCGGCGGCCAGGTGCGCGGCGAAAATGGCCAACCGATCGCCGGCGCCATGGTCACGATCAGGCACAGCGAGTCGGGAACGGTGAACCGCGTCGTCACCGATGCCAACGGACGCTACAACGCGCGTGGGCTGCGCGTCGGTGGCCCGTACACGGTCTCGATCGAAAAAGGTGCCGAGCACAGCAAGCAGGACAATGTCTTCCTGGGTTTGGACCAGGTTGCCGAGGTCGATGCCACGCTGAACAGCCAGGCAGTGACGCTCGAAACCATGACGGTAGTGGGCCAGGCGAACGCCCGGACCTTCTCTTCGGACAACAAGGGCGTCGGCACCAGCCTGTCGCGCGCGGAGCTTGACCGCATTCCCGCACCCGACCGCTCGATCCAGAACATCGTGCGCGCCGACCCGCGCGTCGTCGTGACCGACCGCGACCGCGGCGCGTTCTCGGCGATGGGCCAGAACTTCCGTTACAACAGCATCACCGTCGACAACGTCAACGTCGGCGACCCGTTCGGTCTCAACGACAACGGCCTGCCGACCAAGGGGTCGCCGATCTCGCCCGAGGCGATCGAGAGCTACAACATCTCGACGGCAAACTACGATGTCGGCACCCGCCGGGGCGTCGGCGCGGTGGTCAACGCGGTGACCAAGAGCGGCGGTAATGACTTCCACGGCTCTGTCTATTACGTGTTCCAGGACGCCGACTCGATGATCGGCAAGAACCAGTCCGGCGCAAAGTGGACGGGTTACGGCAAGAACACCACCAAGGGCGTGAGCTTCAGCGGGCCACTGGTCCAGGACAAGTTGTTCTTCTTCGCCTCCTACGAGGAATCCAAGAAGACCAGTCCCGGCGCGATCTACGGCACCGCCGACTC
>JANMAO010000155.1:0-2070 GCA_031359875.1 Lysobacter sp.
TTTCCATGTTGGCGTGGCGATGCGGCGCGAAGCCGCCGCCCGGCGCCACCCGGTCCTCGTTGATCACACGCAGCGGGCCGAAACCCATCCACTGTGGATCGTGGTAATGGCCGAACGAAAACGTGTGCCGGCTGTCGAGCCAGCCGGCGTGCACGTCGCCGCGCGCGGCGGCAGGGCGCTCGACGATCACGACTTAGTTCGCGCCGGACGATTTTTGCACCATCGTTTCGCTGGTGATCGCGATTGCGATCTCGTCGCTGACGTTGGGCCCGTACTTGGCGATGCCGAAATCGCTGCGCTTGATGGTGGTCCTGGCATCGAAGCCCGCGGCAGCACGGCCGGCCATCGGCTGCTTGCCGATCTTGTTGATGATGACGTCCAGCACTGCCGGCTTGGTGACGCCGTGGATGGTGAGGTCACCGCTGACCTTGAGTCCGTGCGCACCGACCTTCTGCACACGCGTGCTCTTGAACGTCGCTGTCGGGAATTTTGCCGCGTCGAAGAAATCCGCACTCTGCAGATCCTCGTCCAGCTTGGCGACACCGGTATGCATGCTGCTGATCGGGATCGTCACCGCAATCGATGACCTGGTCGGATCGGCGGGATCGAACTGGAAGTTGCCTTCGACCTTTTCGAAATAGCCGGCGGGATGGCTGAAGCCGAAGTGGTTCCAGCTGAACACGACCTGGGTGTGGTTGGGATCGAGGTCGTACTTGACCGGCGTGGCAATGGCCGCGCCGGCGACCAACAGCAGCGAAGCGACGAACAGACTGGAACGGATCATGTGGTTTTCCTGGAAGAATGCCGGGAAGACAACCGCGCCCGGGTTGCCCGCGATGTCACTCGATGCGGCAGGCCTCGTCGAACCCCAATCGCGGCGAGCGCGCGAAGATGCTTGCCGGATCGCCGTGACCAAGGTTTACCAGGAAATTGGACCGGATCCGGGTGCCGGCGAAGAACGCGGCATCGACCTTGGCATTGTCGAAACCGGACATTGGACCGCAGTCCAGGCCGAGAGCGCGCGCCGCAAACAAGAGGTAAGCACCCTGCAGGCTGCCATTGCGCAGCGCTATCGTAGTCAGGTCGGCGTCGGACTTGCTGTCGAACCAGGACTTGGATTCCGTGTGCGGGAACAGCACCGGCGACTTCTCGTAGAAGGCGAGGTCGTAGGCGACGATCACCGTCACCGGCGCCGCCATTGTCTTGTCATGGTTGCCGCCATCCAGTGCCGGTTCGAGCCTGGCCTTGGCTTCGGCGGATTTGACGAAAACAAAGCGCGCCGGGCAGGTGTTGGCGGTGGTCGGGCCGAACTTCAGCAAGTCGTACAGCTGGTGCAGCGTCTGGTCGCTGACGTCACCGGAGAACGCGTTGTAGGTGCGGGCCTGTCGGAAGAGTTGGTCCAGGGCAGGCGCATCCAGCGTCGGCTTCGGAGTCGGATCGGTCATCGGAACTCCTTGAGCGGGCCCGGCGTGAGGTCGGCCGCGGCGAGGAGCGCAGTGTAGAGTGTCGCGCGTCGAGCAACAGCCAGCGCAACGGAACGGATTGGTCGCACATATGGAACGACCCACGGGCCCCGCCGCCCCCGATTCCATCCTGGCGACCTGGGCGCTGAGCGATGGGCGCGCGGGCAACGTGCGCCAGGTCCAGGCGTTGGTGCATGCGCTCGGCTTCGAGCCTGGGCACCATTGGATGCTGCAGCCACGACTGCCTTGGCGCGCCTGGGCACCGCTGCAGTCGCCCGGCAGCGAACATGCGTTCGGCCGGGATTTTGCGGCCGCACTGGCCGCGCCGCCGACGCTCGCGATCGGCTGTGGGCGGCAAGCGGCGCTGGCGACGCGGCTGTTACGCACGCAGGGCGCCAAGGTCGTGCAGATCCTGGATCCACGCGTCGATCCGCGGCATTGGGATCTGGTGATCACGCCCGAGCACGACCGGCTGCGCGGAACCAATGTCCTGTCGACACTCGGCAGCCTGCATCCGGTCGACGACCTGTGGCTGGCGCAGGCGCGCGCCGACTTCGCGGCGTTCGCGGCGCTGCCGCGTCCGCGCACGGCGGTGCTGCTCGGCGGC
>JANMAO010000047.1:0-1699 GCA_031359875.1 Lysobacter sp.
GCCGGTGGTCACGCCGGAGGTGCATGCGCGGGTGATGCGCGAGATCGTGATGACCACCGTGCGCGGCATGGCCAGCGACGGCATCCCGTTCACTGGCTTCCTGTATGCCGGCTTGATGATCGACGCGTCTGGCGCACCGAAGGTGATCGAATTCAACGTGCGCTTCGGCGACCCGGAAACCCAGCCAGTGATGCTGCGGTTGCAGTCGGATCTGCTCGACCTGGTCGACGCCGCGATCGATACACGCCTGCACGAAGTTGGGGCGCAATGGGATCCGCGTCCGTCGCTCGGCGTGGTGATGGCCGCGGAAAACTATCCCGGAACGCCGCGTCTCGGCGACGCCATCAATACCTGGGATGCGCCGGACGTGGCGGACACCAAGGTGTTTCATGCCGGTACGAAGCTCGTCGATGGCCATGTCGTCACCGCGGGCGGCCGGGTGCTGTGCGTGTGCGCGCTCGGCGATTCGGTCGTCGACGCGCAGCGCAAGGCGTACGCGGAAGTCGCGGGGATCTCGTGGCACGGCGAATTCCATCGCCATGACATTGGCTGGCGGGCGATCGAGCGCGAGCGCAACGAATCGTAGGGTGCAATAAGCGCAGCGCATTGCACCTTCCGCGCATCGCGCATTACCATCCGGCACAATGCCCTTCGGTTACGCCCCGAAGGAAGTCCCCTTGGGGGATTGCGCCCTACGCTCTGCCGCAGATTGCTTGCGTCAGGCTCATTTCAACAGCGGCAACTGCCCGCCTTGCTCATCGCGCAGGACTTCGGCGCGACGGATCATCTGCTGCACTTCCGGCACGGCATGGAAGGCGACCAACTCCACTTCGGGGTGCTCGTTGGCGAATACGCGGAAGATCTCGTCGGCGAATGCCTGGCCGATGCTGCTGACTTCGGCGAAGTCCAGCATCACGCAGCGGAACCGGTCCACGCGTTGCAGCAGTCGCTTGGCCTGCGAGCGCGACACCAGGTTCTCGTCGCCCACCTTCGCCAGCCGTACCGGCACCACCGTCTTGGCGAAGCTGTAGTCGTCGGGTCCGCTGGAATACTGGTCGATCACATCCTTGGCGGTGCGGCTCGAATCGGTGGCGATCTGCATCTCGACGCGGGTGCCGCTGGCCTCGTCGGCGTCGTCGAGCAGGTCCCGCTCGTAATTCGCATCGTGGTCGAACACCAGCCCCTCCGATGCAATCCGGAAGCCATCGAACATGCGCGAGCTGAAGAAGATGCCCTCGCCGGAATGGCGGCGCGGATCGGTGGTCAGCTTACCCTTGGCCAACTCGAGCAGCGCCAGACGCTCGTCGGGCAGATCCAGCGCGCGGGTGAGCTTGCGGAAGATGCCGATGCCATCGTCGGCGATCTCGAACCGCAGCCGGCCATCGCGCCTATCCATCCGCACCATGACCCACGCCGCCTCGGAATGATCGACCGCGTTGTTGACCATTTCGGTCACCCCGTGATGCGCAATGTCGAGGATGTTGCGTGGCAGGTCGCGTAGCAGCGGCAGCAGCTGCTCGAACCAGACCGTGTCCTCGGCCAGGCCCTGACGAACATAGCGTCGCTCGAAGCGACGATTGCGGCCCAGCGCATAGGTCGGGCGGGTGGTGCCTGATTTGTGGAGATAGCCGTCCGCGGCCAGTGCGCGCACCTGCATGCTCACCCGCGCGCCGGACAGCCCCAGTTGCGCGGCGACCAT
>JANMAO010000057.1:0-8227 GCA_031359875.1 Lysobacter sp.
CGGCGAAACCAAAAACCGTCCTATGCAGTGGCGGCGCCCCTGTTTCTTGTGGTCGTCGTGCACCGTGCACGCCTTCGCAACCATGCGGCGCTAGAATCGCGGTTCCCCCGCTTTGCCCACCGTGATGTCCAACCAAGACGATTTCAAACAAGCCGCGCTCGACTATCACCGCGCCGAACCACGCGGCAAGATCAAGGTGGTGCCGACCAAGCCGATGGTCACGCAGCGCGATCTCGCGCTCGCATACTCGCCCGGCGTCGCCTACGCCTGCGAGGCGATCGTCGCCGATCCCAACGCCGCAGGCGCACTGACCGCGCGCGGCAACCTGGTCGCGGTGATCACCAACGGCACCGCGGTCCTCGGGTTGGGCGATATCGGACCGCTGGCCGGCAAGCCGGTGATGGAAGGCAAGGCGATCCTGTTCCAGAAGTTCGCCGGCATCGACGTGTTCGACATCGAGATCAACGAGCGCGACCCCGACAAGCTGGTCGAGATCATCGCCTCGCTCGAGCCGACCTTCGGCGGCATCAACCTCGAGGACATCAAGGCGCCGGAATGTTTCATCGTCGAGCGCAAGCTGCGCGAGCGGATGAACATCCCGGTGTTCCACGACGACCAGCATGGCACCGCGATCATCGTCGGCGCCGCGGTGTTGAATGCACTGGAGGTCGTCGGCAAGCACATCGGCGAGGTCAAGCTGGCGACTTCCGGTGCCGGCGCGGCCGGCATCGCCTGCCTCGACATGCTGGTCGCGCTGGGAATGAATCCAGCGAACATCCTCGCGGTCGATCGCGAGGGCGTGCTCTACATCGGCCGCGACAAGCTCGACCCCGACAAGCTGCGCTACGCACGCGACACCGACGAGCGCACGCTCGCCGGAATCATCGCCGGTGCCGATATCTTCCTCGGCCTGTCGGCCGGCGGTGTGCTGAAGCCGGAGATGGTCGCGACGATGGCGCAGCGACCGATCATCCTGGCGCTGGCCAATCCGTATCCGGAAATCCTGCCCGAAGACGCCAAGCGCGTGCGCCCGGACTGCATCATCGCCACCGGCCGTTCGGACTACCCGAACCAGGTCAACAACACCCTGTGCTTTCCCTACATCTTCCGTGGCGCACTCGATGTCGGCGCCACCGAGATCGACGAGGCGATGAAGCTCGCCTGCGTGCGCGCGATCGCAAAACTGGCGCGGATGGAATCCTCCGACCTCGGCAGCGCCTATGGCGGCGACGTACCGAAGTTCGGCCCCGATTACCTGATCCCGCGCCCGTTCGATCCGCGCCTGCTGGTGATGCTGGCGCCGGCGGTAGCGAAAGCGGCGATGGACTCGGGCATCGCCACCCGCCCGATCACCGACTTCGCTGCCTACGAGCAAAAGCTTGGCCAGTTCATCTACCGCAGCAGCCTGGTGATGAAACCGGTCTACGACCGCGCGCGCAGCGACCGCCAGCGCGTGGTGTATGCGGAAGGCGAGGAGGAAACCGTGCTGCGCGCGGTGCAGACGGTGATCGACGAACACCTGGCCACGCCGATCCTGATCGGACGCCCGGACGTGATCCAGGCCCGCATCGACCGCCTAGGCCTGCGCATGCGTGCCGGCACCGATTTCGAACTCACCAACATCAACGACGATCCGCGCTTCAGCGACTACTGGCAGCAGTACCACGCGCTGACCGAGCGTCGTGGCGTCACCCCGGCAGCGGCGAAAAACCTGCTGCGTTCCCGGCCGACGCTGATCGCCGCGCTGATGGTGGAACGTGGCGAAGCCGACGCATTGATCTGCGGCCTGGTCGGCCGCTACCACAAGAAACTCGGCTACCTGCGCAGCGTGTTCGCGCTCGATCCCGGCGTGCAGGGCACCTCGGCGATGACCGGCGTGATCAACGAGCACGGCGTGTTTTTCTTCCTGGATACCCACGTGCAGTTGGATCCGAGTGTCGAGCAGATCGCCGAGGCGACGTTGCAGGCATCGTATCGGCTCAAGTTGTTCGGGATCGAACCGAAGGTCGCGCTGCTGTCGCACTCCAACTTCGGCAGCCACGACGACCCCAGCGCACGCAAGATGCGGCAAGTGCGCGCGGTGCTGAAAGCGCGCGTGCCCACGCTCGAAGTCGACGGCGAAATGATGGCCGACACCGCTTGGGACGAGGACCTGCGCCACCGCATCTTCCCCAACACCACGCTCAAGGGTCGCGCCAACGTGTATGTGCTGCCGAATCTCGACGCCGCCAACATCACCTACAACATGGTGCGGGTGATGACCGACGGCGTTGCGATCGGCCCGATCCTGATGGGCATCGACCAGCCCGCACACATCCTCACCCCGGCATCGAGCCCGCGCCGCGTGGTCAACATGACCGCGATCGCCGCTGTGGAAGCGCAGATCCGGAAAGGGCAGCGCGAGGCCAGCCTCGCCACCGGCAAGACGACGCGCGACGGCTGAAGCTGCGGGCCGGGCGAAACAACTGCCCACACTCGACACGGCACCCGATCCGAGCGGCCCGGACGGCCAATGGACTGCGTGGCCGGCATCCACGCCTGAACACCGCCTGTCGTTGACGGCTGCGCGTAACTATTTTTCCTCTCGCGCGAATCCTCCAGTACGAGCGCGACATCGCACGGCCATCGACATATCGCCGGCCGGCCGCGTATTCCGCATCCCTTTCGCTTCGCTGGAGATTCCAATGACCACCCCTGTCCGCACCGTACTGCCCGCCTTCGCCCTGGCTGCCGCCCTCGGTTCCGTGCTGGCGATCGCGGCAGCCCCCGCCCATGCCGGTGCCAAGCCCGCAACGAAGCAGGACAAGTGCTTCGGCGTCGCCCTGGCCGGCAAGAACGATTGCGCGGCCGGCGCCGGCACCACCTGCGCCGGTACCGCCAGCCATGATTACCAGTCCAATTCGTGGAAGTTCGTGCCCTCCGGCACCTGCACCAAGACCGTCTCCAAGGCGTCACCCACCGGATTTGGCCAACTCGTCGCGTTCACCGCGAAAAAGCCCGGCAAGTCGGGCTGATCGCGCCGGTCCTGCCTGCGGAATCGTCCGGTGACCCTCCCTTCCTCCCGCCAGCCTGTCGCGTTGTCGGCCAACGGCGCCAGCCTGCCCCTGCTGGCTGGTGCCGGCTTCAAGCTGGACCATACGGACGCGTGGCTGGCCGATGGTGATGCGCCGGCGTTCGCGGAAGTGCACGCGGAGAACTTCATGGGCGCCGGTGGGATGCCGCACGCGGCGCTGGCGCGGCTGCGCGAGCATCGGTCGCTGTCGGTGCATGGCGTCGGGCTGTCGCTGGGTGCGCAGGCGCCGCTGGATGCCGCGCACCTCGAACGCGTCGCCGCGGTGCTCGATCGCTACCAGCCACAATTGTTTTCCGAACACCTGGCCTGGTCCACGCACGGCGGCCGCTTTTTCGGCGACCTGCTGCCGCTGGCCTATGACGCGTCAACGCTCGATCGCGTCTGCGCGCACGTCGACCAGATCCAGCAGCGGCTGCGCAGGCGTCTGCTGCTGGAGAACCCCAGCACCTACTTCGAGTTCGCGGCCAGCACCATGAGCGAACCGGAATTCATCGCCGCCATCGTCGCGCGCACCGGCTGCGGCCTGCTGCTGGATCTCACCAACGTGCAGGTGTCCTGCCACAACAACCGGCGTGATCCGCTTGCTTACCTAGCGGGGCTGCCGCTGGCCGCGGTCGGCGAGATCCATCTCGCCGGATGCGCCGAAGAGGCGGGCGACGACGGCGCAACGCTGCTGATCGACAACCACGGCGCAGCGGTGGCGAAGGAGGTGTGGGACCTGTACGCGCACGTGCTGGCGCACACCGGGCCGGTGGCCACGCTGATCGAATGGGACAGCGCCGTGCCCGCGTATCCGCGCCTGCGCGCCGAAGCGCGGCGCGCCGGACGCCTGCTCGCCGTTGCAAGAGATGCGCATGCGGCCATGGCGGCATGAACGCGGCCGGCAGCCAGCAGGACTTCGCGCAGGCGCTGCTCGATCCGTCGTGCGCGGCGCCAGTCGGCCTGCGCGTCGGCGACGGTGTCAACGTTCAGCGCCGCTTCGCTGTGCATCGCAACAACGCGATTGCCGCGCTGGTGGATGCGCTGGCGGCGACATTCCCAGTCACGCAGGCGCTCGTTGGCGAAACGTTTTTCCGCGCGATGGCGCGCGAGCACGTGCGCGTCGATCCGCCGCGATCACCCATCCTGGTGGACTACGGCGACGGCTTCGCCGATTTCATCGCCGGCTTCGCACCCGCCGCAAGCGTGCCCTGCCTGGCGGACATGGCGCGACTCGAGCAACTGCGGGTGAGCGCGTACCACGCCGCCGATGCCGCCCCCGTCGATCTCGCGGCGTACCAGGCGCTCGTCGCCACGCCGGAGCGGCTGGCGGCCACGCGCCTGACACTGCATCCGGCCTGTCATTGGCTGCATTCGGACCATGCGGTGCACGCGATCTGGAACGCCCACCAGGGCCTCGACCATCCGCACGATGCAGATCTCACCAGCATTGCGTTCGACGTTCCTGTCGACGTGCTGGTGATACGCCCGCAGTGGCAGGTGTGCGTCACAACGCTTCGCGACGGTGGCATCGCATGGCTCGACGCATTGCGCGGTGGCATGACCCTGGGTGAAGCCGCCACCCGCCATGTCGCTGCCGTCGACGGCCCACCGCCCGCAGTGCGCCTGGAAACGCTGCTCACCCTGATCGTCCAGCACGGCCTCGCGGTCACGCTGGATTCCCCACCGGAGTAATGCCATGAATGTCGCCGATCGGTTTGCAACACCCGCAACGGGGCGTGCGGCATCGCTGTGCAGCGGCGTCATCGCGGCATTCGAACGCATTCCGGACGACGTGATCCAGCTGCTCGCACGCCTGTCGATCGCGGTTACGTTCTGGGTTTCCGGACAGACCAAGGTCGAGGGCCTGGTGGTCGACCCGATCGGCTGGCATCTCCAGCTCGGCGTGCCACACATCAGCGATAGCGCGATCGAATTGTTCCGCAGCGAGTACGCGTTGCCGCTGATTCCGCCCGAGGTTGCCGCGCACCTGGCAGCCACGGCGGAGCATGTGTTCCCGCTGCTGCTGGTGCTGGGGCTGGCCACGCGCCTGTCCGCGTCGGCGCTGCTGGTGATGACGCTGGTGATCCAGCTCTTCGTCTACCCCAGCGCCTACCCCACCCACGGCCTGTGGATCGCACTGCTGCTGTACCTGATGGCGCGCGGACCGGGCGCGCTGTCGCTGGATCGGCTGATCGCCCGGCGCGGCCGGCACGGTGCGATGCCGGGCGTGATGCCAGGCGCTGCAGGCTGACGTTGACGCATCATGGCGACCATTCTTCCTTTCACGCGAGTCGCCCCGATGGAGGCCACGGTGCCTGAGCCGATGCGAGCCGACGCCGCCAGTCGCGAGGACACGCTGCCGGACGGCGAACGCTGGGCGGCGTGGATGCTGCAGGCGCAGGATGGCGACCGCGCCGCCTACCACACGCTGTTGCAGGCGGTGACGCCGTACCTGCGCGCCATCGCACGCCGCCACCTGGGTCGCGGCGAAGATACGGAAGACGCGGTGCAGGACGTGCTGATGATCGTGCACGGCATCCGCCACACCTACGAGCGCGGGCGTCCGTTCAAGCCCTGGTTGAGCGCGATCGCGAGCCGGCGCTGCATCGACCTGCTGCGTCGCCGTGCGTTCCGCCTGCGCCACGAGCTGGGCAGCGGCGATGACATCGACGACACGGCGCAGCCCGGGCACGGCCCCGACGACGCCGTCGCGCTGCAGCATGCCGCCGGCAAGCTGCGTGAGGCGGTGGCGGCCCTGCCGCAGCGGCAGCGCGAAGCGATCCGATTGCTGCGCATGGGCGAGCTATCGCTGAGCGAGGCCGCCGCACAGAGCGATCAGAGCATTGGCTCGCTCAAGGTCGCCTGCCACCGCGCCATCCGATCACTGCAGCGCACGCTTGCCAGGAAGGACCATCCCCATGACTGACACCAACCGCCTGATCGAGCAGCTCGCCGCGCGCGCCGCGCCCGTCCGGCGCCTGGCTTCGCCGCTGCAGCGCACCGTGCTGTGGGTCGCGCTGGCCGCGACGATCATTGCAGCGATCGTCATCGGCCATGGCGCGCGCCCTGGCTGGTGGCAGGATCTCGCCGTGCCGAGCGCCGCGATCGAATGGATCGCCAGCGTACTGACCGGGGTCAGCGCCGCCTACGCCGTGTTCCAGATCAGCGTGCCGGGACGCTCGCCGTCGTGGGCATGGTTGCCGCTGCCCGCCGCGTTGCTGTGGGTCAGCGGCCTCACGCTCGGCTGCCTGCGCGACATCGGGCAGATGGGCGCAGGCGCGTTCGCATTCGAAGGCGGCAGCTGGGAGTGCGCGTGGGCGATCACCATGACCAGCCTGCCGCTTGGGCTGGTGCTGCTGCTGATGGTCCGCCATGCCGGCGTGGTGCGACCGGGCGCGACCGCGATGCTCACCGCGCTCAGCGCCGCCGCGCTGTCGGCCGCTGGCGTCAGCTTGTTCCATGCCGGCGAAACCGCATTGATGGTGTTGCTGTGGCATGTCGGCGCGGTGGCGCTGTTGTCGGCCCTGAGCTGGCTGCTCGGGCGCCAGCTGTTTGCATGGATCGGCTACGCACGGCGCTGACGCGCCAGCCAGCGATTGCCCGCCGGAATGGCAATCCCCGAGCCGCGGGATCGCGTCCGCCGTGTCGCGCATGCAGCCGGCGTTGCATTTCCGTAACACGGTCCCCGTCGCCGCGCCGGTATCGCGCACGATCCTTCGCACGCACGCACGCACTCGCACGCATCCCCAGGACGCGTCCCCACCCGGCATGTGCGTCCCGCCCGCAACCCCGCGCAGTGCGCGTGCGATGCCCGCAACACGCGGCGTAACCATTTTCGCTCCCGCGCGAACACTCCCGATGCGAGCGCAGGTTGCAACCCCGTCAATCGTCCGGCAGTCGGGTGATCACGCGATGTGCAGGCCACCGTTCGATGCGCGTCATTCCCGATCCACTTCCAGGAGTTCCACATGAATACGAATCTGATCAGCGGTTTTTCGGGCGCCGGTTTTTCCGGCGTCGCATTGGCGATGATGGCCGCGAGCATGGCCGTGTCGGCGCCGGCGGGTGCGAAGGCCAGGGCACCGGCCCACAACGACGTCGCGCTGGTGCATTGCGCGGGCGTCAACCAGTGCAAGGGCCACAACGACTGCAAGACCGCCAGCAATGCCTGCAAGGGCCAGGGCAGCTGCAAGGGCAAGGGGTTCGTGACGGCGTCGTCCGCGGCCTGCGACAGCATCGGCGGCAACGTCGTCGATGCCGGCCAGGGCGTCAAAGTTGCGGCCAGCAGCCAGATCGAGTGCCATGGCATCAACCAGTGCAAGGGCCACAACGACTGCAAGACTGCCAGCAACGCGTGCAAGGGCCAGGGCAGCTGCAAGGGCAAGGGCTTCGTGCTGCTGCCGGCCGCCAGCTGCAGCAACGTCGGCGGCGCCACAGGCTGAGCCCATGCAATACGGCCTGGCATCGGCTGGCCCCCGCTCCGGCGCGCACGCGCCGGAGTCGCGGCCGTGGCTGGGGTTCGGCCTGGGGCTGCGCACCGAATACTTCGACGCGATCCTCGCCGATCCGCCCGCCGTCGACTGGTTCGAGATCACCTCCGAGAATTTCATGGTTGCCGGCGGCAAGCCACGGCATTACCTCGAACAGGTCCGCGCACGCTGGCCGCTGGTGATGCATGGCGTGTCGCTGTCGATCGGCAGCACTGATCCGCTCGACCTGGATTACCTGCACGGGCTGCGCCAGCTCGCCCACGACATCGAGCCGGCATGGATCTCCGACCACCTGTGCTGGACCGGCGTCGACGGCATCAACAGCCACGACCTGCTGCCGCTGCCCTACACCGAGCACGCCGTCGCCCACGTGGTGGGCCGCGTGCAGCAGGTGCAGGAGTTCCTGGGCCGCGAAATCCTGCTGGAAAACCTCAGCAGCTACGTGCAGTTCCAGCAGTCGGACATGCCCGAATGGGACTTCATCGCGCAGGTCGCGCGACGCAGCGGCTGCCGCATCCTGCTGGACGTCAACAACATCCAGGTGAGCGCGCGCAACCACGGCTTCGACCCGCTCGACTACCTGCACGGCATCCCCGGCGATCGCGTCTGGCAGATCCACCTGGCCGGCCACAGCGACCACGGCGATTACTGCATCGACACCCACGACCACGACGTTCCCGAC
>JANMAO010000129.1:0-7939 GCA_031359875.1 Lysobacter sp.
GCAAGTCGCCATCGACTGGTAGCCGCCGCGCAGGGGCGCACTTGCCGGGCAGGGTTGCACGTGCATAATCGCGGCGCATCCGGGAGCAACGACATGGGCAAGTTCGCACGCAGTTGGGCATTGGCCAAGGCCAGCATGGAGATCCTGCGCTCCGACAAGGAGTTGCTGGTGTTTCCGCTGGTGTCGGCGATCGCGGTCATCCTGGTGACGCTGAGTTTCGCGCTTCCGATGTTCGGGCTGGGCCTGTTCGATCACATAGCCGATCAGCGGGGCGGCGGCGCCGGGATGTCGCCGGCGTTTTACGCCTGGGCGTTCGCGTTCTACCTCGTCCAGTACTTCGTGATCTTCTTCTTCACCAGCGCGCTGGTCGGTGCCGCCATGATCCGGCTTGACGGCGGCGACCCAACCGTTGGCGACGGCCTGCGCATCGCCGGCGGCAAATGGCGGCAGATCCTGGGCTACGCGGCGATCGCGGCCACCGTCGGCATGCTGCTGCGCGCACTCGAGCAGCGCGCCGGTTTCATCGGCCGGATCGTGACCGGACTGATCGGCGTGGCGTGGACGTTGGCGACGTTCCTGACGGTGCCGGTGCTGGTCGCCCGAGATGTCGGCCCGATCGAAGCGGTCAAGGAAAGCGCCGCGCTGCTGCAGCGCACCTGGGGCGAAAACCTGATCGGCAACGGCGGCCTCGGCCTCGCGCTCGGCCTGCTCAACCTCGGCGTGATCGGGCTCGGCCTGCTGTTGGTTGTGGGTCTCGCCAGCCAGGGCCTCAGCGTACTGGCGGTGCTGGTTGCGGTCATCGCGGGACTGGCGGTGCTCGGACTCGCGCTGGTCCAGTCGGCGCTGTCGGGCATCTATTCGGCGGCGTTGTACCGCTACGCAGTCGAAGGCAATGCACCGGCCGGCTTCGACGGCGCGCTGCTCCAGGGTGCGTTCCAGCGCAAGGTTTGAGCGAAGCGGGCTGGGCGACGCGGGCAGGGCGACGCGGGCTGGACAACGCGGGCTGGACAACGCGGTGGCGTCGTCGCCCAGGCATTTGGTTACTCCGCCAGCAGGCGTCCGCCGTCGACGCGCAGCACCTGCCCGGTGGTGTAGGTCGCGTCGCGCAACAACCAGAGCACGGCGTCGGCAATTTCTTCCGGTGTGCCGATCCGCCCGAGGGGCGTGCGTGTCAGCAAGGCCGCCTGCGCGGTCGTGACTTTGGTTTCGGCGTTGTGATCGGCGTCGGGCCACAGGATCGCGCCGGGGGCGACCGCGTTGACGCGCACTTCGGGTGCAAGTTCCAGCGCCAGCGCGCGTGTCATCTGGATCAGCGCGGCCTTGCTCATCCCGTACACGGCGTGATCGCGCAATGGCCGCTCTCCATGGATGTCGACCAGGTTGACGATTGCGCCAGCGGTTGCCTGCAGGTGGGGTGCCGCGGCCTGCGCCAGGAAAAATGGCGCGCGCACGTTGGCGGCGAACAACGCCTCCCACTGCACCGGGGTAGTCGCGCTAAACGGCGTCGGAAAGAACGCCGAGGCGTTGTTGACCAGCGCATCGAGTCGCTCGAAGCGCCCGACGGTCCTGGCGACCAGTTCGGGCAGGCGATCGAACTCGCCCAGGTCGGCCGGCAGCAGCAACACGCTGTCCGCGCGCACGCCGCCGAGCTCGGCGGCCAGCGCCTTGGCCTCGGCAGCCGAGTCGCGGTAATGCAGCGCGATGGCGTAACCCGCAGCATGCAGGCGCCGCGCGATCGCCGCGCCGATCCGGCGGGCGGCGCCGGTAACCAGCGCGACCGGTTGGGTTTCGCTCATCGGATCCCTCGAACGGTTGCGGCTATCCTGCGCATTGTCCCTGCATTTCGCCCGCCATGCCCCCAGTGCCAGTCCCCGATGCCGAGGCCCTCGCCCACAGCGAATCGCTGCGTGCACGGATCCAGGAACAGATCTTCGCCAGCGGCGGCGCGATCGCGTTCTCGCGCTTCATGGAGTTGTGCCTGTATACGCCGGGGCTGGGTTACTACAGTGCCGGCGCGACCAAATTTGGTAGAGATGGTGATTTCGTCACTGCGCCCGAGCTCGGCCCGCTGTTCGCCGCGTGCGTGGCCGACAGCGTGGTGCCGGTGCTGCGGCAACTCGGGCCGGAGGCCGAATTCCTCGAAATCGGCGGCGGCAGCGGCGCGTTCGCCGAGGTCGCGCTGACGCGCCTGCTTGCGCTCGATGCCTTGCCGGCGCGCTACGCGATCCTCGAACCCAGCGCCGACCTGCGCCAGCGCCAGCACGAGCGCCTGCAGCAACATCTCAACCCGTTGCTGTTCGCACTGGTGGAATGGCTCGACGCGCCCTTGCAGCAGCCCTGGCACGGCGTGTTGTTTGCCAACGAAGTGATCGATGCGTTGCCGACGCCGCGCTTCACCCTGCGTGATGGCGAGGTGTTCGAGGAACACGTCGCGCTCGATGGCGAGGGCCATTTCATCCGCGTCGACCGCCCTGCCGATGCGCTGCTGACCGCGGCGGTACGCCATGTCGAACGCCAGCTCGCGACGCCACTGCACGAGGGCTACCGCTCGGAATTGCTGCCGCAGCTGCCGTACTGGCTGCAGGCGGTGCTCGGCGGTATGGGCAGCGGCGCGGTGCTGTTCGTCGACTACGGCTACGTGCGGCGCGAGTATTACCTGCCCGAGCGCGACGACGGCACGCTGCGTGCGTTTTATCGGCATCGCATGTCCGCTGACGTGTTTGCGTGGCCCGGCCTGCAGGACCTGACCGCCTCGGTCGACTTCACGGCGCTGGCCGAAGCCGGCAGCGGCGCGGGCTTTGACTTCACCGGTTATTGCTCGCAGGCAAGCTTCCTGATCGGCAACGGCCTCGAACAACGCCTCGCCGAAGCCGAGGCCAAGGCGCGCGACGAGGGCGGACGCTATCGCTTGCGACAGGAAGCCAAACGCCTGACCTTGCCCAGCGACATGGGCGAACGCTTCCAGGCGATGGGATTTGCGCGCGATGTCGAATTCGGCGCCGCGTTCCTGGCCGGCGACCTGAGCTGGCGGCTATGAAGCCGCTCCGGCATGCGCGGCTGTGGCTGCTGCTGTGGGCGATCGGGGTCGTTGCGACGATCATCAGTAGCATGGTGCCGGCGAGCGCTTTGCCCGATACGCCGCCCGGGAGCGACAAGCTCGAGCACTGGCTGGTCTACGCCGGGCTCGCCACGGCGGCCGTGCAGTTGTTCGCCAGGCCGCGCGCACTGGCGACCAGCGCGGTCGGATTGCTGGCCCTGGGCATCGCCATCGAGTTCGCGCAGGCCCTGTTGACGACCACCCGCTCGGGCGACCCTTGGGATGCGGCGGCCGATGCCCTCGGCATCCTGTTCGGCATGGCCACGGCGCTGACGCCCTGGCGTGATGTCTTGCTTCGCGTCGACCGCGCTCGTGCCAATAACGCTATCGAGTGATCCCGGGTGCCGACGCGCCCCCGGATGAGACAGCGTCCGCGCACACGCGCGGCGCCGTTTCCGCCAACGCAGTCATTCGGGTCACCGCGCGTATCGATCCGACCACCGCCCACCGAGGGCGCAGGTCAGGCGCGCGCGACGGCGATCGCCTCGATCCGCGCCATGCGCAAGGCCGCCCCCAGGGCCGGGCCATTGAGCCCGCCCGCGACATCGGCGCCGCGCACGCCGCGCGCCGCGGCCAGCAGCCGCAGCAGCTCGGGTCCTTGCGGATAATTGCTGTCCGCCAGGCCGGCGCGGCCGCGGGCGTCGGCTTCGCACACCAAGGCCAGCTGCGCAATCCGCGCCGGTTGGCGGAAGCCGTCGCAACGCGCGATCAGGTCGTGCACGGTGCTGTCGCGCAACTCGAACAGGCGATGGATGTTGAGATGTTCGCGGCAGGCGATCTCCGCCAGCTGGCGCTGCGCGGCCGGCACTTTGAGCCGTTCGCACAGCGCGCGCAGCGGCGCCAGGCCCGCGCCTTCGTGGCCGATATGCCGGGGCAGCACCAGCGCAGGTGTGAGTGCCTTGCCGAGGTCATGGGTCAGTGCGGCGAAGCCGATCACGGCATCGCCCGGCGCCAGTTGCGCGGCCATGTCGCAGACCAGCTCGACGTGCACGCCGGTGTCAATTTCCGGATGATATTCGGCGCGTTGCGGGACCCCGTACAGCGCGTCGACTTCCGGCAGCACCACGGCCAGTGCGCCGCAGTCGCGCAACGTGCGCAGGCAGGCCGATGGCATGGTCGAGGCCAACGCGCGCGACAGCTCCTGCCACACGCGCTCGGGCACCAGGGTGGCGAGCTCGCCGCTGGCGACCATCGCCTGCATCAGCGTCATCGTCTCCGGCGCAATCGAAAAGCCCAGCGATGCAAATCGCGCCATGAAGCGCGCCGCGCGCAATACCCGCAACGGATCCTCAACGAACGCCGGGCCGACATGGCGCAGCACGCGCGCCTCGAGGTCGCGCGCGCCGCCATACGGATCAACGCGCTGGCCGGTATCGTCCTCGGCAATCGCGTTGATGGTGAAGTCGCGGCGCCCGAGGTCTTCTTCCAGCGATACCGACGGATCGGCATCGACCACGAAGCCGCGATAGCCGCGCCCGGATTTACGCTCGGTGCGCGCCAGTGCGTATTCCTCGCCGGTGTGCGGATGCAGGAACACCGGGAAGTCGCGACCGACCGGCTTGAAGCCGCGTGCGTGCATCGCCTCCTGTGTTTCACCGACGACAACGAAATCGCGATCGCCGGCCGGCAAGCCGAGCAGCTTGTCACGCACCGCGCCGCCGACGAGATAGGTCTGCATCGCCTTCATGGATTGATGATGCCACGTGCAGGCGTTGTCCCCTTTGCGTAGAGCCGAGCTTGCTCGGCTTGCCTTGGGTGCCCGATGACAGCAGCCGAGCAAGCTCGGCTCTACAAGAATGCCGCTCAGTTTGTCCCCGGCAGCATCAGCGGACACACGAACTGCTTGCGCGCGACGTTGCTGCGTCCGCGCAGGCGATCGCTGAGCGGCAATGCATTGCCATTGAGGCGCCAGTCGTACAGGGTGCTGAAGGCGAGCACGCGGGCGACGTACTCGCGGGTTTCCTTGTAGCTGATGGTCTCGATCCGCGCCGCGACCAGACCCGCTGGCGACTGGTCGCAACGCGCCGCGGCGCGCCTAGGATTCCGCCTGCGGTTGTCGCTGCCGCAGTTCAACCCTGTCCGGCCGCCGGCATCGCCAGCGGGCACACGAACGGCTTGCGCACCAGGCTGGTACGCCCGCGCATGCGATCGCTCAAAGGCAGCGCGTTGCCGTTGAGGCGCCAGTCGTAGATGGTGCTGAAGGCGAGCACGCGGGCGACGTACTCGCGGGTTTCCTTGTAGCTGATGGTCTCGATCCAGAAATCAGGATCCATCCCGGGCCGCTGCGATTGCCAGCGCAACAGCGGGGCCGGGCCGGCGTTGTAGCCAGCGATGGCGAAGTACGGTTGTCCGCCGTACTTGTCCAGCAACTGCCGCAGGTACGCGCTGCCGAGCACGATGTTGGTGTCGGGGTCGTACAGGCTGTTGGCGCCGGCCCACGGGATGCCGAGTTGCCGCGCGACGGTCATGCCGGTGCCGGGCAACAGCTGCATCAGCCCCAGCGCATTGGCAGCGGAATGCGCATTCGGGTTGAACACGCTTTCGGCGCGGATCTCGGCGGCGATCCAGGCGGGATCGAGGCTGTTTTTCACCGCTTCGCGGCGGATCATCTGCTCGTGGTGCAGCGGGAAACGCAGCGTGTACAGGCGCAGTTCGTCCGGGCGGCTTTGACCCGATGCGGTGCCGAGTCCGAACACGCCACGATCGAACCAGCCATTGTCCTGCGCGACTTCGACCGCCAGCCGGCGCTGGGTGTCGTCGAAACGGCTCAGCGCGTCGTCCCATTCGCGTTGCGCCCACGCCTCGCGATCGATCCGGTACAGACCGACCGCACGCACCAGCGCCGGATCGCGCGCGACCACTGCCTTGGCAGTTTCGCTGTCCTGCGGCAGCCACGGGCACAGCGCGTACGGCTGGTTGATGCGGTCGGCGGCGAGGAAGCCATGGAACTGCGGCTCGCGCGCGGCGCGGTGGTACGCGGCCTGCGCGCCCGCCTTGTCGCCGGTCATCTCCAGCAGCCGGCCTTCGAAATACGTCCAGCGCGAATCACTGCGCTGCTTGTCCGGCATCGCCCGGATCCCGGCCAGCGCCGCGCGCCAGTCCGAGCGCGCCATCGCTTCGCGGACCTGCCATTCGTGCAGCTTGTCGTCGTAGGCGGAGGCGGGCACCGCGGCGAGGCGACGCGCGGATTCGGGCTCGTACGAGGCCACCGTCCACAGCGCGATCTGGTACAGCACGCGGCCGCGATCGGCCTCGGTGAAATCGAGCGCCTGCGCGTATTTCGGCAATTGCGTCTCGGCCGCGAGCGGCACCGACTTGCCCAGCCGCGCCAATCCCTGCGAGGCGATCCAGCGGCTGCGCGTGGTTTTCGGCCAGCGCAGCGCGCGCTCGTTGACGGCCTCCATGAAGGAGGCGTAGTCATTGGCCAATGCGGCTTCGTCGGGCGGCAAGCCTTGCGCCGCATCACGCATGACGCCGGCATTCCATTCGCCGGCGGCCTTGTCGATCCGCTCCCATCGCAACGCCGGCGGCAATCCGCCTTTCGCCGCCAGTACCGCGAACGGGATGTCGCATTCCGTCGGCAATGACTTGCCGGTGCTACGCCACAACGCCTGCGCGTCGCTGATCCACTGCGCATCGGCCGCGCCGGTCGCCTGGCGCGCATTCAATTCGGCGCAACGCAGGATGCCGCCCTTGATCGAAGGCGACCAGGCCGCGCGGAACGCGGGCCAGTCCTGGTGACGCGAGGCCGACGCCAGCCACAATTCGCGGAAGGCGTCGCCGACCGCTTCGCCTTCGTGGTTTTCGAGGAAGGCCTTGGCGCGGGCATCGGGCACGTTGTCGATGTCGTGCTTGAGCTGGGCAAACTCGACCCAGGGATAAAGCGGATGCCCCGGGTGGCCCCAGAGACCCGGATACTGGCCCGGATCGAACTGGCCCCGCTCGGCGGCCTCGAGCGCAGCACGGATCTGCGCAGTTTGCGGATCGGGGGGCTGACCCAAGGCCAGTCCGGAAGCCAGGACAAATAGCCCGGCGAGGGCGAATTTCAGGGGGCATAGCGACATGCGCCGGACTATAGCCGAGCAAAAGTGAATGGATTTTGTAGTCCCGCGGGATGGCGGCTGGCTTCCAAACCGCAATGCGTTGCGAAACCGGGAATGGGATCACGTCGGGGACATCCCATTCAGCCACTTGAACCTTCTTCACGAATTGTTTACAAGAAGGGTGCCGCAGAGGCGCAGGGGCGCTGGCGGACGTCAAACTTTCTTCCCATCCGGAGATCTCACGATGCAAGCGCTGCGCCGCAACCGGCTCACCATGGCTGTCAACGTTTCCCTGCTGTTGCTGCTGCCCGGCCTCGCCGCGGCGCAGGACGCCACTCCCGCCAGCCCGGCAGCTCCGGTCCAGGCCAAGACCCTCGACCGGATCGAGGTCACCGGCAGCCGCATCAAGCAGACCAACAAGGTCACCAGCCAGCCGGTCGCGATCATCACGCGCGCCCAGATCGACGAGAGCGGCGCGACCTCGATCGGTGAGTACCTGCAGGACCTGACTGCCAGCGGCAAGGCGCTCAACGCCAAGTTCAACTCCAGCGGCAACTTCGGCTATCCGGCCAGCGGCGGCGGCATCGGCGCCGGTTCGGCCCAGGTCGACCTGCGCAACCTCGGCTCCCAGCGCGTGCTGGTGCTGGTCGACGGCATCCGCTGGGTCAATGAATCCTCCGCCTCGGGCGTGAGCGGCAGTTCCGACCTCAACACCATTCCGTTGGCGATCGTTGACCGCATCGAGGTGCTGGAAGACGGCGCTTCCGCGATCTACGGCTCCGATGCGATCGCCGGCGTG
>JANMAO010000143.1:0-9481 GCA_031359875.1 Lysobacter sp.
GTGTTGCTGTTCCCGGAGGATCCGCACGAATGCTTCGAGTTCGCCGCCGCCGCGCTCGACCTCGCCGACCGGCTGCAAACACCAATCTTCGTCATGACCGACCTCGACATCGGCATGAACCAACGGCTATGCGCGCCGTTCGTCTGGGACGACGAACGCGCCTACGACCGCGGCAAGGTGATGACGGCGGACGAGCTGGAAACAGGGCGGGAATTTGCCCGCTACAAGGACGTGGACGGCGACGGCATCCCGTATCGCACCTATCCCGGCACGCATCCGGACAAGGGCGCCTATTTCACCCGTGGCACCTCGCGCAATCCGCAGGCGCAGTACTCCGAGCGCGGCCCGGACTACGTCTACAACATGGAGCGGTTGTTGCAGAAGTTCGACGCGGCGAAATCATTGGTGCCGCAGCCCGTCATCCGCAATGCCCCTGCACCAACCCGGCATGGCGCGATCTATTTCGGTTCGACCAGTCCGGCGATGGCCGAGGCGATCGAGCATCTGCAGCAGGACGGCATCGCGCTGGATACGTTGCGAGTGCGGGCGTTTCCATTCGCCGACTCGGTGCGCGACTTCATCGACGCACACGAATCGGTGTTCGTGGTCGAGCAGAACCGCGATGCGCAGCTGCGCATGCTGCTGGTCGACGCGTTCGGCATCGATCCGGCGCGGCTGGTCGCGGTGCTGCACTACGACGGCACGCCGATCACCGCAAGGTTCATCACCGATGCGATTTCCGCGCGTTTGCGTCCAGAGAAGGTGGCATGAGCGAGTTACCTGGTGCCTGTGCCCTTGTAGAGCGGAGCTTGCTCCGCTGCTGTTGGATCCCGAGCCGAACAAGCTCGGCTCTACAAAGTCGCGTCGTTGTCGAGCAGCCAACATGACCTACCTCACCAAGCCAAAACTCCATCATCCTTCGCTTGGCTGCAACGCGATCGGCTTCACCAGGCGCGACTACGAAGGCAAGATCAGCACGCTGTGCGCGGGTTGCGGCCATGACTCGATCTCGGCCGCGATCATCCAGGCCTGCTGGGAGCTGGATATCGCGCCGCACCGCGTCGCCAAGCTGTCCGGCATCGGTTGCAGCTCGAAAACGCCCGACTACTTCCTCGGCCAGTCGCACGGTTTCAATACCGTGCACGGACGCATGCCGTCGGTGCTGACCGGCGCCAACCTCGCCAACCGCGAGCTGATCTATCTGGGCGTGTCCGGCGACGGCGACTCGGCGTCGATTGGCATCGGCCAGTTCGTGCATGCGATCCGGCGCGGCGTCGACATGGTCTACATCGTCGAGAACAACGGCGTCTACGGCCTGACCAAGGGCCAGTTCTCGGCCACCGCCGACCAGGGTTCGGTGTCGAAAAAGGGCGTCGCCAATACCGACAGCCCGCTGGATCTGGTGACCATGGCGCTGCAACTGGGCGCCAGCTACGTCGGTCGCGGCTTTTCCGGCGACAAGCAACAGCTGGTACCGCTGATCAAGGGCGCACTGCTGCATCGTGGCGCGGCCTTCCTCGATGTCATCAGTCCCTGCGTCGCCTTCAACAACCACCCCGGCAGCACCAAGAGCTACGAATACGTGCGTGAGCACAACGAAGCGGTGAACCGCATGGACGTGATCCTGCCGCGCGCCGAGATCGCGGTCGAATACGCAGAAGGCAAGTTGCTCGAGGTCGAGCAGCACGACGGTTCGCTTCTGCGCCTGCGCAAACTCGACGCCGGCTACGACCCGCGCGACCGCATCGCCGCGATGAACATCATCCAGCAGCGGCATGCCCACGGCGAAGTGGTGACCGGCCTGTTGTATGTGGATCCGGCCGCCAACGATCTGCATGGCCATCTGGGCACTGTTACCGAGCCGTTGAACAGCCTCGGTGCGGCGGAGTTGTGCCCGGGTGGGCCCGTGCTCGCGACGATCAATGCGTCTTTGCGTTGATCGGCCTTTGTAGAGCGGAGCTTGCTCCGCTTACCGCCGTACAGCCAAAAAGGCAGCCGAGCAAGCTCGGCTCTACAGGTGCAGGTGGTACCCGCTTCCGCGACATGGTTCAATGTCCACCGAAGCGGGGGTACCGGCGCGGCGAATGTGAATGCGGCCGGTTGAGACAGTCCCTTCGAACCTGATCCGGTTCAAACCGGCGTAGGGAGGCTTCGCGACACCGTCATTTTATCGGTGCGCGCCGCCGCTTCGTCCGCAATTTCCCCTTGGACGAATGCCATGAATGCAGTGCCCTCGCAACTGATCCGCGACACCGAGCAGCTTTCCGAAGCGGTGACGCGGCCGATTCCCGGTTCACGCAAGATCCATGTCGCTGGTACACAGGCCGGCGTACGCGTACCGATGCGCGAAGTCGTGCAATCGCAGACGCCGACGATCTTCGGCGGTGAGGACAATCCCCCGATCACCGTGTACGACACCTCCGGTCCGTATTCCGATCCCGATGCACGCATTGACCTCGCTACCGGCCTCGCGCCGCTGCGGGCGCAGTGGATCGCCGATCGTGGTGACAGCGAACCGCTGCCGGCGTTGTCGTCGGCGTTCGGTCGCGGTCGTGAACATGATGCGCGGCTCGACGCAGTGCGTTTCGCCAGTCGTCCGTTGCCGCGCCGTGCCATCGCCGGTGCCAACATATCGCAGATGCATTACGCCCGCCGCGGCATCGTCACCCCGGAGATGGAATTCGTCGCGATCCGCGAGAACCAGCGCATCGATGCGATCCGCGACGCCGGCCTGCTGATGCAGCATCGCGGCGAGAGCTTCGGCGCCAATATCCAGAACCTGATCACGCCCGAGTTCGTGCGTGACGAGATCGCGCGCGGCCGCGCGATCCTGCCCAACAACCTCAACCACCCCGAAAGCGAGCCGATGATCATCGGCCGCAACTTCCTGACCAAGATCAACGCCAACATCGGCAACAGCGCCGTGTCGTCGGGGATTGCCGAGGAAGTCGAGAAGCTGGTGTGGGCGATCCGCTGGGGCGCCGACACGGTGATGGATCTGTCGACCGGCAAGCACATCCACGAAACGCGTGAGTGGATCCTGCGCAACTCGCCGGTGCCGATCGGCACCGTCCCGATCTACCAGGCGCTGGAAAAGGTCGATGGCCGCGCGGAAGAGCTGACTTGGGAAATCTTCCGCGACACATTGATCGAACAAGCCGAGCAGGGTGTGGACTACTTCACCATCCATGCCGGCGTGCTGCTGCGCTACGTGCCACTGACCGCCAAGCGCGTCACCGGCATCGTCTCGCGCGGTGGCTCGATCCTCGCCAAGTGGTGCCTGTCGCACCACAAGGAAAACTTCCTCTACACGCATTTCGAGGATATCTGCGAGATCATGAAGGCGTACGACGTCGCCTTCTCGCTCGGCGATGGCCTGCGCCCTGGCTGCATTGCCGATGCCAATGATGCCGCGCAGTTCGGCGAGCTGGAAACGCTCGGGGAACTCACGAAGATCGCGTGGAAGCACGACGTCCAGACCATGATCGAAGGCCCCGGCCACGTGCCGATGCAGCTGATCAAGGAGAACATGGACAAGCAGCTGGCCGAATGCGGGGAAGCGCCGTTCTACACCCTGGGACCGCTGACCACCGACATCGCGCCGGGTTACGACCACATCACCAGCGCGATCGGCGCGGCGATGATCGGCTGGTTCGGTACCGCGATGCTGTGCTACGTCACGCCCAAGGAACACCTGGGCCTTCCGAATCGCGAAGACGTGCGCGACGGGATCATGGCGTACAAGATTGCCGCGCATGCATCCGACCTGGCGAAGGGTCATCCCGGTGCGCAGATCCGCGACAACGCGTTGAGCAAGGCGCGCTTCGAGTTCCGCTGGGAAGACCAGTTCAACCTCGGCCTGGATCCGGAAAAGGCCAAGGGCTTCCACGACGAAACCCTGCCCAAGGATGCGCACAAGCTCGCGCATTTCTGCTCGATGTGCGGCCCGCATTTCTGCTCGATGAAGATTACCCAGGATGTTCGCGACTACGCCGCCGAGCATGGTGTCGATGCCATTGCTGCGCTGGACACCGGCATGGCGGAAAAAGCCGCGGAGTTTCGCGAGGCCGGCGCGCAGGTCTATCGGGAAGTCTGATGATGCGCAGCAACGGACAGGTGTGGAAGGCCGGCGTCAGCTTCGGCAGCGCGATGGCGATCGCGATTTCATGGAGCGCCAACAAGTCGATCTTGTGGGCGATCGTGCACGGCCTGCTGTCGTGGCTGTACGTCATCTATTACGCGCTGCGCTACCAGTACGGCGTGCTCCACTTCCACTGAGACAGTCGTTGGGTAACATGCGAACGTCTATGCCGGATCCGGCATGCAGGAGCGGTCACTTGTGAAGCTGCAGTTTCCCTTCCTCCAATTGCCGTTGATCTTCGATGCGGAGGCGCTCGCCAGCGAGGTCGCGGCGTTGGGCGAAGGCGTGTGGCGTCCACACCCGCAGGGCTTTCCCGGCAATTCGATGCTGCCGCTGGTCGCGGTTGAGGGCGATCCTGCCAACGAAGCATTCGCGGGACCGATGCGGCCAACGCCGCATCTCGCATCCTGTCCCTATCTAACCCAGGTGATGGCGAGCTTGGGCGTCGTGCTTGGCCGCAGCCGGCTGATGCGGTTGTCGGGACACGCCGAGGTCACGCTGCATGTCGACCAGGGCTACTACTGGACCGAGCGCGTGCGGGTGCACGTGCCGATCGTGACGCAACCGAGCGTGCGCTTCGAGTGCGGTGGCGCGACTGTCAACATGGCGGCCGGGGAATGCTGGATCTTCGATACCTGGCGACCGCACCGCGTGCTCAATGACGCCGAGGCGGCACGCATCCATCTGGTGGTGGATACCGTGGGCGGCGACGGGTTCTGGGAGCTGGCCGCGCGTGCGCGCCCGCATGATGCATCGCGCTCGTCAGGCTGGCAGCCACGACTGATCAGTCCGCAGGACGCAGCGCCGGCGTGTGCGTTTGAAACGGTGAACGTGCCCGCGGTAATGACGCCATGGGAACTCAACACGCAGTTTGGAATGTTGTTCGCCGATGTCATCCCGCATCCGCAGCTGGAGCGCGTAAGGCAGCTTGCCGGACAGCTGTCACGGACCTGGCGCAGCCTGTGGGCGCGCTTCGGCGACGCACCAGAAGGCCGCAGTCACTTCCGCGCGGCACTGGACCATTTCATGGCGGAAGTCCGCGAACCGGCGCAGGGGCTGCAGTTGCGCAACGACGTCGGTTGGTACAGCGCGATGATGACGGCGCTGGGGAAATTCGCTGTCACCGATGTCCGGCCGCTAGCGCCTGTCGGCGAATACGGGCTGTCCGACCGCGCCTGATCGATGCGCATATATGGCCGGGCGCTGATCGCCCTGGTCGCACCACGTATGGGTCGAACGTCTCTGGACTTTGCGGGGTGTCCGCTGTCCAGTGGCTGCATCAATTCGATGTGCCAGGCCTGTCGGCCACGTCTCGCCGATCAGAAATTCGGTTTGTCCGGGGTCGTGTCGTAGCGGGTGATCGAGTCGAGGATGATCTGCTTGGCTTCCGCGGCGCCGCCCCAGCCGTCGAGTCGGGTCCACTTGCCCTTCTCCAGATCCTTGTAGTGCTCGAAGAAGTGGCCGATGCGGTCGCACCAGTGCGGGCTGACCTTGCCGATGTCGTCGATGTGGCTGTAGCCGGCGAAGACCTTGTCGATCGGCACCGCGAGGATCTTCTCGTCGCTGCCGGCCTCGTCTGACATCTTCAGCACGCCGACCGGGCGACAGCGGATCACCGAGCCCGGGATCAGCGGCAGCGGCAGGATCACCAGCACGTCGGCTGGGTCGCCATCGCCGCAGACGGTGTGCGGGATGTAGCCGTAATTGCACGGATAGCGCATCGGCGTGGACAGGATGCGATCGACGAAGATCGCGCCGCTGGCCTTGTCGACCTCGTACTTGACCGGTTCGGCGTCCTTCGGGATTTCGATGATGACGTTGATTTCGTCCGGCGGGTTCTTGCCGGTGACGACGAGGTCCAGGCCCATGGGGGATTACTCCGACGTGCTGATGTGCGGCCGAAGTCGGCCGCACCGGGTTGGGGGGAGGGCGCGCATTCTACGCGCTGGCCGTCCCACAACAAAAAACGGCGGCCCGAGGGCCGCCGTTCGGGTTTTGCGGCTGACCCTACTGTGTCAGCAGCGGCACCAGCAGCAACGCCACAATGTTGATGATCTTGATCAGCGGGTTGATCGCAGGGCCGGCGGTGTCCTTGTACGGGTCGCCGACGGTGTCCCCGGTGACCGCGGCCTTGTGCGCCTCGGAACCCTTGCCGCCGAAGTTGCCATCCTCGATGTACTTTTTGGCGTTATCCCAGGCGCCGCCGCCGGTGGTCATCGAGATCGCGACGAACAGGCCGGTGACGATGGTACCGATCAGCAGGCCGCCGAGCGCCTTGGGTCCGAGCAGCAGGCCGACGACGACCGGCACCGCGACCGGCAGCAGGGACGGCACGATCATTTCCTTGATCGCCGACTTGGTCAGCATGTCGACCGCGCGCGAGTAATCCGGCTTGCCGGTGCCTTCCATGATGCCGGGGATGTCGCGGAACTGGCGACGCACTTCCTCGACCACGGCGCCCGCGGCGCGGCCGACCGCTTCCATCGCCATCGCCCCGAACAGGTACGGGATCAGGCCGCCGATCAGCAGGCCGATGATGACCATGTGGTCGGACAGGTCGAAGCGGATCGCCTCGTACGCGACACCGCTCAACGCCGCCTTCGCCTCGCCGACGGTGTTGAGGTTGTGCGTGTAATCGGCGAACAGCACCAGCGCCGCCAATGCGGCCGAACCGATCGCATAACCCTTGGTCACGGCTTTTGTGGTGTTGCCGACCGCATCCAGCGGGTCGGTGACGCTGCGCACTTCCGGTGGCAGTTCGGCCATCTCGGCGATGCCACCGGCGTTATCGGTGATCGGGCCGTAGGCGTCGAGCGCGACGATCATGCCGGCCATCGACAGCATCGCGGTCGCGGCGATGGCGATGCCGTACAGGCCGCCGAGATTGAACGCACCCCAGATCGCGATGCACACCGAGATCACGGGCAGCGCGGTCGATTTCATCGATACGCCGAGGCCGGCGATGATGTTGGTGCCGTGCCCGGTGGTCGATGCCTGCGCGATGTGCCGCACCGGCTTGAACTGGGTGCCGGTGTAGTACTCGGTGATCCAGACGATGACGCCTGTCAGCGCCAGGCCGATGAGCCCGCAGAAGAAGATGTTGTTCGCCGAGATCGTCAGCGTGTTGTCGATGCTGGTAAGGCCGCTCGGGAACAACTCGGCCGTGACGAACCAGAACGCGACCGCCGACAGCAGCGCCGAGACGATGACGCCCTTGTACAGCGCGCCCATGATCGAGCCGCCGCTGCTTCCATCAGTACCGCGCACCTTGACGAAGAACGCGCCAACGATCGAGGCGATGATCGACACCGCGCCCAGCAGGAGCGGATACAGCACCGCGTTGGTGTCGGCGGCGAAGGTCAAGCCGGCGAGCAGCATGGTCGCGATGATGGTGACCGCGTAGGTCTCGAACAGGTCGGCCGCCATGCCTGCGCAGTCGCCGACGTTGTCACCGACGTTGTCCGCGATCACCGCCGGGTTGCGCGGGTCGTCCTCGGGAATGCCGGCTTCGACCTTGCCGACGAGATCGGCACCGACGTCCGCACCCTTGGTGAAGATCCCGCCACCCAGTCGCGCGAAGATCGAGATCAGCGAAGCGCCGAAAGCGAGGCCGACCAGCGCGTGCAGCGCGGGCTCGCCGGTGATTCCCATGCGTTGCAGGATGAGGTAGTAGCCGGCGACACCGAGCAGGCCGAGGCCGACCACCAGCATCCCGGTAATCGCACCGCCGCGGAAGGCGACGTCCATCGCCGGGCCGATGCCACGACGCGCGGCTTCGGCGGTGCGCACGTTGGCGCGCACCGAGACATTCATGCCGATGTAACCGGCTGCGCCCGAGAGCACGGCGCCAATCAGGAAGCCGATCGCGGTTTGCCAGTTGAGCGCGAAACCAATGACCACGAACAGCACGACGCCGGCAATACCAATGGTGGTGTATTGACGGTTGAGGTAGGCGCGGGCGCCTTCCTGGATCGCGCCGGCGATCTGCTGCATGCGCTCGTTGCCGGCGGGCTGCGCGTTGATCCATCGCGTGGAAATGATGCCGTAGAGAATCGCGAACCCGGCGCACACGAGCGCCAGGGTCAAACCATACTGCTCCAACATGAAACCCCTCCCCGGAGTGATGCCAAGTGGCAACCGGCCGACTATGGCACAGCCCCGCGACGGGCGGAACCGCGTCAAACAGGGTTCAGGCCGGCCATGCCAGCCTGCTGCCCTCTTGACCGAATGCTGGAGTCCTTCGATGCGCCATGCCGCCTTGCTTTTCGCCGCCGCCCTGCCGCTGGCTGCATTGTTGCCGGCGCACGCCGCCGATCCGACCCCGGAAATCAAGCGTGCCGCCGCCACGCCGCAGGCCATCGGCGTGGCGCATACGTTGCGCGGCATCCCGGAAGCCTGCGCGCGACTGGAAGGCATGTTCACCGGCGACGCGGCGCAGCCGTACAAATTCGACGTGGTCCGCACCAGCCCCAGCTGCCAGTCGCGTGCGCGCTTCGTCGACGCGGACACCGCCAAGCCCAGCGTGGCAACCGGCTGGGTCTTCAACGACCTGATCCGCGTCCCCAACGCCACCTGCGCGACCCAGCAAGCGGTCGTCCGCGTCTGGCGCCGGCCGGCCAATGCGGTGCCGCCCAAGCTCGATAGCCAAGGTCGCGCGCGCATCTATCTGGAGGACTCGGTCGCGAAGGCCAAGGCCAACACGCTGACGCCGACCCCGATGTATGCGGCGTCGATGGCCCTGGAAGGGTTGCCGTGCAAGTAGGGCAATCGACGTAGTACTAAAACGCGAGTCCGCCGATTGGTCGCGATGACTTGCAACCGAGCAATGTCCGCGCTTGCCAATTGACCGCTTATGATGCCGACGGACCGCACCGGAGAGCGCGATGAACGACAGTGAGGGCATTGTTCCCACGGCGATCGACGAGCATGAGGTCTGGAGCGGCGGACCTTCCCAGTGGCAGAACCTGTGGGCGTGGGTCGCGTGCGTCCTGGTGATCCCGATCCCCTGGGTGCTCTGGCGTGCGCTGGTTACGCGCAGCACACGC
The DNA here is from genome assembly GCA_031359875.1 of Lysobacter sp. GTDB lineage: Bacteria > Pseudomonadota > Gammaproteobacteria > Xanthomonadales > Xanthomonadaceae > Cognatiluteimonas. Next base: position 9,187 of record JANMAO010000143.1, read on the forward strand.
TACGTGCTGACCGACCAGCGCCTGAAGAACACCCATGGCGTGTTCAACCGGATCACCGACGATCTCGAGCTGTATCGGGTCAAGGACACGCACTTCCAGCAGACGTTCTGGCAGCGCATGGTCGGCATCGGCGACATCGTCCTCAGCACGTCCGACACCACCACGCCGACCGTGGTACTGGCAGACATCAAGGACGCCGACGGCGTGCGGGAGCGCGTACGCGGACTGGTCGAGCAACGTCGCGATGCCAAGCGCGTGCGCGAACTGGATGTGGGGCACGAGGCGCTTTAGCTAG
>JANMAO010000023.1:0-5287 GCA_031359875.1 Lysobacter sp.
GGGTTTCTGGCCGGTGTTGGCCGAATCGAAATAGACCAGCGGCTTGCCATGGACCTGGCGGGCGAGCAGCGGGAAATCGGCGCGTACCCGCGGCCAGTCGATCGCTGCCGGCACCATCGCAGGAGCGTTCATGCCGGTGCCGCGCTACGGTCGCCGTGACTGTCCGGCGATGACACGACCAGAAACCGGGTGTCGGTATTGCCGGTGTTGCGCAGCTGATGCGCGGCGCCGGGCGGCACGTGCAGGCCTTCACCGGGTCCCAGCACATGGATCTGGCCATCGACCTCAAGCGTCGCTTCGCCGAGCAGCACGTAGAAGAACTGGCGCGCGGCCGCATGGCGGTGCCGGATCTCAGCCATGCCGGGCGGGACGCGCTCCTCGATCACGGTCAGGTCGTCGCCTTCCAGCAGGAACCAGCCGTCGCAGGCGTTGCCCCAGGCGAAATGCTCGGCACTGGCAATGCTGACCTTGCTCATGGCGACTCCAGCCGTGCCAGCGCGAAATCGAGCGCCAGGGTCAGGGTGTCGCGCAGTGTGGGCGATGCAGCGGCCGCCGTCACTTCGCGACAGAACGCCGTGGTGAGCAGGCGGCGTGCCTCGGGCTCCGGCAGGCCGCGCGAACGCAGGTAGAACATCGCGGTCGGATCCAGCTGGCCGACGGTCGCACCGTGCGCGGCCTTGACCTCGTCGGCGTGGATCTCCAGCACGGGTTGCGTATCGATCTCGGCAGTGTCGCTCAGCAGCAGGTTCTTGTTCGACAGGCGGGCATCGCTGCCGTCGGCGCCCGGGCGAATGACAATGCCACCGTGGAACACAGCGCGGCCGCGGCCGGCGGCCAGCCCGCGCCAGAACAGGTCGCAAACGGTGTCGCGGCCGATGTGTTCGATGCCCAGGCGGGTGTCGACATGGCGTCTGCCTGTCGCGAGCAATACGCCACTGGCCGACACGCGTGCGCCGTCGCCTTCGAGCCGCACATTGAGCTCGTGCCGTGACAGCGCGGCGCCAAGCTCCAGGTCGCTGCGCTGGTAGTGCGCATCGCGCGCCAGCACCGCATCGGTTCGCCCCAGCAGCGTGGCGCCGGTCGACTCATCCTGGATGCGGGCATGCAGGAGTTGCGAGCCGCTTGCAAGATGCACATGCGTGAGCGCGTTGCCGAGGTTTGCGTGCTCGCCTGCGCCGAGGTGATGTTCGACCACGGTCACGCTGGCGCCGGCATGCAATTCGATCAGATGACGCGAATGCCATGCGGCTTCGGTTCCAGTGGGCACGCCAACGAAGGCAAGATGCACGGGCAGTGCAACCTGGATGCCCTCGGCAATCCGAAGCACTGCACCATCGTCCGCGAGTGCGGCGTTGAGTCGGGCGAAGACTTCATCGCCGCGCCCATGGCGACGCGCAAGGAAATTGCTGGCGCGCGGCTCGCCGCTTCCCATTACCTGAGACAGCGGCAGCAGCTCCACGCCATCAGGCAAGCCAGCCGCATCGGAATGGCGGGCATCGAAGCGGCCGTTGACAAACACGAGCCGCGGCGCAGGAATGTCGGCCAGCAATGCCGGGTCGATGTCGGCGAGTATCGGCATCGCCTGGGCGAACACGCGTCGTTCCAGCGCACGCAGCGATGTGTATTTCCAGGCCTCGCTACGTGGGCCCGGCAGGCCATCGTGAAGCGCAGCATCGAGAACGGCGCGCCGTTCTGCGTCGCCATCGAAGCTTTTCGCCAGCGAGTCGAGCAAGGCGCTCATCAGGCAGCCACCCCCGGCGCGACGCGGTCCTTGATCCACTCGTAACCGTGTTGCTCGAGTTGCAGCGCGAGTTCCGGGCCGCCGCTTTCAACGATGCGGCCGTCGGCGAGCACATGCACCACATCCGGTCGGATGTAATCGAGCAGGCGCTGGTAGTGGGTGATCAGCAGGAACGCACGATCCGGCGCGCGCAGCGCATTGACGCCTTCGGCGACGTTCTTCAGCGCATCGATGTCGAGGCCGGAATCGGTTTCGTCGAGGATCGCCAGCTTCGGCTCCAGCACCGCGAGCTGGAAAATCTCATTGCGCTTTTTCTCGCCGCCGCTGAAACCCTCGTTGACACCGCGTTGCAGCAGCCGGTCGTCCAAGTGCAGCACCGCCAGTTTCTCGCGAACGCGCTTGAGGAACTGCATCGAATCGAGCTCGGTCTCGCCACGCGCCTTGCGTTGTGCATTGAGCGCCGCGCGCAGGAAGTAGGTGTTGTTCACGCCGGGGATTTCGACCGGATACTGAAAGGCAAGAAACACGCCGGCGGCGGCGCGCTGCTCCGGTTCCAGCGCAAACAGGTCATTGCCCTCGAACATCACCGAGCCGTCGGTGATCTCGTAGCCTTCGCGTCCCGCAAGCACGTTGCCAAGGGTCGACTTTCCGGCGCCATTCGGTCCCATGATCGCGTGCACTTCGCCAGGCTTCACGTCCAGCGAGAGGCCTTTGAGGATTTCACGGCCGGCGACGCGGACGTGGAGGTTGTCGATCTTCAGCATGGTTCGTTTTCCGTAGGGCGGGTTTCAACCCGCCGTTTTGTTTCGCGCGTGGCGGCGGGTTGAAACCCGCCCTACATCAGCCAATCGCACCTTCAAGACTGACTTCCAGCAACTTCTTCGCTTCCACCGCGAACTCCATCGGCAACTCGCGGAACACCTGCTTGCAGAAGCCGTCGACGATCAGCGACACCGCGTCTTCTTCGCTGATCCCGCGCGAACGGCAATAGAACATCTGGTCGTCGGAAATCTTGGAAGTCGTGGCTTCGTGCTCGACCGTCGCCGACGGATGCTTGACCTCGATATACGGGAACGTGTGCGCGCCGCATTGCTTGCCGATCAGCAGCGAGTCGCACTGGGTATGGTTGCGCGCGCCCTCGGCGCTGCGTTCGACCTTGACCAGGCCGCGATACGAATTCTGGCCACGCCCGGCGCTGATTCCCTTACTGACGATTTTCGACTTGGTGCGCTTGCCGACGTGGATCATCTTGGTACCGGTGTCAGCCTGCTGGCGATGATGGGTGAGCGCGACCGAGTGGAATTCGCCGACCGAGTCGTCACCCAGCAGCACGCAGCTCGGATACTTCCACGTGATCGCCGAGCCGGTCTCGACCTGGGTCCAGCTGATCTTGCTGCGGGCACCGCGGCATTCGCCGCGCTTGGTGACGAAGTTGTAGATGCCGCCGCGGCCTTCCTCGTCGCCGGGGTACCAGTTCTGCACGGTCGAATATTTGATCTCGGCATCGTCCAGCGCGACCAGTTCGACCACCGCGGCGTGCAGTTGGTTCTCGTCGCGCATCGGTGCGGTGCAGCCTTCGAGATACGAGACGTAACTCTTGTCTTCGGCAATGATCAAGGTCCGCTCGAACTGGCCGGTGTTGATCGCGTTGATACGGAAGTAAGTGCTCAGTTCCATCGGGCAGCGCACGCCCTTGGGGATGAATACGAAGCTGCCGTCGGAAAAAACCGCCGAGTTAAGCGCAGCGAAGTAGTTGTCACCAGTGGGTACGACGCTGCCTAGATACTGCTTCACCAACTCCGGTTGCTCGCGGATCGCCTCGGACATCGAGCAGAAGATCACGCCTTTCTCGGCCAGATCCTTGCGGAAGGTGGTGCCGACCGAAACCGAGTCGAACACCGCATCGACGGCGACGCCTGCCAGCTTGGCGCGCTCATGCAGCGGCACGCCGAGTTTTTCGTAGGTGTCGAGCAGCTCCTGCGGAACTTCGTCGAGAGACGCGTACTTCGCTTTTGGCGCGCTGTAATAGCTCAACGACTGAAAATCAATCGGCGAGATGTTGAGCTTGGCCCAATGCGGCATCGGCATGGTCAGCCAATGGCGGTAGGCGGACAGGCGCCACTCGGTCATCCATTCCGGCTCCTCCTTCTTCGCCGAGAGCGCACGGATGATGTCCTCGCTCAGGCCGGGCGGCAGCGAGTCGGATTCGATCTCGGTGACGAAGCCGGCGTCGTAGCGACGACCGAGTTGCTCGATGATTTCGGCGTTTTCGACCGTTGTTGTTTCGATGGCCATGATCTGTTCCTCAGGCCGTCGCCAGAGTGGCCGGGATTGTCTTATTGGAGCTGGTTTTATTGGAGCTGGTCTTGCTGGAGCCGGTCTTGCGGTGAATGCGTGGCGGTGGCGCCAGCATCTGTGCGAGCGTCACTCCGCGAAGCGCATCGGCAACCACGTCGTTGATCCGGCGCCAGTTCGCGCGCACGCCGCAGGACTGCTCGATGCCGCAGGCGCCGGCGTGGACGCTGCATTCGGTCATGCCCAGCGGGCCTTCCATTGCCTCCACGATCTCGATCAGGCCGATCTCGCCGGCCGGTCGAGCGAGCCGGTAACCGCCATTGGCGCCGCGGAAGCCTTCTACCAGCCCTACCTGCGCCAGCGGCTTGAGCAGCTTGCTGACGGTCGGCGTTTCCAGACCGGCACGATCGGCCAGTTCCGGCGCGCTCAGCACGGCATCGGGGTCGGCCGCGAGCACGGTCAGCACGACCGTCGCGTAATCCGTGAGTTTGGTGACGCGGAGCATGGGCGCTGGGCCGGGCAGTGAATCCGTACCGTTATTGTACGGTTTCAGCGCTGTTCGGCCAAGCGCGACGCGATGCCAGTATTGATGCCAAAGGTCGGGGACGCCTTCCGATGGCCCCATTCAGCCTGGCGGAACCGCGTTGGCGATCGGCGCTGGCGGCAGCACGAGCTGGAAATATGGCGGCTGCGGTGGCTGGCCTGGCGGCAGGTAGGTCGGCGCCGGCTGGCCGCCGGGGCCGAGCGAGGCGATGAGACGGTAGATCGCGCGTCGATCATCGCGGGTCATCGCGCGCAGGGCGAAATCGGGCATCGGCGGCCGGGTATGCAGGTCGCCGGTGTAGGCGAGCCAGCTCGCCTCGTCCATGCCAGCCGCCTTCATACGCAGGTTGGCAGCAAAGGTCGTGCCCCAGGGCCCGTGCCACCCCAGTGGCGAACCGGTCAGCCATTGCGCCTTGTCGACCTGGCCCTGCGCGTCTGCATAGCCGGCGGTGTGGCAGTCATTGCAGCCTGTGGTGCGGACCAGATAGTCGCCGCGGGCGATCAGTGCGCCCGCGTCCAGCTTCGTGGCCGTGACCGGACCCTCGGCCGTGTCAGCGCTTGTGGCCTGGACGGCCTTGGCCGTGCTGCCCGCTTCGGCATTACGTTGGCAGCCGGGCAACAGCGCCAGTGCGGCCGCGATCGGGAGCAGCAACGGTATCGGGTTCATGGTCATCTGCCTTGACGCTGTAGATCATGGTCGAACGGCAC